>JBDTKF010000001.1:0-11018 GCA_039935455.1 Ginsengibacter sp.
GAGAGGCATTGTATTCAAAAGAATATTCTACCCACAAAAAAATAAGGGAAGCGCAAACGATACCAATAGACAGTCCGGCAATATTTAAAATGCTGAAGGTCTTGTTGCGCATAATGTTGCGCCATGCGGTTTTAAAATAATTTTTATACATCCTGATATGATTGGTATTCGGGTATTGTTATACTAAAATATTTTCCGTAACTGTTTGCCCATCGAGCATTCTTATAATGCGATGACTATATCGCGCATCATGCTCGCTGTGTGTAACCATAATAATCGTAGTTCCCTGCTCATTCAAATCCATAAGCATTTGCATTACCTCATTACCGTTCGATGAATCCAGGTTTCCGGTAGGTTCATCTGCAAGAATTAATTTGGGATTATTTACTACCGCTCTTGCTACGGCTACACGCTGTTGTTGGCCGCCTGAAAGCTGCTGTGGATAATGGTTACGCCGGTGCATAATCTGTACTTTGTCTAACACAGCTTCGACACGTTTTTTTCTTTCATCACTTTTTATACCGAGATAGATTAATGGCAATTCTACATTTTCAAAAACAGTTAACTCATCTATCAGGTTGAAACTTTGGAAAACGAAACCAATATTTTTTTTACGTAAGTCAGCTCTTTTTCTCTCATTAAAATGAGCCACTTCAATTCCATTAAACAGGAAACTTCCACTGTCCGGATCGTCGAGTAACCCAAGGATATTCAGCAGTGTTGATTTCCCACAACCCGAGGGTCCCATTACAGCAACAAACTCCCCGTCTTTAACTGAGAAAGAAAGTTTATTCAGTGCAACTGTTTCCACTTCTTCGGTACGGTAAATTTTTTCCAGGTCTTTAATTTTGATCATTTTAATTTTTTTATTTGTGAGAATTTAGTTTTAGTCTTTGAGCTGAACGCACATAGATGCTAACTTTCATTTATTCTTATATTTACCGATAACTATTTTACCGGTCCCAATTTTGATTTCCATCTTTCAACTTTGTGAATGAAAAGGAACATCATTCAATTTTATTTCTTCTTAAATCAATCTCCAGTTCAATCCTTCTTCAACACCAGTTCCTGCATATCTCCGTAATTTTCATAGCTACTCGTTACTACTTTATCACCTGGCTTCAACCCACTCAACACTTCATAAAAATCAGGGTTCTGGCGCCCAAGCTGGATATCCGATTTATAGGCAGTTTTCCCATTGGCACTTACTTTAAAAATCCAGTTACCTCCGGTTTGTTGATAAAATCCGCCTTTCGGCAAAAGCAGCGCCTGTGTTTCATCACTCAATGCCAAACGGATTTGTAATGTTTGTCCGCGACGAATTCCCTGCGGTACATCATCGATAAATTCCATATCAACCTGGAAACGACCGTTTGTAACTTGCGTATAAACTTTTTTTATCTCAAGTTTGTATGTTTTATTGTTGAAATCAAAATCTCCTTTCAAACCGATAAAAATTCTTGAAATGTAGTGTTCGTCAATATCTACACGAACCTTAAAACCGCTTAAGACATCTATTTGTCCCAGCCTTTCTCCTTTATTTTTTGATTGGCCGATCTCCGCATCAAGTGATGTCAACTGTCCATCGATGGGCGCACGAACAATCAAATCTCCCACTTTTTGACGCATCACATTCAATGCATTCTGAGAGCCTTCGAAAGATTGCCTGGATTGATGAATCTGCTGCGAGTTTGAAATGGAATCCTGGTGAAGAATCTGTTGGGTTAGCTTCTCTTTTTGTAAATAATAATTGTACTCGTTCTTTGCTTTTTGAAATTCCTGAGAACCAATTGCTTTTTGTTCATACAAGTGTTTATCCAGGTTGTAAATCCGTTCTGCTTCCTTTAACTGACTTTCTACATCTGTCATCTGATTCAATTTGCTCACCGTGTTTTGTTGCGCAGCATTTTTTGAAATTTGCATTTGTGTAAGCAAATTATAAACATTGGTTTGTTGCGTTACCAATCCCAATTGCAAATCCGTATTCGACAATCTTAAGATTGGTTGTCCCTTTTTCATCACCGCGCCATCGTCCACAAACTTTTCCTCAACCCGGCCGCCTTCAACTGCGTCCAAATAAATTGTTGTCAACGGAAGTACGACTCCATTCACAGGAATAAATTCCTGAAATGTTCCTTTAGTTAGTTCACTGATTGTTACGCGATCCGTGTCCACATTGAGTTTGCTTTTCCCGGAAGTAAAATAGTAGCTCGCTGCAATCAGCCCAATCACTGCTATTATTCCACCAATAGTAAGAATTCTCCTGGTTGACCATTTCTTTTTTTCTATTACTCTGTCCATAATTTTTTTTTGAAGTGCCGGAAACAAAATCCTCACCATTCTCTTTCCGGCTTATACTGACTACTTAATAACTATAAATGGTATGCCATTATATATTTATTTGCTTCTCAATCAATTAGAAAATTAATTTCTCACGGGGTGTACGGTTTCGATACAGTTTCCGTTCATTTTTGATACAACGGACTGTTGCGAAATTCAAACGGGCATCAGTAGAAATCTTTGGAAGGATCTGTTTCTTTTGCTTCGTTGAAGAACCCCAAACAGCAGCGGTTAATTTTCTTTTCTCTTCTTTTCTTTTTTGAAATTCTTATTTAAAGTGCTTCTCTTTCTGTTGTAAGAATTTTTAATTTCTGACCGGTCAGGTATCCAATTAATTGTTTGATTGGAGTTTCATGATTTTTATTTTTAAAAGTGAAGAAATATTCAGGGTAAAAAAATGGACCTTCTCGCATAATAGCTTTTTGCACGCCGTTGGATATTCCACAAATCAGTGGTGGTAAAATTCCTTTTCTTTTTTTTGAAATCCTTAGAGAGAGTTTCTTTTACCTCGATCGTTAAAAGATTTAATTCCTGGTCGGTCAGGCTTTCCAGTAAAGTGTTTGATTGAAGTTTCATGATTTTTAGTTTTATAAGTTTGAAATTTATTTTTAGCTCGCTTGTCTTTTTATTTAGTTATATTTCGTAGAATTCATTTTGTTTTTCTGTCAATCATTAGTACAACAGCATGCCAGATTATAACTCATTGTTTCTCAATCGGAATATAAAATACTTCTAAGATGCGGTGTCCGCTTATGATACAGTCAATATCCGGTTTTGAGACAGTAGACAATGCTTTAGAAAAAATTAATAGAATATCGCAAGAAATTGTTTTTAAATTGGTTATTCTTGCAATGTTTTTATTTGTAATAATCCGGTAAAAAATGAGGATCATTGCGATTATAGTAAATAAACAAAAAACTTGAATTTTCTTTTTGTTTTCATTACAAATTTGAGGTTTCGACGAACAGGTTTTGTTTGATAGTAAACGAATAAATAATGTGGATTTCTATTTCCCTAAAACGGTTTTGAGATGAATGTAAAAAATGCAACAGTCTTAATTATTGATGACGACACGGATGTTTTGACGGCAGTAAAACTGCTATTGAAAACAGAAGTGAAGGAAGTAATTACGGAAAAAAATCCGGAGAACATCCGTAATCTTTTATCAAAACATCCTGTTGATTTGATATTGCTTGACATGAATTTCAACAGCTCGATCAATACCGGAAACGAAGGAATATTTTGGTTGAAGAAAATAAGAGAATTCGGCTCAAAAGCCGATGTGATAATGATTACAGCTTATGGTGGGATCGATCTTGCGGTTCGTTCCCTGAAAGAAAGCGCTTCAGATTTCATGGTAAAGCCCTGGCATAATGAAAAATTAATTGAGTGTATAAAAAATACACTTAAAGAAAAAGGGAATCCTACCGGGGGAAAAATATCCGGCGATGCTTCCATAATTGGAAAAGAATTGATGGGCACTTCGGAAGTGATGAAAGATATTTTTTTTAAAATTGAAAAAATTGCTCCTACCGATGCAAATATTCTTGTCCTGGGAGAAAACGGGACAGGGAAAGATTTGATTGCAAAAGCCATACATCAAAATTCACTTCGCTCTAAAAAACCATTTATAAAAGTGGATGTAGGTGCATTGACAGAATCTCTTTTTGAGAGCGAATTATTTGGACACAAAAAAGGTTCTTTTACCGGCGCTTCCGACGATCGTGAAGGGCGATTTGAAACTGCAAACGGAGGAACTTTATTTTTGGACGAAATAGGCAATATTACCTTGCAGCAACAATCAAAATTATTAAGTGTTTTACAAAACAGGCAGGTAACAAGATTGGGATCTAATGTTCCTGTTGCAATTGATATTCGACTCATATGCGCTACCAACCTGCCTTTGACAGAGCTGGCAAATGAAAGCCGGTTTAGGAAAGATTTAATTTACCGGATAAATACAGTCGAAATTATGGTACCTCCTTTGCGGAAAAGAGGAGATGATATTATTTTACTGGCTAATCATTTTGTTGATATTTATTCAAAAAAATATTTGAAACCACTTTTACATTTTGATGAAAAAGCCGTCGCAAAATTGAAACGATATCATTTTCCAGGAAATGTGCGTGAAATTCAATATACCATGGAAAGAGCAGTAATTATGTCGGAGCAAGAGACACTCTCCGCTGAGGACTTAATTTTTTCTCCGATTGAAACTGTTGTTCAAAAAGAGGATGAGCCAAAAGACTTTAATCTGAATACAGTGGAAAAGAATACTATTCTGCGGGTAATAGAAAAACATAATGGAAACATTAGCAAAGCCGCTAAGGAACTGGGATTAACAAGAACAGCCTTGTACAGAAGATTGAGCAAATACGATATTTAGGTTAGTCTGATGAATGGGCGATCATAAACTGGAAGCATTTATATTTTTGTCAACAATAATTTTTTTTTACAACATGCTTAACCGGATTGGATTCAAAATATTTATCAGAATATTTCTATTGTTTATCACTTTAATGCTTACTTCTTACCTGTTGATGAGTAAGAATTATAATTATTTATTTTTAGTAATACCCATATTAATATATCAATTCATAGAACTTTACCGCTTTCATTTCAGAGGACAAAATGAATTGAAGCAGTTCGTCGAATCGATTCACTATCGTGACTTTTCAAGACATTTCAGTGTAAAGAAAGCTCCTCTTGAATTAAGATCGCTGCGCGAAGGATTTAATCAGATTACAGATACATTCAAAGAGATTTCGAAAGAAAAAGAAACGTCATTTCAGTACCTGCAAAAGATACTGGAACTCGTTGATACCGGGATTATGTCCTTCAATATTGAAACAGGGGAGATGATCTGGATGAACGAATCGCTAAAAAAAATGTTGCATCTACCTTATTTGAAAACCATCCATTCTTTATTGAACAGAGATCGGGAATTGTATAACGAAGTAATTTCATTAAAACCTACGGAAAATAAAATTGCAATTGTTCGTCTCGAAAACAGGTCATTCAAAATTTTACTTTCAGGAACTGCTTTTCAAACTGACGGCAATAAATTTATGTTGGTGGCTTTTCAAAACATAAATGAAGTTTTAGACGAAACAGAATCAAAAGCATGGCAAAAATTATTGAGTGTGATGACACATGAAATCATGAATTCCGTGGCGCCTATTTCTTCATTATCGGATACTTTGAAGAATCGGCTGCAGAGCTCAAAAAATTTCCTTGATAATAGTAATGGAGCAGTTCATGATTTGGAAATAGGGATAGAAACAATCAAGCGCCGAAGTGAAAGTCTTTTGAAGTTTGCAGAAACGTATCGTAATTTAAACAAGATCACCAACCCCAATCTTAAAAAAGTTTTTGTTCGCGATCTTTTCGAAAACATATATCAATTGATGGAGCCAACGCTTGGGCAAAAAAATATTGAGATGGATGTTGTTTTGAAGGATCCCGGATTATCAGTAGAAGTAGATCCAAGCCTTATAGAACAGGTTCTGATCAACTTAGTGGTGAATGCAAAAGAAGCACTGAAAGATAGACCGGATGCAAAGATTGTTTTATCAGGATCACTGAGTGAAAAACAAAAGGTTCTTTTAAAAGTAGCAGATAACGGTAGTGGTATAAACGAAGACGTGCTGGAAAATATTTTTATTCCTTTTTTTAGCACCAAAAAAACCGGAAGTGGAATTGGACTTAGTTTGTGTAAACAAATAATGATGTTGCACAAAGGGAATATTACAGTTCATTCCATACAGAATGAGGGGAGCATTTTTACCTTACACTTTTGACAACAGAACCTTTTCCTTTTTTTATCAAAGACTCAATTTATTTTTTACAGATTATCTTCGCATAAAAATGTTTATATGAATTTACATGAATACCAGGCAAAAGAATTATTGAAAAGATATAACGTCCCTGTTCAGGAAGGGATTGCCTGTAGCACAGTTACAGAAGCAGAAGATGCGTACCGTTTTATTAATAGTCAGTATGGAAGCAGGTTTGCGGTGATTAAAGCCCAGATTCACGCAGGCGGAAGAGGGAAAGGGAAGATTCGGGGAACGGAACAGAGAGGTGTGGCGGTTGCTAAAAGTTTAGAGGATGTAAAAAAGATTGCTCAAAATATTCTGGGTGGAACTTTGGTGACTGTTCAAACCGGTGAAGTTGGTAAACTAGTAAGTAAAGTATTTGTTGCTCAGGATGTTTATTATGATGGTGCTGAGCCTGTGAAAGAATTTTATTTATCAATTTTAATGGATCGTTCCAAAGGAAAAAATGTGGTCATGTATAGCACAGAAGGAGGAATGAATATTGAAGATGTAGCACATGAAACACCTGATAAAATATTCAAAGAATGGGTGCATCCTGGTGGTGGACTATTGTCTTTCCAGGCCAGAAAGATTGCATTCAACCTGGGTTTGAGCGGAAGCGCTTTCAAAAATTGTGTAAAGTTTGTAACAAATCTTTACAAAGCTTTTGTAGGACTTGATTGCAGCATGCTTGAAATAAACCCTATGTTCAAAACGAGTGACGCTAAAATAATTGCAGTCGATTGCAAAATGAATATTGACGATAATGCATTATTGCGCCATCCTGATATTGCCAACATGCGTGATGTAACTGAGGAAGATCCAACAGAAATAGAAGCTGCAAAATATAATCTGAATTTTGTAAAATTAGATGGAAATGTGGGTTGCATGGTGAATGGCGCCGGACTGGCTATGGCAACGATGGATATGATTCAATTAAGTGGTGGACAACCGGCAAATTTTTTGGATGTAGGTGGTACAGCCAATGCGCAAACCGTAGAAGCTGGGTTTAGAATAATTTTAAAAGATCCGAAAGTAAAGGCGATTCTTATCAATATTTTTGGCGGTATTGTGCGCTGTGATCGCGTCGCACAAGGTGTTATAGACGCTTACCAATCTATAGGAAATATTGAAATTCCTATAATCGTTCGCCTGCAGGGCACCAATGCAAAAGTTGCCAAAGAGCTCATTGATAAAAGTGGGCTGAAAGTAGAATCAGCAATTTTATTAAGCGAAGCTGCTGATTTGGTGAACAAGGCGGTTGCGGTATAAATCTTCTTTTGAAAGTGGGTTATTCTTTTGTTTTTACTACTGTTGTGGTGGCTTTATTTATTCAATTAATAAAACCGCCGCGACATTAAATACATTCAAATCCTGACAACGAAAAGCCATTATCGAAAATATATACGTTCATTATTCTAACAGACATCAGACGGTAGTGTTACATTAATAAACTGGCCAGAAATAATGAATTGTTTCATTTCGCCACAGCTTCTCTCTTATAAAATTTGAAGCCACCTTCTTGCTTTATTAACGTACAATTATTGCAGGTACTATCAAAGCCAATGTTTGTTATTTTGACCACAAAGTATGCAGGCCTGGTTATGTTTCCTTTTAGTAAAAAGTTTTCATCAGCTTCTCCATAAACGGGGTATGCAGGTTTCTTTGCATAAAAATATTGTGCATAGCTTTTGAATCCTATTGGCCACACATACACATCTTTCCCCTGAAGGGTTTCATAAAAACTGATCGCCGGTCCTTGTGAATATTTTTCAATTTTTGGGACAACAGCCAGAAGATAAACAAACAGACAAATAGCTGTAGAGAAAAAAAGGATTACAATACCTTTTTGGTTTTGTTTCTTATAAAAAAACGCGATTGCAGTCAGTACTGCAATAAAATATCCAATGCCAATGAAGCTCTCAAATCCCTGCCAGTGCACATCTGCATTCAAGCTTGCTGCTGCAAAAGGATCTTTCAAATAGGGCAGGATCAACTCATGATGATTGGCTACGTAAGGAAGGGCTGCCAACAAAAATGAAAATACCAATCCCATAAAACCAATTAAAATCAGAAGAGAAATCTTCATTTTTTGTTGGTTTACTATCAGAAGATCAAGATAACAGGCAGCCATAAAAGCAAGTGGCATATATGTGAGTGATGAATAATGAACAATTTTTGTGGTAGTAATGCTAAATAGTATCATGACGGTCCAGAAAAGAATTTTCAGCAACCGCAAAAAATCTTTATTTATTTCGGTATTTCTACCAAATAAAATGGGCAGTGCAATTATTGAAATTGGAAAACAACCAATGAATACAACTACGAAATGATAATAAAAAGGTTCACCATGGCTGGCAACAGGATGCAAAAACAAGTCGACCTGGTAGGAGAGAAATTCTTTTAGAAACCAGAAACCGTTGTTTATAATTTCCTGGCCAAACCACAACAAACAAATGATGGTGAAAAAGAAAATAAATACCAAAATCTTTTTGAGGCCTGGAAAGTTTTTAAATTTTGTAAAAAGAAAATACACAAGAAACGAAATCAAAAACACGAGTAGCCCGACCGGCCCTTTTGTTAAGGTAGCTAATCCAATGAAAAGCCCTGCCAGAGATGGATATAAATATTTATTTTTAAAAATTTGTCCTGTAATATCGAGATACATAAAATAAACACCAAGGAAAATAAAGTAATTAAAAATGGGATCAATGATGCCCGATTTGAAATATAAATGTGGTAAAAAAGTGCCGAGATAACTCAGTGCCCAAATGAAACCGAATCTTGCCGATTTATATTTTTTCCCGATAAGAAAAAATGTAACAAGTGTAATAATACCGAAGACTGCATTTGGAAATCTTGCAGCAAATTCATTCACTCCAAACATCTTCATGGCACCTGCCTGTAACCAAAAAAACAAAGGTGGTTTTTCCCAAAAAGGCTGGAAATTAATTTGGACACGATGATAATTTCCGGTAACGATCATTTCTCTTGCCGATTCCGCAAAATTGATTTCATCCCAATCAAAAAGATGAACTCTTCCTAAAAATGGAATGAAAAAAAAGATGCCCGATAAGATGATTATCGAAAGATATAAATTGCTTTCATTCTTCTTTATTGTTCTAGCAATTTCCATTTATACATTTTAAGTTTTGTAAGGAAATATAGAAGAGAAACTTTCAAAACTCCTAATCCGTAGGTGATACTTCTGTTTAAATTAATCGAAGAGGCTTCTTTGAAATATTTGGTAGGGCAGGTAACTTCAGCGATCTCGAATCCGTTGTAAAAAATTTGAGCTACCATTTCATTATCGAAAATAAAATCGTCAGAATTCTGATGATAATTAATGTTTTTCAAAACATCTTTATGATATGCACGATAGCCGGTATGATATTCCGAAAGCTTTTGGTTCATCATCGTATTTTGGAATAAAGTAAGAAATCTGTTGGCTATATATTTATACAAAGGCATGCCACCTTTCAACGCACCTTTTCCTAAAATCCGGCTTGCAAAAACAACTTTATAAAGATCGTTTCCAATAATTGAAACCATTGCCAACAAAAGCTTTGGGGTATATTGATAATCCGGATGAAGCATGATGATAATATCCGCATTTAATTCCAGTGCCTTATCATAACAACTTTTTTGGTTTCCGCCATAACCCCTGTTTTTTGTATGTTTAATGATGTGATTGATCCCCAGTTTCTGCGCAATCTCAATTGAATTATCGGTGCTGTTGTCATCTACTAATACCAGATCGTCCACAATGTTCATCGGGATTTCCGAAATGGTTTTTGCAAGAGTCAATGCCGCGTTGTAAGCAGGAAGAACCACCACAACTTTTTTACCGTTATACATTCGTTAAGCTGAAATTTTTTGCAAAGTAAAAAAGTAAAGTTATTGTAGCTGAAAATAATTTAATGCCAGGCTTAAGACTTTGTAAATAAACAACAGTTGATCATTGATAGAAATGATTAAAATAAATTGAAAATCCAGGAATTACTTTTCAAAAAAAGCAACACTTCCACCTACCCAATCTTTATCTTTATTGTATCTGACTCCAATCATTTTTCCTTTACTTAATCTTGCCAGGTTGTTGACTGCTATTGGTCTTGGATCACCTTTCTTCCAAAAATAAAAAATTCTTATTTCTGTTTTAGCCGTGCTATCCGGAGTTTTTATCACTTCCGCATATTTTACTTTTCGTTGTAAGATCCAGTTTTCCGGATCGGTTATTTTCTCCAAATCATTTTTAGTGACATCAATTACTACGCCCTGACCTGCAAAAGAAAACAATGGTTTCAAAACGTAACTTTCAAGATCTTCCGGGATCTTGGTTAACTGATCCAGGTAAAAAGTTTCGGGTACATATGGATGATGAATCAACGGCAAAGTGAATTTACTAATACGGTAAAACCAGTTGGGATGCGGAACCCATTCTACATCCAATGGTTTTGTAATATCCACCACATCACCAAGTGAATCTTTACTTTGAGAAAGTTCATCAAAAATAATGCGGTTGTAAATTCTCTTTATTTCGATCTTCCTTTCTTCCTTTTTATAAAATAGCTTTTCGCCTTCTTGGATCAGATCTGTGAGACAAACAATTGGAATTTGTAAATAATCCTGAGTACAATAAAAATCAATCCTTGTCTTTTGTTGTTTGGGTTTGATGTCCAGGAGAATTACATTTTCCGGATTATGTCCTCCCAAAATAATTTCTTTCAAAAGTTGCAAATAAGAATCCTTATCAAATCCATTTAAATAGTTTGAAAAATTTTCAGGAATATCAAAATGTTTCCGGATGACTTCAGGATAATAAGCCTGGAAACCAAACAGGGTAGGGAATCCCTGCATTTC
>JBDTKF010000002.1:0-9177 GCA_039935455.1 Ginsengibacter sp.
TGAAAGCAGGCCTTTCAAAAAAAGCTTCTAAAGTGCTCCATAAAATTGGTGGCGATAGTTTTGTTAGTGAATCAATGGTATCCATTGAAAAATCGTTAGAGGATACTACAAAAATAAATTATAAGGCACTCCTTAATAAAGCGGTTTTGCCTGCCGTAACTGTAGGTGTTGTGCTGGCTGTTTTTCAACAACTTTGTGGTATCAATGTAGTATTCAACTACACCGCAAAAATATTTGCAAGTATCGGCGCATCGCAGGACGACCAGTTGTTGCAAACGGTTTTTATCGGCGCTGTTAACCTGGTTTTTACATTTGTTGCTATGGGGCTGGTGGATAAACTGGGTCGCAAACCGTTAATGCTGATCGGTTCCGGCGGATTGGCAATCCTTTACATTATTGTTGTTCAAATGCTGGGATCAGGCTCCGCGCATGTTTCATGGTTTTTATTATCAGCCATTGGCGTCTATGCCATGTCGTTAGCTCCTGTTACGTGGGTTTTAATTTCAGAAATATTTCCCAATAAAGTGCGAAGTGTTGCTACTACCATCGCCGTGCTAAGTTTGTGGGTTGCGTATTTTATCCTGGTGTTTACGTTCCCGATTTTATTTGAGAAATTAAAAGACAGCACCTTTTATATCTATGCGGGCATCTGCGTATTGGGTTTTCTTTTTATCCTCTTCAGGGTGAGAGAAACAAAAGGAAAAACCCTGGAAGAGATGGAAGGTTTTTTCTCGGCGCATTAAATGTTCTTTAAATTAAGGATGATACAGTAAACAAACTTTTTTCCCTTATTTCTATTTTATTGATAGCAAATGCCATAATAATTACGAAAAATAAAATGATTAATTTTTTAATTTCGAAAAAATATAAGTCAAATTACACTGGTATAAAATGGAGGCACTATAACTTTTTACTCAATTTTTTTAATACACAAAAAGATGCATTTTTTAAAAATTATTTCGGGTTTCTTTTGGTTTACTATGAGCGTACAATTGGTGAATGCACAGCAACCAAAACAGTTAACCTCTCCCGATGGAAAATTGGTTTATTCATTCGGCTTAACGGCGGAAGGAGCTCCGGAATATTCAATCACTTACAATCAAAAGCCTTTTATTCTTACTTCTGCACTCGGGCTTGATGGTTGGTAAAAAGGATTTGTATTATCCGATGTAACTGTTTCAAAACAAGATACAACATGGAAGCCCGTGTATGGCGAGCGAAGCGTCGTGAGAGATCATTATCGTCAAATGATCATTACCCTCCTAAACAATAATGAAGAATCAAAATTACAAATACAGGTAAGGGCTTATAACGCAGGAATTGCCTTTCGTTATGTTTTTCCTGAGCACTCGCAAAGCGGAAAGAACATTACTATTAAAAAAGAGTTAACTGAATTTACCATACCCGATGGCGCAAAGACATGGTTTGCCGGCAGAGCGCAGAGTGCCTATAGCCTTTTGCCATTGAATAACTGGCCCGATGAAGCGGAAAGGCCTTTGGTACTTCAGTTTGCCGATGGCAGGTATGCCTGTCTTGCTGAGGCGGCGTTGGTTAATTATTGCCGTACAAAATTTTCACTCGATTCGCAAAAAGCAAACACGATCCGTTGCAGGATGGATGGCGATGTAGATCTTTCTACACCATTTGCTACGCCATGGAGAGTGATAATGGCTGGAGAACACCCGGGACAATTACTCGCCAATAATGATCTGCTGCTGAATCTAAATCTCCCTTGTGAAATTAATAATACCTCGTGGATAAAACCAGGAAAAGTAATTCGCGAAGTAACACTCACCACCGTTGGAGCCAAAGCCTGTATAGATTTTGCTGCAAGCCATAACTTGCAGTACATAGAGTTTGATGCAGGTTGGTATGGCCATGAATATGACAATGCATCCAGCGCATTAGCTGTGAACGTTGACCCATCAAGGTCTCCGGGCCCGTTAGCACTTAATGAAGTAATAGCTTATGGAAAGAGCAAAGGCATCGGGGTGATACTTTATGTAAATCAAAAAGCACTATCGCGACAGTTAGATACCATACTTCCTTTGTTCGAGTCGTGGGGTGTGAAAGGAATAAAATTTGGTTTTGTAAGTGTGGGTTCTCAACAAAATACTTCATGGCTGCATGAAGCGGTTAGAAAAGCAGCCAAATATCATCTGATGATAGACATTCATGATGAATACCGGCCAACAGGTTATTCAAGAACTTACCCAAATTTATTAACCCAGGAAGGAATACGTGGCGATGAAGAAAGCCCCGACAACCACCAGGTATTGGTAACCATTTATACGCGCATGATAGCCGGCGCGGGTGACCAAACCAATTGTTATTTTGCTCCCCGGGTAGATGAAATGGGTTCGCATGCATCCCAAATGGCAAAGGCTATTTGCATTTACAGTCCGTGGCAGTTCGTATATTGGTACGACCGTCCGGAAGGTTCGCCAATTCAAAAAGGTGGTGCCGGATCAACCGTTTCAGTTATAAAAGAAATACCAGACCTTAGTTTTTATGATGCATTACCTACTGTGTGGGATGACACAAAAGTGATAGAAGGTAAAATTGGAGCTTATGGAACAATTGCCCGCCGGAAAGGAGATGATTGGTATGTAGGATCGTTGACGAATGAAGCAAGAAATCTTATATTACCATTTGACTTTTTAAAGAAAAATAAACAGTACGAAGCAACCATCTATTCTGATGATGCTTCCCTCTCAACTCCAACTAAAGTGGTCATTAAAAAAATGAATGTAAATACTTCCACTATTTTGAAAATGCAATTAATGCAAATGAATGGGCTGGCAATTATTATCAGGCCGGTGAAAAATAGTCCGTGAGTTTTGAAGAGAGAAAATCGTTTACGCATCTTAATCATAATCAGTAAACGAACTTTTTTTGAAGATTCTTATTCTATAAGAATGTTTCCATTTACGTTAATCAACTGATCCCTTTTGTCCGGTAAATACCTGGCGATACACCAATTACCTTAGTAAACATCCTGGAAAAATAATAAGGATCTTCTATCCCGAGATTATCCGCAATTTCTTTTATTCTTAAATCGGTAAACAACAAATATTGACAAGCTTTCTGCACTTTAAGATGATTGAAATATTCTATAGGAGGAAACCCTGTACTCTTTTTAAATAGAAATGAGAAATGCGATGCCGATAAATTTACAGATGCTGCCATCGCCTGTAGAGGCAGCATCTTATCAATATGCTGCTTCATATAATTGATGGATTGATTAATCTGATTTTTGCTTTGCTTCCTCGGCGATAGGTTGTAATTTTCTTTATAAATAAACGAAGACAAGAAATGCGGAAGGCACATATTTGCATACACCAATTTATCATTACTATACCCCATCTCAAGACTGGAATACATTTCTTCGAATAGCCTGATCCTGCTTTCCTGGTATTGCACACTGCCATAGTAACTTTCGTTTTGAGTAAAAAAATTATTTATGAGTGCATTGGTGTTCGTTCCTTTAAAATGTATCCAGTAGATGGTCCATGGCGAGCGTTCAACCGCAGCATATTTATGCATCACGCCAGTTGGTATCAGAATAAAGTTTCCGGGCTTGATGTTATATTCTTCATCTTTTATTTGTACCGACCCTTTCCCTTCCAGGCAATAAATTAATATATCCTGGTCGCTCCCATGAAGCCTTTCACGGTAATGATATTTTGCTTTGGGGTAATAACCAATATCAGTGATATATGCCCCTGCAATCAACGCATTCGTACTGCAATACTTAGTCAGTATTTTTCTTGGCAACACAATAGCGCGCTGACCTTCAAAACCTTCTTTCTTTCGTAGCATATTACAATAATAAGAAAATCCATCATATCCAACAATTATTCCATCATGCTGGAATGTGATTAAACTAACTTACATCTTTTTAAAAATAAAGCAATCAAACAAATGAAGGATGTAATTGCGTGGCACCAAAAAATTATCATCCCAACTTATGGCACAGGGAAACCAGAAAAGAACCCCATTTTTTTAGAGAAAAGAGTTTACCAGGGAAGCAGTGGTGTGGTGTATCCTCATGCAGTTATTGAAAAAATCGAGGATGAAAAGTTCGATAAAGAATACGATGCTGTTTTCATAGAAAATGAGTATCTGAAAATTATGATCTTGCCGGAACTCGGCGGCAGAGTACAAAGAGCTTATGATAAAGTCAGAAAAAGAGATTTCGTGTATTACAACAACGTCATCAAGCCTGCCCTTGTTGGACTTGCCGGACCATGGGTTAGCGGAGGCATTGAATTTAACTGGCCACAGCATCACAGGCCATCTACTTTTGATCCGGTTGATTTCACCATAGAAGAAAACAACGATGGGAGCAAAACGGTATGGGTAAATGAAGTAGAAAAAATGTTTCGCACCAAAGGCATGGCAGGCTTTACTTTATATCCCGGCAAAGCTTACCTCGAAATTAAAGTCCGGCTTTTTAACAGGACGCCTTTTCCTCAAACCTTCTTATGGTGGGCTAATCCTGCCGTAAAAGTGAATGACTTTTATCAATCTGTTTTTCCGCCGGATGTGCATGCTGTATTTGATCATGGTAAAAGAGACGTAATTGATTTCCCGATTGCAACCGGTACCTATTATAAAGTGAATTATGCACCAGGCACTGATATTAGCTGGTATAAAAACATTCCGGTGCCTACTTCCTATATGGCAGTGCAATCTGATTATGATTTTATAGGCTGTTATGAACATGATACCAAAGCAGGCATGTTACATGTTGCCAACCACCATGTCTCTACCGGTAAAAAGCAATGGACCTGGGGCCATGGAGATTTTGGCAAAGCATGGGACAGGAACCTTACCGACGAAGGCGGCCCTTACATCGAATTAATGTGCGGCACCTTTACGGATAACCAACCCGATTTCAGTTGGTTGAACCCCAATGAAGAAAAAAGTTTCGAAGAATATTTTATGCCTTATTCAGAAATTGGCCTTGTAAAAAACGCTACGAAACATGCGGCAATAAATGTTGAGTTTAATGAAAAAGAAATTTTTGTAAAAGTATATGCAACGGCCGTATATGAAAATGCAACAGTGCAGATTTTTCAAAATAATGATTTAAATAAAGAATATAAAACTGATTTATCGCCCGATAAAATTTTTAATGAAACGGTTGTTCCGAGCCATAAATTTCAAAAAGAGGACATAAATGTAATTGTTAGAGATGATGATAAAGTACTGGTAAGTTATCACCCTGAAACCAAAGTGGCCAAAGAAATGCCGCCACCTGCCAAAGCAGCAAAGAAGCCACAGGAAATTGAAAACAACGAATTGCTTTATTTGAATGGCTTACACCTCGAGCAATACCGACATGCGACATTCTCACCTTTGGTCTATTACAAGGAGGCTCTAAAAAGAGACGAGGGTGATGTAAGAAATAATAATGCTATGGGTTTATGGTTTTTGCGAAAAGGTAAGTTTGATTTGGCCGAACCTTATTTCAAAAAAGCTATTACCAGAATTACAGAACGCAATCCAAATCCTAACGACGGCGAATCTTTCTACAACCTCGGCTTGTGCAAGAAGATGCTGGGAAATATAGACGAAGCCTATAATAATTTATACAAAGCCACCTGGAATGATGCCTGGCAACAGGCTGCGTTTTTTCAATTAGCAAGAATTGCCTGCATCAAAAATGATTTTTCGGATGCGTTGTATTTAATTGAAAAATCCATCATTAAAAATTATCATAGCCACAGTGCCCGGCATTTAAAAGTAGCTGTTTTACGTAAAGTCGGGGAACCAGGTAAAGCATTGGATTTAATCAACGAATCATTGGCGATTGACCGTTTCAATTATGGCTGTTTGTTTGAGCAATACTTACTTTCAGAACAAGCAAGCGACAGTAAACAAAGGAATAATCAAAAAAATGAATTTATAAATCTCATCCGTAATTCGTTTAACAATTATATAGAATATGCACTGGATTATGCAAACGCAGGCATGTATGAAGAAGCGATTAGTTTATTAAAAGTTTATGAAGATTTGGGCAAAGTGGATTCTCCACTTATGTATTACTATCTGGGCTGGTTTTATTTCAAAGTAAATGAAAGAGAAACGGCAAACAACTATTATAAAAAAGCTGCTTCGTTTCCACCGGATTATTGTTTCCCTAATAAAATAGAAGATATGATGGTGCTGGAACATACTGTCAGACTAAATCCTGGAGATTCCAAAGCCTTATATTATTTGGGCAATTACTGGTATGCCAACAGGCAATATGATGATGCCATTGCGTGTTGGGGAAAATCTATTTCGCTCAATGATAACTTTCCAACCGCATTGAGAAACCTATCACTTGCGTATTATAATAAGGTGAAAAAATATAATGAAAGTATTTCGCTGCTGGAAAGAGCATTTGAATTAGACAACAAAGACGCACGGGTTTTAATGGAACTTGATCAGCTTTATAAAATTCAAAATTACAGCTATCAACACAGGTTGGCGTTGCTTGAGAAACATTTGGTTTTGGTAGAGCAAAGAGATGACTTGTATCTCGAACGTGTTACACTTTACAACCAATCAGGAAATTATGAAAAAACAATAGCATTGATTGCTGCAAGAAAATTTCACCCCTGGGAAGGCGGCGAAGGTAAAGTAGTCTATCAGTTTTTGCTTTGCCATATCGAATTAGCTAAAGCGGCGATAGCTGATGGCTGTAATGAAAAAGCATTAGAATTGCTTGCTAACGTAGAAGCCTACCCGATAAATCTGGGCGAAGGAAAATTGTATGGTGTCCAGGAAAATGATATTCATTATTTACAGGGCTGCGCTTACGAAGCTATGGGACTAAAGGAAGAAGCAAAGGAGAAATTTATTCAGGCTACTAAAGGAATCAGCGAACCGGTGCAGGCTATTTTTTACAATGACCCACAGCCTGATAAAATATTTTACCAGGGACTTGCGTGGTTAAAACTTGGCGATGAAAAAAAAGCAAAAGAAATATTTGAAAAACTAATCAGCTTTGCAGCACAGCATATCCATGACAAAATTGAGATAGATTATTTTGCTGTGTCGCTACCTGATTTATTAGTCTTCGACCAGGATCTCACGCTTAAAAATAAAGCGCATTGCGATTATCTAACGGGGCTTGGTTTGCTCGGTTTACATAAATCCGGAGAGGCAAAACAAAATTTCAATAAAGTATTGAAAGAAAACATCAATCACCAGGGCGCCCAAGTTCATTTAAAGATGATTGAGTTTTTAGCGATGGCGAATAAAAAAAGTTAGAATGGTTTTGCCCATAAGGACAATAGATCAATGCAACCAGATCACGGATACTTATAAACAAAGTTTACAAAACTGGTCGAAAGGATTATTAACTGCGGATGGATTGCACAGAAAAGATTGGAAGCTGTGAATTATCTATATCCACCCTATAGCGATCAATGCCCACAAATAAAAATTATTGATGATAACAAAGCATAGCTGAATTTTAAATCAAACAATTGGGAAACCAACCTGGATCCCGGGTTCGCCGATTGGAAGAGACAGGGTTTTTCATTGAAAAAACATTCACTTATTTTTAAAGAAATACCATCTTTTAAAAAAATCTCTTTTTATGAAAGAGGTTTATATAAAAATTCCGATTTTCCAACGAATAAAAAAATGAATCATCAAAAATTTTGGACGCAACAACAATAAAAACACAGTAACAATGAAAAGGCGTATAGAAAATTATCACTTATTTATACTGTGCTTGCTATTATTTGTTGCAAGCAGCCTATCTGCTCAAAGTATTAAGGGTTCAGACAAGGCCGATGCTTTATCAAGTTATAATGTGGTATGGGATAAGCCTGGAGAGAATTCATTGGGCTCGATGCCCGCAGGAAATGGAGATATAGGAATAAATGCCTGGGTTGTAACCAACGGAGACTTGTTGTTTTATTTGTCAAAAACAGATACGTGGAGCGGTAACGGGCGACTTCTGAAACTTGGCAGCATCAGGGTTTCCATTTCACCCAATCCATTTACAAATGGTGAACCATTTTTGCAAACGTTGGTTTTGAAGGATGGCGCAATCCATATTAAAGCCGGTGAAAAGGGGAAGGAAGTGAATATTGGCCTGTGGGTGGATGCCAATCATCCAGTGATTGACATGGATATCAAGAGCCGGCAACCTGTGAAGGTTACTATCCGTTTCGAAACATGGAGAACTGAGCGAAGGGCAATCACGACGCAGGCAGAAAAAGGTTCTGCTTACGGCATTGACGATTTACCTGTGATCTACGTGGAGAAGGATAGTATCCTGGAAACAACGAAAAACGAACTCGTCTGGTTACATCAAAATAAATACTCTATTTGGAAAAATAACCTACAACTCCAGGCATTGGACGAATGGGCTGAAAAGCATGAGGATCCTCTTCTGAACCGCATCTTTGGCGGAGCCGTGCGCTCCCGACAAATGGTTAAGATCAATTCGCAAACCATGGAAACAAAACAACCGGAAACAGTCGTGCAAGCACAGGTATATGCCCTTACGCAAAAAAACTCAACAATAGATCAATGGGAACAGTCGCTTCTGAAGATTATCCAAAACACAGAAGCCATTAACGAAAACAAAAGAGAAGCTGCTCATAAACAATGGTGGGAGCAATTCTGGAACAGAAGCTATATTTATATTAAATCCCCTGGTACTGCATCTGAGGATAGTATTGACCAGGTTAACAGTGGTTATATTTTACAACGTTATATGAATGCGTCTGCCGGCAGAGGCAGTTTTCCTATTAAATTTAACGGATCTATTTTTACCGTAGATACTAAAAACATAAAGGGTAACGAAAGTGGCTTTGATGCAGACTTCCGTAGATGGGGCGGCGCCTATTGGTGGCAAAATACACGGTTGATATATTGGCCGATGCTGATGGCAGGAGATTTTGATTTAATGCATCCATTCTTTAACATGTATTTTAAAGCGCTTCCTTTGCGGAAAGTAGCTACGCGGAAATATTACCATCATGATGGCGCATTTTATCCTGAGACCATGTACTTCTGGGGAACGTATTTGGATGTTAACTATGGAAGGGACAGGAAAGACAAACCTGATGGATTGACGGACAATGAATATATCCGAAGATACTGGCAAGGAGGATTGGAAATGTCCATGATGATGCTGGACTATTATGCATTTACCGGTAACAA
>JBDTKF010000003.1:0-63787 GCA_039935455.1 Ginsengibacter sp.
ATCAGGTTCGGTATAACCTTCTTCCTGAGCTTGCCTTACCACTTTGGCAAAACTTTCTGTGCCATTGTAATTATTAAAAACAAAGTTTAAAGTACCGCTTAAAACGGCTTCTATCTTATTGATTTTATCCCCGCTTAACAACAGATCATTAAGTGTTCCGATGACTGGTAAACCTGCGCCCACGTTCGTTTCAAAAAGGAAATGAACGTTGAATTCACGGGAAAGGTTTTTCAACTTTTCGTAATAATTATACAATGAAGAAGCCGCAATCTTATTACAGGCAACAATAGAAACGCTTTTCTGTAAAATCTCAGTATAATGATTCGCAACCTTTTCGTTTGCAGTAACATCAACAAAAACTGAATTGCGCAAATTCTTTGTTTGAATAGAATTTACAAATTCTTCAAGATTCATTTCATCACTGTTTTGTAAAAGTTCTTTCCAGTTTTTTAAATCAATTCCTTTTTCATTGAACAACATTTTTTTGCTGTTTGCAATGGCAACAACCCGAATATGCAACCGAAGATTCTTTTGAAGATAATTTTGTTGTTGCAATAATTGCGATAGAAGCCTTGAACCAACATTTCCGACGCCAGCAACAAATATATTTACCTGCTTGTAAGCTGTTTCAAAAAATTCTTCGTGCAATACATTCACTGCTTTTTTTACATCTTTTGTGGAAATGACCGCTGAGATATTCCTTTCAGAAGATCCCTGGGAAATCGCTCTTACGTTCACGCCATTTTTTCCTAAAGCGCTGAACATTTTGCCGCTTATCCCCGGATGGCTTTTCATTTTATCACCGACCAATGCAATTATCGCCAAATCATTTTCAACAACCAATGGTCCTACTTTTAGTCTCTCAATTTCTATGGCAAAAGCTTCATCTATTGCCTTTTTGGCTGTTTGTGCAAATGCCGCTTCAATACCTACACAAATCGAATGTTCAGAAGAACTTTGAGTAATTAAAATCACGTTTATTTGTTCGTTTGCTAAGGTTTCAAATAACCTTTTTGAGAAACCGGGAATGCCAGCCATTCCACTTCCTTCAAGACTCAACAACGCAATTTTACCAATACTTGAAATACCACGCACACTACTGTTGTTTTTTATAGAGACATTTTCGATCAGCGTTCCATGATCTTTGGGTGCGAAAGTACTCTTCACCCAGACCGGAATATTTTTTTGCATCACTGGCTGTATGGTTGGCGGATAAACTACTTTCGCGCCGAAATGAGAGAGTTCCATCGCTTCGCGATATAAGATGTGTGGAATTATTTTTGCATTAGAAACAATGCGTGGGTCTGCAGTCATCATGCCACTAACATCAGTCCAGATTTCCAAGGCGCTTGCACCCAATGCCGCAGCTATAATTGAAGCCGTATAATCTGATCCGCCTCTTCCTAAGGTTGTAGTAATTCCACTTTTGTCAGACGCAATGAATCCGGAAACAAGAAAAAATGAATCCGCTGAATTGGAAAAATAATTCTGTATTCTTTCATTCGTTAAATCAAAATCTACCACTGCATGTTCATAATGAGAATTAGTGACAATGATTTTTCTTGCATCTACCCAATTATTTTTAAAACCTTCTGATTGAAATTTTGCGGAGATGATCTCTGATGATAATAATTCTCCATAGCTCATCACCCGGTCTTTAGTTCGGGGAGTTAATTCCTGTAATAAAAATACGCCATTGCAAATGTCTTCTATTTCATTGCAATGTTTTTTTACCTGACTCAAAATCCGGCTTTGCTGTGAGATGGGAATTAAGTCTTTCACCATTTCCATGTGGCGGGATTCAATTTTATGCAATTCTTCTTTATAAATTTCATCGCCCTTAGAAGCGAGCGTCACACTATTTATCAGCGCGTCCGTGATTCCACCCAAAGCAGAAACAATCACTACTAATTTTTCTTTTCCCAAACGTTCTTTCAAAATAGAAACGATCTTATTTATATTTTCGGCATTTGCTACAGACGATCCGCCAAATTTTAAAACACGCATATTTATTTTTATTAAGGAATTAATTTAAAAGAGACTACAAGATGTAATAAAAAGCCAAGGCCCAAGTGGATGATATGGAAATGTACAACCCTTAACGGGTTATAATAATAGTTGTAGCAGTAATAGAAATTGCAGAATGTCTAATGTAAGCGGTATGAAAAAAAGTTGGGTTCATTTTATAATAAGAGTGCAAAGATAAAAAGTAAAAAACAAGAATACTGAAAAAGTACAAAAAAGTATAAATATTTTCCGATACTTGAAAGATTTTTTAGATTTATTTTGTTAAAATTGTGATTATGTGGTAATTGAAATCAACTGCCATTTTGAAAGTATATTTTACAAATAAATTTTATTAATCTGTAATCACTTATTCAGTAATTCTGTTCCTGTTTTTTTATTTATTCTTTTAAACCAATAATAAAATGGAATTCCTGCCCCGATCAAAACGAGGCCTATGCTGGCTTCCCTCGGACGAGCTATAATTGTATTCACGATTAAAAAAAGACAAAAAATTACGAATATGCCCGGAACAATTGGGTAGCCCCAAACTTTATAAGGTCGCGGTGCGAGTGGCATTTTTCTTCGTAAAATGAAAACGCCTAACGCGGTAGCACCGTAAAAAATGAAAGCGGCGAAAATCAACATATCTGTAAGTTGATCAAATGTACCTGACAAAACAAGGATGCTTGCCCAAATTCCCTGGTACCACAAAGCATTTGAGGGAACTTTTGCAGAATTTACTTTACTCATCTTTTTAAAAAATAACCCTTCTTTTGCCATGGCAAAAGGGGTTCGAGCATTGGTTAAAATTGTAGCATGTGTACATCCGAATGTGGACAATAAGATTAACAGAGAAATAAAGATGACGCCATTGGTATTCCAAAAAACTTTTACTGCTTCAACGGCTGCAATTGAATTTCCCGCCGCATTGATTTGTTCAAGTGATCCGGTAGAAATTAAAGAGAGATAAGCAATATTTGTAAAGACATACAAGACAATTACAATCAATAATCCGGACGCAATACTCAATGGGACGTTGCGATGCGGATTTTTAATTTCTCCCCCCAGGAACCCGACAGAGTTCCAGCCCTCGTAGGCCCAGAAAGCTGCAAGCATAGCTGTAAATATGGCGCTCATAGTTACTGATTCTGAATTGGTAGTGTCGAAAGAGAAAGAAGAGGAAATGTTTGCTTCGGGGCTGCTTATACCAAAAAAGATGATGGTGAGAACTCCGGCCAGAACAAGAAGTAACAATAAAGTGCTCAATCCAGCGCCTGGCTTTAGTCCGAGACTGTTGTATCCGGTCAGAATAAGTATCAGTAGAATCGCAGTGATCTTAATATTAAATCCTTCAAAGGGATAGAATATCCCTAAAATCTGAAAATCTTTTAATGAAGAAAGTACGGATGGAATTGGGATGATACTATACAATGATTGAGCGAAAACATACGCAATGGAAGCAATTGCGGCCGATTTGATAGCTACAAAGTTTGACCACCCATACAAGAATGAAAAAAAACGATTGTAGATTTTTTTATAATACACATATTCACCACCTGTATCGGCGAGCATGCTTGCAATTTCTGCATTGCTCAATGCTCCGAACATGGTGATTATTCCGCCCAGAATCCAGCAGACAATGATCCATCCGGATGAATGTAATTCGGCAGCCATTGGTGCAACTTTCTTATAAATTCCAGATCCAATAATATTCCCGATAACCATTACGATAGCCAAACGCAAACCTAGTGTGCGGTTCAGTAGTGAGGATGAACTCATAAATTTTATTGTAGAAATGAAAAATTAAAAATAACGATCTTATCCGATCATTCCTGATTAATTTTTGAAGAAACCATTCTCAAAACATGGCAGATAAAAGATCTTCTTCACTGATTCCATGAAAATATTTATTGATTTCGTAGCGTCTGAAAACCTCAGTGATTTTTTCTTCCTGGTGTGGAATGTTTTCTAATGCGATTTCAATTTCAGAGATATCTTTTTCATTAAAGAAATCGCCATAAATTTTTACTTTTTTTATAATTCCCTGTTCTACATTCAGGTTCATCTCCAGGGTGCCACCATTTGTTCTGATTCCTTTTTTGAAATTATAATCTGGAGAAATTCCGTAATTCCATTCCCAGGTAGAATATTTTTCATCACGAATCTTTCTGATAGCAGCCAAATCTTTTTCAGTAAATTGATAGAGCTTGCAATCAGCATAAGTAGAAACGATATGATTCATTATTTTTTGGGTAAATTCTTCTATTGAGATCTGGGTCTTCAAATGATCCGAGATGTTTGTAACTCTTTTTGGGATTGATTTTACAGCTTTATCAATATATTTTAGGGGATTAATTTTTAATGCGCTACTTACATTTTTCATCTCTGAAGTGAACAAGAGCGTTCCATGATGTAAGACTTTGTTTTTGAAAACATATTCTGCATTCCCTGAAAACTTTTTCCCATCAATAGTGAGATCATTTCTTCCTTCAAATTTTGCATTTACTCCAAGAGAATGTAATACTTCAAGCATGGGTAAAGTGTATTTTTTGAAATCAACCATCTCAGAATTTTCACCGGTTTTTGTAAATGAATAATTAAGATTTCCAAGGTCGTGATAGACTGCGCCGCCGCCAGAGAGTCTTCTGACAACTTTGATCTTGTGAGATTTTACATAATCCATATTTATTTCCGCTAAAGTGTTTTGGTGTTTTCCAACAATAATGGCGTTATCATTCCGCCATAGCATAAAGCAATCTTCTTCAAAATGTTTGAAAATATATTCGTCCGTAGCAATATTGAAATAAGGATCTGTGGATTGATGATAGATGCAAAGCATAGTTTATTTTCATCAAATTTAGAGGATGGTTGAGTAAACGGATTGAAATGCGATTCTATTTGATAAAATATTCCCGAAATCAAAAATCAGAGAATAGTAAACAAAGAAATAATCATGAATTCTATTTTTAAAATGGCCGATACAGAAACAGGCGTATGATGTAAATACCCGCCTGTGTTTATTCTTAGCTAAATAATTCTGTTAAGATTACCCTTTCCAGATATTGTCATTTGGAGTATAATCCATAAAAATGCCTCCATCTAATTCTATGGATTTAATAATTTTTGTTGTGGAAATTTTAAAGAGCTGTTGATGCGGGTTATCTTTCCAAATGACGGGAGATTCATGCATGGACTCTATTTGCCCATCTGCATAAATAATTTTTATATCAAATGGAATTGCAAATCCACCTACATTAATAACATTGATGGAGTAAAAATCTTTGTCTCTTTTCAAAGTATCTATTTTCAAATCGATATAATTATTTGTAAAAAACCAATTTTGAAAAAACCAGTTTAAATTCTGTCCTGCACCAGCACTCATTGCATTGAAATAATCCCATGGGATTGGATGTTTCCCGTTCCAGGTATTCATGTAATGATGCAAAGCTTTTTTAAATGTTGAATCGCCTAGAAGATCTTTCAAAGCGAGATAACTCAGAGACGCTTTCCCGTATGAATTATTTCCATAACCCGAACCGCTTACCTGTGTTGACATTGAGATGATTGGCTGATCTTCTTCTGTAGAAGGATCGGCGATATAGCGTTTGACACGAAAACTTTTATAAACAGAATCAGCATGTGCTTTCCCAAATTCTTTTTGACCAATCAGGTATTCGAAAGTTGTTGCCCAGCCTTCGTCCATATACGCATATCTTGTTTCATTTATTCCCATATAAAAAGGGAAATAAGTATGTGCAATCTCATGATCCTGCACCATTTGGGCAAACTTGAAATTTGATTCAGTTCTGTCATTGATCATCATCGGATATTCCATATCAGCATGACCCTGGAATGAAGTCATCTTTGAAAAAGGATAAGGAATTCCCGGCCATTGTGTTGAAAAATATTTGAGGGAATGTTGAGACCAACTGGTGTATTGATGAAAATCTTTTGCGGTATCATTGTAAGCCGATTGCACACTGGCTCTGCGATTATTGTTGGCATCTACCAGGACACTTGCAGCATCCCAGACATAATTTTTACTCACTGCAAAACAAACATCGCTAATGTGATTTGCAGAAAATTTCCAGATGTTCCAATCGTTTTGTTTCGTTATATTTCGCTGTTGCATTTCTGCAAAATTGGCCACATGTATTACATTCTCAGAAGTGTAAGAATCTTTCAAACGCTTTGATATGGCTGGTTGCAGCACTTCGTCAGGATTAAGCAGATCTCCTGTTGCCCACACGACATAATTTTTAGGAACCTTTACTGATAAAGTATAATCATTAAAATCATTGTAAAATTCCTGCCTGCCACTATGTGGAATAAAGTCCCAGCCATTGTAATCATCATAAACGGAAACACGCGGATAACTGTACGCAACATAAAAAGTGGTGCTGTCGATTTGCCCTTCGCGACCATCCTGTTTTGATAAAGGATAACTCCATGCGATATTTAATTCAGCTGAAGAATGAGGCATCAAAGGCTGTTTCAATCTTACAGCTTCGATGGTTCCCCAGTTTTTAGAATCTATATTGTAAGCTTCATTGTTAATAGAAAATGATTGTATGTCCAGTCCGGTCGTAAAATAATCGTCATTGGTATAATTACCTCTTGGCGCCGCCGGTTTGTGTACATTATTTACAAAACGAATCACAAGACTGGGTAAAGTATCGGGGCTGTTATTGAAATAAATAATCTTCTCAATCCCTGAGATGGTCTTTGTTTCAGGAGTTACAGTAATTTGAATATCGTATTTCCCTTCATTCTGCCAATAATTTTTTCCGGGATTTCCATCAATTGAACGGGTACCTGCCTGATAAGCATTTTGAATATTTCTGGGGGTGTATAATTCCTGTGCGGATGAAAAATTTATACCTAAAAAAAAGAGAGTAGTAATTAGCAGAATAATGTTTTTCATGAAATGGATCGTTTTTTTGAACTATAAATGTAATGAGGCCTGTTGTAACAGCAGTAAGATTTTTTATAAGTGGTTATTTTTTTGCAGTAAAGAAACAAAAAGGACAAATTATTATCTTACTTCTTTATTTTGAAGTTAAAGGAATTGTTTGTTGTAGATAATTCAAATTTTACTGCCGCTATCACTTTTTAATTTTCCTGCTTTCATCTCAGTAAGGCATTACCAACTTTTTTTTCGGATTTCTTTCCATACTTAGTCATAATGAGTATTTAAAAGTTCATGATAAGACTAAGGAAGAAATTTTTATGCCAATTTCTTCCTCACTTTTTCCAGTGTAAAGTTGAAAGGCATTCAAATATCAGGTTGAAGTATTCAGGATTCTTTAAAGTTTATTTTCACAAATTGATTTTCCGGAAATAGTTAAAGAAACCTTTTGACTATTTGTACAACGGCGGTAATAAACAAACTTATAACGATCATGGTTGCCAATGGAAAATAAAATGTAAAATTTTCTTTTTTGATAATTATATCACCAGGCAACCTACCGACCCATTTAAAATAATCATGAAAAAAGTAAATCAATACTCCGGCTACAACTATGATCAGACCTGCAATTAATAAGTATTTCCCCGTTTGCTGATCCATAATTATTTTTTTATTTTCTCAATATATCCATAAAATGATATCGGATCTCTATGCATATTCACCACATTCAGTGTTGCCGTTCCGTTATTGAAAATGTTGAATATTAATTGTTGAACATCATTTACATCTTTTAGCTTGATAAGTATGCTCCATTCCTCTTCTTTTTTTGAGGTGATGTTGTAAGTGAAATCGTGAGATATAAATTGAATGCCGCCTTTTGTAGGATCGAATGGTGCCTGGAAGGCACGTCCAAAAAAAGGTAGATTGGAGTTAATCGTATCTTTTTTAACAACGACATCATATCTGGAAGTGAGGTGTCGTGATCCGCCACGCAAAGGATTGACTCTTTCGGCAACAAAAATAAATTTTGAAGAATCAACAAAGTTTTTGATTTCTGTTGAACCGATTCTATTACCTTTTTGTGTAGTTGTACATTGAAAGAAGAAAAGTGGTATTATCAGGAAAAGAAAAATGCTTTTTAGGGACGCTGAATTCGTTTTTGTTTTCATCACTTCGTTTTAAGAACTGCATCTACAAATACTGAACCAGCCTGCTTGGATTTCCAGTACGGGATTCTGAATTATTTAATTGTAAAATTATTTCCTTTATTATTTACCAGCATCCATTTGGCCGTTTCATAAATAGCTGAAGTAAGTTCCGACAGTTTATTTTTAACGGAATCTTCTTGTTTTTGATCAATCAATGGTGCATTAAAATTTACAGGCATTAGCTCTTCTTTCTTTATTCTTAAATTTTTTACAAAGTAGTAGTCATCCGTTATCACACCAATTTTACCTTCATCGTGATGAATCACAAACGCTGCATTCGTTTTGTTTTTTGTATTAAGAACATCTCTTCCTAACGTCGTATTTGTATAGGGTTGATGCAGCATTCCTGCAAGCGTTGGAAGCAAATCAATTTGCGAGACAATTTCGTCCCTGGTTTGGGGAGTCAACAATTGCGGTGCATAAAACAATAAGGGAATGTGTTCGTCAGTTAAACTTCCCTTGCTCCAGGCATCAGGGTAAATGGCAGAAGTTTCTCCTTCCACTCCATGATCGCCAATAAAAACAAAAATAGTATTGTTGAACCAGCTTTGTTTTTTGGCATTCTCAATTAAAGTTTCAAAACAATAATCAGTATAGCAAAATGATTGAAATTCCTGCAAAGATTCGAAACCATATTTGTGAAGGGTATCTTCGTTTTCTACACGCCTTACAAAATCGGAATCTTCCTGTGGAATGCTGTAGGGACGGTGGTTATCCGCAGTCTGAACAATTGCGAAGAATGGTTTTTTCTGGACTGAAAATATGCTTTCTGCCTCGAGAAAAAGATTCTTATCACTGATGCCCCATACATTTAGCGGCTTCGATTTGAAAGAACCTTCCTGGTAAATATTTACATCTTTGATATTCTTGATCAGTCCGTCAAAATTATTGAAGTCACTGTTGCCACCAAGAAAATAAAATTTATTATAATCTTCAAAAGAATTTATGATGGTATGTTGTTGGATAGCCGCAGGATTACGGGTAGAAAATTTTGATAGTTGCACGTCGGGAATGCCGGTAATAATTGCAAAAACGCCACGTGCGGTTCCAAAGGTCGGGCTGAAGCAACGGTTAAAAAAAATCCCGCTATCACAAAGCTGTTTGAAATAAGGTGTTGCATTGAGGGGATTTCCACTCATACTGCTTTTATACATGCTAAAGCTTTCACAGATCACCAAAACCACATTTGGCCTGCTTTCCAGCGATTTGCTGTTGGGCAATACATCTCTCGTGTAATCTCTGTCTTTGATATTATCTGAATCAAGTTGCAGGAAATCTGAGATGACAGGAAAATATTCTTTTGCTTTCTGATCATCGAAAGAAGGCTTTCTGAATTGTAGCGTGGTAAAAAAATTTTGTAATGGATTTAAAGCAACATAAGATTTGAAATTATCATTTAACTCGAACGCATCTTTCCATTTCAGCCGATGAAAAGAGAATAACCCAAACAGACTCCATAATAAAAAAATAATCGCACCTGCATGCCAGCGCTTTTTGTGGATCATGTTTTCCTGTAAATTCCTTTTCGTGGTAACCACATGAGTCCGTTTAAAAAGTTTGGATAATAAAATAACTGCAATGACAAGTGCGGTGATTAGCCAAACCATCGGATAACTTTGCCAAAGCATTTTAAAAGATATGACAGGATCTTCTGCAAAGTTCAATGCACTTGCGTTTATACGTGTATGATTATAACTGAAATTTCCGAAGTCGGCACCGAAAAAAAATAAAATGAACATCGTGGCAATAGCCAGATAATAGGACCACAGTTTTTTGTTTCTCTCAGAATGGAAAGGTGATAATTTTGGGTAGATCGAAAGAATTGCTATTGGTAAAAGTATCATTGAAATCCACTTGACATCGTACCGAAACCCGAGCCAGAAAGAAGGAAGCAGTGAGCTTACTTCTGTATTTGCGGGAATAAACAGAACGACGGTTGCAATTCTGAGAATCGTAAAAATAACCAGATAAATGAGCCAAAGCATAAAAAGCCATTGGATGGTTAGTGGAATTGATTTAGTAGTTTTTGCTTTGAGAATCATAGTCAGGAAGTGAAATGAGTTATTTATTTTCGATCAGATAGTTTGTGTCTTTTATTATTCAAAAGCATATACTTTGCTGTTTGATAATAAGCATCTGATAAAATTTTTAAATTCTTTTTATCGTCTGATACTTCCTGGGTGGTTGACAATGGTAAATTATTTCTTGAGGAACGAAAATCTTCTTTGCCGCTTAAAAGATTGTGCACATACACATATTCGTCTGTAACGATCCCTATTTGTTTTATGTCGGGATCGAATAAGAAAGCAAGGTTTTTGAAACGAACATTACGTTGAACAGTATCGAACAAATTTTTCCCTAAGGTAGTATTGGTAAAAGAAATTTTTGCCAGCGAAGAAACAGACGGTAGCAAGTCAAGCTGGGAACAAGTTTTATCGATTCTTTGTGGCTTCAATAATGCCGGCGAATAGAAAAGTAAAGGGACATGTTGTGTTGTTAATCCATCTACTTCCCACGCTTTTGGAAACATACTTCCCGCGTCGCCCCGGATTCCATGATCGCCTACAAACACAAAAATTGTGTTCTCATAAAAAGGTTCCTTCTTTGCAGCTTCCATAAATTTTTGAAAACTAAAGTCTGTAAATCTGAATGCATTCAATTCGTCATTGCTCTCAAAACCATATTTTTTTAGTGTATCGGACGGATATTTTTCCAAAATGAATTCTTTTTTATCTTCTTCTGGAATCGTGTAAGGCCGGTGATTGTCCGCCGTTTGTATTACTGCAAAGAATGGTTGCGTTTGATTTTTTAAGACATTATTTGCTTCAAGAAATAAATTTTTATCACTGATGCCCCAAACGTCAATTGGTTTTGATTTATAATCCTGTTGCTCGTAAAGATGTAAGCTGTCAATATTGTTTGTAAGCAAGCCACGAATATTTGCCCAGCTTGAGCTTCCTCCAATGAAATATAATTTTTTATACCCGATATATTCATTGATGATTGAGTATTCATCTACATAAGCCGGGTTGCGACTGGATGTAGTCGGGTATTCGACATCAGGAATGCCCGTGATGATGGCCCAAACCCCGCGGGCAGTGCCATAAGCAGGAGTGAAGCAGCGGTCGAAAAAAATTCCTTCCTGACACATTTTATTGAAATAAGGTGTAGTATTTAACGGATTACCCCACATGCTGCTTTTATAAGCGGAAAAGCTCTCACAGATTACTACCACTACGTTTGGAGGGTTTTTGGATGCAGTATTTTCAATAGTTCTATGATAATTTAATTGAAGGCTATCGGGCCGCTGAACACCAAGATATTCAGCCATCAAAGGATAGTGTGCTTTTACTTTATTTAAATCAAAAGTTGAGTTTTTGAATTTCAGTGTGCTTAAAAAACTTTGAGCAGGATTCAAAGAAAGATTGGCTTTGAAATTATCGTCAAATGAAAAAGCATCACTCCACCGCAATGGATATTGATTCAACCTTCCGAAAAGGCCTAATCCCAGCAGCAAGGTGAAGGAAAATCCGATGATAATTTTTGAAATAGCCTTCCCTTCGTAAATCGTTTTTTCAGTTCTGTAAAACCACCTTTTGATTAACCAGAATAATAAAGTAATGGAAACTACTGCTGCAATTAGAAGTTTAAAAACCGGATAAGTTTGCCACACCATATGCATCGAAATCTTTGCATCACCTAAATAGTTCATTACACTGGCATTTAAGCGTTCGTGCAGGTAATCGAAATTCTCAAAATCAATAAGATAAAGGAATACGAGCAGAAGGGTGATGATAAAAAAATAAGTTTTGAAGATCTTCCGTGAAACAATGTGCTCAAATGGATTACAATTCTTTGTTGCAAAGAGCCAGACCAGGATCAGTAGAAATAAAATAGCTGTACCAACCAAGATTGAAAAAGAAGCGTGCCCTTTTTTCATAAAAAAAAGTAACAACCCCATAATTAATACGGTGAAAAGCAATTGGAAAATTGTTCCGATAGAGATTCGGTTTTTTTTATTAAAATTCAGATGAAGATTACCGATTAGAAAAGGGAAAATCATGATACCACAAACAATTCTCAGATCAAAATTTAATCCTAAAAGAAAGGATTGAAAAGAATTTGAAAACGTGTAATCTGATGGTGCAAAATGATAAAAAAATATGAATCGCATGATGGTCATAAAGATTAAAAATGCGACCCCGGTTAAAAATATCCATTTTACCAATCGCGGGAAACTGGATCTTCTTTTCATCAGAAAAATTTAGATATATTAAAAATATGAATAAGGCTATTTACTGTATTCGCAAATGTAAATATTTACCTACGGTTTTTAGGCAATGTTTATTTTTGCGGTAATGACTTTCATGGAAATACTGAATGCATCGTTCCTGCCGGATGGAATAAAGCTTTTTGACTATAGTCTATTTGCGAAGATGAATGGGCAATGGCATAACTCGTTTTTCGATGTGTTTTTTACCTTTATCCGCGAGCCTGCCGTGTGGATTCCTTTGTATTTTTTCCTCGTTGTTTTTATAACATTAAATTACAAAGTTAATGGTTGGATATGGGTGCTTTTTTTTCTGGCCAATGCGATTTTGAGTGATTACGTAAGCAGTACACTTATAAAAGAAACCTTCATGCGCCTGCGTCCTTGCCAGGATCCATCTCTGGCCGGAAGTATTAGGTTTATAGTAGCATATTGCCCGAAAAGTTCCAGTTTTACTTCTTCTCACGCCGTTAATCATTTTGCCGCAGCAATGTTTATATTTACAACTTTCAAGAATTGTTTGAGTGCCAAATGGGCGCTGCTCTTTTTGTGGGCGGCGGCTATTTCTTATGCACAGGTATATGTTGGAGTTCATTTTCCATTTGATATATTTTGCGGAGCTGTGCTTGGTCTGTTTCTTGGGTATATTCCGGCAAAAATCTTCAATAAAAAGGTCGGATTGGAGACGCCGTTAAAGAAAAATTAATTATGTTAGAAGTGATTATTTTGTTTTTTTTGATTCTGCTTAATGCCTTCATCGTAATGTGTGAAATGGCATTGGTTTCAGCAAAAAAATCCAGGTTGGAAAGTGCCGCAATGAAAGGCGACAAAAATTCAGCAATTGCATTAGAGTTAAAAGAGAATCCGGAAATATTTTTATCTACCACACAAATTTATATAACGCTGATTGCCATCTTAACAGGTGTTTACTCCGGCGAAAGGTTTAGCATTTATTTGCAGCCTTATCTTGAAAAAGTGGATTTCATCCGGCCTTATGCAGGTACTGTTTCTATTGTTATTGTTGTCTTTATCGTTACTTTTTTGTCCATTCTACTTGGTGAATTAGTGCCGAAAAGGATTGCGTTAATGAGTCCTGAAAAGATTGCAAAAGGAGTAGCAGCTCCCATCAAAACGCTGAGTTCTTTTTCTTATCCATTGGTTTGGTTATTAAGTTTTTTGAGTTCGGGGTTTTTCAAACTTTTTAATATCAAGGAAAGTAGTGACAGCCAGGTGACTGAAGAGGAAATAAAAGCCATGATTAACGAAGGCAGCGAACTTGGGGCAATTGAAGAAGAAGAGAAGGATATTATTGAAAGGGTATTTCATTTGGGAGACAGAAATATTACTTCATTAATGTCTCATCGAACGGATATTATTTGGTTTGATATAAATGAAGAGCGATCCTCTGTAAAAGAGAAAATAAAAGAATTCCAACATTCTGTTTATCCTGTTTGTAAAGAGACGATTGATGATATCGAAGGCATTGTTTATGTAAAAGACATGTATCTCAATCCTGGTGCTCCGCTTCAAAGTATCATTAGAAAAGCCTTATTCATTCCTGAAAATAATTCTGCTTACCAGGTTCTTGAAAAAATAAAGCAAACTAAAATTCATTACGCCTTTATTGTGGATGAATATGGTAGCCTGCTGGGTATGATCACAGTAAAAGATATTTTGAACGCTATTGTAGGAGAGATGCCGGAAGAAGAAGATGATGAATATGTGATTGTGGAGAGGCCGGATGGAAGTTATTTAATTGATGGCCAAATTCAGTTTTATGATTTCCTTACCAAATTTGATAAGACTGTCTGGATCAATGAAGGAGAGAACGAGTTTGACACTCTCGCCGGATTTATTCTGCACGAATTGAAACGCATTCCTGCTACGGGCGAAACGTTTGAATGGCGTGGCTTTCAATTTGAAATCGTTGATATGGATGGCCAAAGAATCGACAAAGTCCTGGTAAAAATTTCTGATGAAATAAAGAAGGAAATGGAAGCCTGATCTCCTGAAAGCCGGACAAACAGCAGTTGAAGGAATCTGTTGATGATTATTATTAATCTGCAACCTTCAGTCAACACTTTTGCACGTATTTGTTCTTTTACTGTTACATGAAGTTTTCACAGAATCAAGGTGCCTTTTTAGAAATCGGGAATATTTGTTTGTTCACTATAAAACGAACAGTACTTTTTAATCAAATTGAAGATTCTGCCTCTTAATTTTTTAATATTTATTTTTGGTTAATAAATGATTGGAAAATATTTTCAAAGATTTTCTTTATGAAAAAAATATCTCTTTTCTCTTTCTTGTTGATTGGATTTTGCTTTCTTGTTTCCTGCAGCCAAAAAATGACCCCGATAAAAAGTGTCGGTGCAAAAGCTACTTCTTTTTCCCACCCTTCATGGGTCGGACAGAGCAATATTTATGAAGTGAACGTTCGTCAATATTCTTCCGAAGGAACTTTCAAAAAGTTTGAAGAAAGCTTACCGCGTTTGAAGAAAATGGGCGTGCAGATATTGTGGTTCATGCCCGTGAATCCAATTGGGATTGAAGGAAGAAAAATGACTTCTTCTGATTTAGGAAGTTATTATGCAGTGTTGAATTATAAAGAAGTGAACCCCGAATTTGGTACCATGAACGATTGGAAAAGGTTGGTGAATCACGCCCACAGCCTGGGTCTAAAAGTTATTATTGATTGGGTTCCCAATCATACTTCACCGGATAATCCCTGGATAAAAGAACATCCGGACTTTTACCAAAGAGATGCAAATGGTAATACGGTTTATGATAACGATTATACAGACACCCGCAATTTGAATTATGCAAATATGGAGCTACGGGATAGTATGATTAGTGCAATGAAGTTTTGGATTAATGAAACCAATATTGATGGTTTTCGTTGCGATCACGTGGATCCGATGCCTATCGATTTTTGGAAGGAATGTATTACCCAGCTAAGAAAAATAAAAAATGTTTTTATGCTGGCTGAAAGTGAAAAACCCGATTTCCATTATGTAGGTTTTGATGCAACTTATGCATGGAATATTATGTGGTCAACTGTGGACGTAGCCCAGGGAAAACACAATTTGAAATATCTTGATTCCGTTCTTAATCATAATTTTTCTATTTTCCCGGTGAACGCGGAACGGATGTATTTCACCACCAATCACGATGAAAATAGCTGGAGTGGAACTGAATTTGAAAAGTATGGTGATGCTTACAAAGCCTTTGCTGTATTCACTCAAACAATGTATGAAGGCGTCCCTCTGATTTATAGCGGCCAGGAAGTTCCTAATAAAAAGCGGTTGAAATTTTTTGAAAGAGATCCCATTGTTTGGGATAAATATGAGATGGCGCCGTTTTACAATACTTTACTCCATCTTCGTCAGAAAAATGAAGCACTTGCTGCAGACGCAGGTTACAAAAAAATTATCACCTGCAATGACGTCGCTGTTTTTGCTTACATCAGGCAAAAGGGAAACCATAAAATTTTGGTAGTGTTGAACCTGTCTCCCGAGCCTCAAAATTTCACCATCAAAGAACAGGATGTTTACGGAAAACCTTTGAATGTTTTTTCTAAAGTAAAAGAGAAATTATTTAGAAATCATGTCTATGCTATGCAGCCGTGGGGATACCTGGTGTATGAATATTAAGTTAAAAGAATAGAAACTACTTCACCATCGCCTTAATCTCCTGCAATTTCAACAAGGCTTCTACGGGCGTCAGACGGTTGATATCAACTGCGTCCAGTATTTTACGAATGTCTTCGAATGCCTGAGAATGAGCATCGAAAATACTCAACTGCATTTGCGGTGCATTTAACTTGCGAAGACTTTCTTTGATACTCTTTTTGTTCCTTTTTGAATTTTCATCCATATTATTTTGATCAAGCGGATCAACTTGTTTTACTTCCAGTTGTTTCAAAATTTCATTGGCTCTTTCAATTAACGAAGGTGGCATGCCAGCCATTTTTGCAACATGAATACCGAAACTGTGAATACTTCCACCAGGCACTAATTTTCTCAAAAAAATTATTTTATTTCCCGCTTCTTTATTGGTGATGTGAAAATTTTTAACCCTTTCAAATTTGTTTTCCAATTCGTTTAATTCGTGATAATGTGTAGCAAACAATGTCTTTGGCGCATTTGAAGAATGATGCAAATATTCAACGATGCTCCATGCAATCGAAATTCCGTCATACGTTGATGTGCCTCTTCCAATTTCATCCAGGAGAATTAAACTTCTTGCGCTGATATTGTTGATGATGCTGGCAGTTTCATTCATTTCTACCATGAATGTACTTTCTCCACTGCTCAGATTATCGCTCGCTCCAACTCTTGTAAAAATCTTATCGGTTAGAGGAATGCGTGCTTCTTCCGCAGGAACAAAACTTCCCATATGCGCCATCAAAGTGATTAAAGCGGTTTGCCGGAGAATTGCACTTTTACCACTCATATTTGGACCGGTTAAAATGATAATTTGCTGAGATTCCGGATTTAAAAAAATATCATTTTCAATGTAACTCTCTCCTTGTGGCAGACTCCTTTCTATAACCGGATGGCGACTGGCTTTTAGCTCAAGCTCCAGGCCATTGTGTAATACCGGCTTTTTGTATTTGAACTGAAGCGCATTATTTGCAAAACAAAGCAGGCAATCCAACACAGCTAAAACGTGACCGTTCAACTGCATGGGAGCTATATAATCCTGTAATTCATTCAATAACTGTTCAAAAATGCTTTGTTCCAGTTCTATAATTTTATCCTCTGCGCCGGTTATTTTTTCTTCATATTCCTTCAGCTCTGGTGTGATATATCTTTCCGCATTAGTAAGCGTTTGTTTCCTGATCCAGTTTTCGGGAACTTTATCTTTATGTGTATTGGTTACTTCGAGATAATATCCGAAAACATTGTTGAAGCCGATTTTTAGAGAGGAAATTCCGGTTTTTTCTGATTCATTTTGCTGAAGCCTGAGCAGATGTTCCTTGCCATTTGTTACGATACTTTTTAAATCATCTAATTCATCATTTACTCCTGCGGAAATTACATTTCCTCTGGAGATCGTTACTGGCGGGTTTTCGATGATTTCTTTGTAAATCTTATCAGCAATATATTTACACACATTCAGTGAATCGCCTAATCGTTTTAAATATTCATTCGTCGAAGTTTCACATGCATTTTTTATTTGTGCAGCAAGTTTTAAACCTTTACCGATTTGTAAAACTTCCCGCGGATTTATTTTTTTCAAAGGGATTTTACTTACCAATCGTTCAACGTCACCGGCCTGTTTTATATTTTGAGAAATTTTATTTTTCTCCTCGGGTGATTTGATAAAATACTCCACTAAATTTTGTCGCTCTTCAATTTTTTTTATTTCTGTTAATGGTAACAGCATCCAACGTTTCACCAATCGGGCGCCCATTGGGGAAATCGTGTTGTCCAGCACTTTCAGGAGAGAATTATTTTCTCCACCACTTAATAATTCAAGATTGCGGATGGTAAAACGATCCATCCATAAAAAATCCTCTTTGTCAATTCGTTGAAGCGACGTTATATGCTGAAGGTTCGGATGTTCGGTATCTTTCAAATAATGAAGAATAGCGCCTGCGGCAATAATTCCGATTTTCAAATCCTCAACTCCAAAACCTTTGAGGCTCTGTGTTCCAAAGTGTTTTAGTAAAGTATCTTTCGCATATTGTTCCGTAAAGATCCACTCGTCCAGTGTGTAAGTGTAAAATTTAGTACCAAAATAATTTTTAAACCCCTTCAATTGGTTCCGCTGAAAAATAACTTCAGCCGGGTTGAGACTCTGTAATAATTTATCCGCATATTCTTTATCGCCTTCTGCAATAAAAAATTCTCCGGTTGAAATATCCAGAAACGAAACACCCACCTTTTCGCCATTAAAATGAATACCGCATAAAAAATTATTTTGGTTATACTCCAATAATTTATCATTGGTGGCCACTCCAGGCGTGATGAGTTCTGTAACTCCGCGCTTCACAATTCCTTTCGCTTGTTTGGGATCTTCAAGCTGATCGCAAACTGCAACCCGAAATCCAGCTTTTACTAATTTGTGCAAATACGTATCCAATGCATGATGAGGAAATCCAGCAAGCTCAGGAGCCGTGGCAGATGCATTGTTTCTTTTGGTAAGGGTAATTCCCAGAATCCGTGAGGTTGTAATTGCATCCTGCCCAAAAGTTTCATAAAAATCTCCCACACGAAAAAGCAATATCGCATCAGGGTATTTGGCCTTGATGGCGTTGTGCTGTTTCATTAAAGGAGTATCTGGAGAAGCCATAAATGATTTTGTAAGCTTCATTCATCCTTCTTCCGAACAAGAGGAAGAACGCCGAAGCCGTGACATTTAAAAAGTTATAAAGACGTTTTTGAAATCAATGAGTTTCAATATTTCTTAACCAAAGAACCAATAATCCAATTGAACTATTTTTGCAAATTAATATTCTTTTGATGAGAAAACTAACAATGGATGAATTGAACCGGAAGTCTGTGGAAGAATTTAAAGAATCTCAGAAAAATCCTGTTATTGTTGTATTAGAAAATATTCGTAGCGCGTATAACGTTGGAAGCGTTTTTCGTACCGCCGATGCATTTCTGATTGAAAGTATTTATATTACCGGTTATACTGCAAGGCCGCCACATAAAGAAATCTCCAAAACAGCACTGGGAGCACAGGATACGGTTGATTGGAAATATTTCCAAACAACAGGAGAAGCCATAGAAGATCTGAAGAAAAACCAATATGAAGTTTTTGCGGTAGAACAGGTAACAGATAGCATTTCGTTGGAAAAGATTCATAATTCTCCGGCCGACAAGATTGCATTTATTTTTGGCAATGAAGTCAGTGGAGTTGAGGAGAAAATTATTCCATTATGTGATGGATGCATTGAGATTCCCCAGTTTGGCATGAAACATTCGTTGAATATTTCTGTGGCTGCCGGAATTGTTTTGTGGGAAGCTGTTAAGAGAATAAATTTTACTGTCGAATAATTTTCAAAAGGTGAATTGTTTACAGTAAATAAACAAATAAGATTACTTTTTATTTTAACCACATAAATATTCTAATGTCACGCGTCCTCTGTATTGATTATGGAAAAAAACGTACGGGCCTTGCGGTTACAGACCCTCTCCAGATCATTGCGACAGGCTTGACAACCGTTGATTCGCAAGAACTGATTTCTTTTTTAAAAAAATATTTTTTGCGGGAAGAGGTGGAATTAATTGTAATTGGAGATCCTAAAAATCTGGATGATTCGGATACGCACGCTACACCTTTGGTGAGGGAGATCATCAAAAAATTAGAAAAAGAATTTCCAAATATTCCTATTACAAAAGTGGATGAAAGATTCACATCTAAAATGGCAAAGCAGGCAATGATTGATATGGGAATGAAAAAGAAAGATCGCAGAAATAAAAGAAATGTTGATGAAATAGCCGCCACAATTATGTTACAGGAATATATGAACAAATACTGACTGACAAAATAAACGAAAAATTGTAAATTTGCAGTCCCTGAGCGGATCAAAAAATTTAATCATTATGGTTCTTCCGATAGTAGCATATGGAAATCCGGTTTTAAGAAAAGTAGGTAGCGAAATCACTCCTGATTATCCGGGTCTGCCAAAGCTTGTTGAAGATATGTGGGAAACCATGTATAATAGTAAGGGCGTGGGTTTGGCCGCTCCCCAGGTGAATAAGGATATCCGTTTGTTTGTCATGGACAGTATTCAGATTCTTGACAATTTGGAAGAAGATGAAGAAGATAATTACCCGGGAGACGACGGTTATAAAGGCGTTTTTATCAATGCAAAAGTTGAAGAAACTGACGGAGACGAATGGCCTTACAATGAAGGCTGTCTCAGCATTCCGAAAATAAGAGAAGATATTTTACGAAGAGAAAAAGTTACCATACATTTTTTTGATGAAAATTTTATGGAGCAAACCAGAACTTTTATCGGAATTACAGCCCGCGTTATTCTCCACGAATATGACCATATCGATGGTAAATTATTTATTGATTATTTGAAGCCTTTGAAAAAAAGTTTATTGAAACGTAAACTCAATGACATTTCCAGAGGGAAGATTTCTGTCGATTACCGAATGACTTTCAATAAATAAAATTAGCAATTCCGATAATCATTTAGCGGCTATTTTTACAGCATGATTCAAAAGTTTTTCACGCTTTTCGTCCTCCTGAATATATCTCTATATCTTACTGCCCAGAGAAAAAATGACACTACGATAAAAGTGAATGAAAACTATATCACTCTTTCTGAAATCGTTCTCAATAATAAACTGAATGTTCCTTCTTTTATTAAGCGTGTTAAAGATGATACTACTTTTTATAAAGCATTCCGGAATCTTCGCATCATTGGCTATACCGCGGTTAATGATATCAGGATGTTTGATAAAAATGGAAAGATTGTAGCTTCTTTGCGTAGTAAGACCAGACAGATCCGAACCGGAAATTGCCGGAAGATGCAAGTACTCAATCAGGCTAGAACCGGTGACATAACTGATGACAATGGTAATTTTAATTATTACACGGCACAAAGGTATGCAGGATTGTTTTTTACAAAAGATTCTATATGTGGCGAAAACAACATTGTGAAAGGGAGTGAATTCTCTACAGATGGATTGACAGGAATGGATAAACATAAAGAACAATTGAAAATGTTGTTCTTCAATCCAGGTAAAAAAATAAACGGACTTCCATTTATCAGTAATAAAACTCAGATTTTTGATGCGTCAATGGCAGGTAAATATGATATGAGTCTTGATTATAAAAGCCATGATTCAATTCCCTGTTATGTGTTTACGGTCAAGGCAAAAGATCATAAAAAAAATGAGGTAGTTGTCGACGAGATGACGACATGGTTCAATGAAAAGAATTTTGAAATAGTAGCACGAAATTATTCATTAAGTTATGATGCAGGTGTTTATGATTTTAAAGTTGATATGGAAGTTCAAATGACGAAAGTGAGGGATTTATTAGTACCATCTCTTTTGAAATATAACGGGAACTGGAAAGCAATTTTTAAGAAAAGAGAAAGGGGTGTTTTTACTGCTACCTTATTTGATTTTATAAAGAAGTAAATAAAATCCAAACGGCTATTTGCTACCTCTGTAAATGCTATAGTTTCTCCATTTTTCAACTACAGATTTGATGTCTTCCGGCAAAGGACTTTCAAACTTCATCAGTTCATTTGTGGCGGGGTGAATAAATCCTAATTGTTGCGCATGTAAAGCATGACGTGGACATAGTGCGAAACAATTTTCTACAAATTGTTTGTATTTGGTGAATATGGTTCCTTTGACAATTTTATCTCCACCATATGTTTCATCATTAAAAAGTGGATGAGCGATGTGTTGCATGTGAACCCGAATCTGGTGCGTACGTCCTGTTTCCAGCCTGCATTCAATAAGAGTTACATAATTAAATCTTTCCAAAATTCTGTAATGAGTGATCGCTTCTTTTCCATAATCGCCTTCAGGATATGTTGTAAAAATTTTCCTGAAACGCTGATGGCGACCAACATGTGCAATAACGGTTCCTTCTTCTTCTTCAAAATCTCCCCAGACCAAAGCCACATATCTTCGATGAACAGTATGGTCAAAAAATTGCTTGGCCAGATGGGTCATAGCATGCGGATTCTTTGCCATTACCAAAAGTCCCGAAGTATTTTTATCTATCCGGTGAACCAATCCAAAACGTAACAATTCATTCTCGTCAATTTCCGGGTTTTGTTGTTTTAAATAAAAAGCCACGGCATTTACTAAAGTGCCGCTGTGATTGCCGCTGCCGGGATGAACAACCATTCCGGGCTGTTTGTCTACTACCATCACATCTTCATCTTCATAAACAATCTTGAATGGAATATTTTCGGGAATAATTTCATTGTTTTCGGGCAAATAGATTTGATAAATTACAATTTTATCATCCGGCCTGATTTTATAATTGGATTTTATTGCTTTATCATTTACCAAAACCCTTTCTGATTCGATGGCTTGTTGAATTTTATTCCTGGTTGCACTTTCAATCCGTCCCATCAGAAACTTATCAATGCGCAATGGCTCCTGACCTTTGGCACAGATAATTGTTTCTCTTTCGAAAAGTTCTTCATTTTCTTCCGGCAATACATCCATCGTAATAATGATTCAGTAGTATAATATTTTCAACATTCAACATTGATCATTGAAATTTATCTTTGCAAATTAAAATCTTTGCATTGGAAAAACAGCACATCATTTTTGAAGACCTCGGAATTATTAATTATAAAATGGCTTGGGATTACCAGGAAAAACTGGTTCAGGAGAATGTTCAAATAAAATCAGACGCGAGAAAAAAGTTAGGTAATGAACAATTAGAAGTCAGCAATTATGCGCTTCCGACCACTAACCATCTCCTTTTTTGTGAACATCCACCCGTTTATACTTTGGGAAAAAGCGGTCATATGGAAAATGTTTTATTGAACGAAAAAGAAATGGAAGAACAGGAAATTGAATTTTTCAAAACCAACCGGGGCGGAGATATTACTTTTCATGGATTGCAACAAATTGTTGGTTATCCGATAATGGATCTTGAACATTTTTTTACGGATATTGGAAAATATATGCGCAGCCTTGAAGAAGTCATTATCCTTACCATCGGTGAATATGGAATAAAGGGAGAAAGAAGTAAAGGTGAAACGGGCGTATGGATTGAGCCAGGGATTCATGGGAAGGAGCGAAAAATATGCGCGATGGGAATCCGCTGCAGCCGATGGATTACAATGCATGGGTTTGCGCTAAATGTGAATACTGATCTCAGTTATTTTAATCATATTATTCCCTGTGGTATTGTAAATAAACAGGTGACTTCAATAGAAAAAGAATTGGGATTCAAAGTAAATTTTGAAGAGACGAAAGCCAAAGTGAAGAAAAATTTCGAAATAGTTTTTGATGTGGAAGTTGTTTGAATAAAATACTTTTTTAAAGATCGTGGTTCCAAAATCATGAAATACAAACCTTCGATATTTCTTCGTTTACTGCCAGCCAATCAAATGCTTTCAAAGTTTTCTGACAAGTAGCATGGATCGAGTGTTGAATTCCTTATTTTTGAAAATATATGCCAATTGAAAAACTACCTGAAACGCATTTCGTCGTTTCTGCCTTTTTAGAAAGGGATGTAAAGATTGACTTTTATTTGCCGTCGGGAAACAATGTTTCCAGTTGCAAAAAATTACTTTTGATTAATGATGGTCAGGATCTGGTTACAATGGATTTTCAGAACATCCTGGGAAAGTTGTATGAAGAAAATAAAATCATTCCGCTGGTTTGTGCAGGAATACATTGTGGTCCCGACAGAAGAAATGAATATGGAACAGCAGATATTCTTAATGAAAATGGTTTGGGCGCAAAAGCACATTTGTATACCCGTTTTATTTTGGAAGAACTGCTTCCTTTTATCAACGGGAAATATGGGATGCCATTTGAAGAAAAATCTTTCTGTGGTTTTTCATTAGGCGGCTTGAGTGCATTTGATATCGTATGGAATCATTCGGAAGAATTTACAAAAGCCGGAGTCTTCAGCGGCTCATTTTGGTGGAGAAGTGTTCCACAGGATAACGAGGATTTTAATGAAGAAGATCATCGTATCATTCACAATGAAATAAAAAATGGGAAGTTTCATCCGGGATTGAAATTCTTTTTTGAAGCCGGCGCACTTGATGAAACTGCCGACAGAAACCACAATGGAATTATTGATTCCATTGATGATACGGTTTCATTGATTGAGGAATTGATTAAGAAAGGATATGATGTGGGAAAAGATATAAATTACCTGGAACTGAAAAATGGCCGACATAATGTAAGCACCTGGGCACAGGCATTTCCTGAATTTTTAATATGGAATTGGGGTAAATGATTTACTTCTTTTTTTGAATTACAGAACCTTCTTTTTTTTATTTTTCAGTTTGAATAAACGGGTATTTTTACAAATTAATTTTCTCGAGATGTATAAAAACTTTTTTTTGGCACATTTTTTTGAGTCTAATCGGAAATAAATTAAAATAAATCATGAAAAAACTTTTAGTGGTCATTGCCACCATCTTTCTGCTTTCCAGCTGCGTAGCAAAAAGATATTTGGAACAATCACAAAAACAAACGGCTACGTTGCGTGAGGATAGTACCCGTCTTGCAAATAGCAACCAATCTTTAGAGGAAAATATATCTTCTTTGAAAGACCAAATTGCTTCATTACAAAAAAACATGGATGATCTTAAGGGGAAAATTTCAAGTCTGAATAGTCAAAACAGTCAGCTGGGGCAGCAGACTGCCGAGCAACAAAGTAAGCTAAGCCAGAGCCAGCAGAGGTTACAACAACTTGAAGCTTTATTAAACCAACAAAAAGAAGCCTCGGAACAATTGAAAAATAAAATGAGCGAAGCCTTGAAGGGTTTTAATTCGAATGAGCTGTCTGTATACCAAAAAGATGGTAAAGTTTATGTGAGCCTTTCCGAGCAATTGTTGTTTCCATCCGGAAGTGCTGTTGTAAATCCAAAAGGAGTTGACGCATTGTCAAAACTAGCGGCAGTCCTTAATTTGAATTCTGATGTGGCTGTTGATATTGAAGGTCATACTGATAGTATCCCGATTCGGGGAAGATACCAGGATAATTGGGATTTGAGTACGGCGCGCGCCAATTCAATTGTGAGAATTTTGGTTAATAATTATAAGGTTGACCCCAAACGGGTTATTTCATCTGGTCATAGTTTTTATGAACCCGTGGCTACAAATACAACTTCAGAAGGACGTTCAAAAAACAGGCGAACAGAAATTATTCTTTCTCCAAAGTTGGATGAGATGTACAAATTACTCGGGATGTGAGAATAGAAATCGCTACGATTTATTGCTTTACTATTTGTATCTGATAAGTGAAAAATTCAAGTTTGATATTTATTACTTTTCTTAAAGTAACATTAAAATGCCATCTGGAAACGATGGCATTTTTTTTATTTCGTAATAAATGAAAACTATTTTGAAGAGCCTGTTCTTATGCACAAGTGTGAAATATTTTTATTTTCACTTGTAATTTTTATCACCTATCATCGTGGTTCAATCTAATTGAACTCAACCGAAAAATTAAGCACTTATGAAGAAATTTTTTACGTTCATGTTTATTATTCCGATGCTCTCTGTAAATGCCCAGTCGAAATTATCGTTGATAAAATCATCTGCTTCTGTAAAACCGGTCATTGAAAAAGTAGCGCGCGATTATTATCAAAATTTCAACAATATAAAAGGGGATACTATCAATAAAACCATTAACACCGTTGAGTTTAAAAGCCTTATAGTTCCTGTAGGTTCTTTAGCAACTTCCATCACAAAATATGTTGATCCTTACTCGTACACATGGCAGACGACCATGTTTGAATCAGAAAATTACGAAGCAGCCGTTGATAAATACAAAGAATTTTTTCGCCAGCTAAATGGTTGTACACTTGGCTTTTACGACAAAAGTTCCTATAAACTTTCCGGTAATTATGATAAACCGGATGAGGAGCGAACTTTCGCATCAAGCATCCTGCAATTGAATGGGGGTAACCCTGATCTCGAGCTTTTCAAAGTTGAAATAGCACTCAATTATTCTTTACCAGTGTGGACCGTAAAAATAATGATTTATGAAAAAGTGGCTGATAATAAAATCAGGCCAAGTGTGAATTGAGTTCCGTATTTAGAAGTTATTGAATTTAATATCCTGCTGCTCCATCCTCGCCTCGATGATCGGCAACTGCAATGATTTTTTTACCTTCTTTCAAAATAACTTCAGTTCTGCCGATTGAGTTTTTGTCGGCGATTTTATATCCCATATTTTTCAATTGTTCAATCACATTTTTATTGAAATTTTTCTCAACAGAAATTTCATCAGGTAACCATTGGTGGTGGAATTTTGGAAAATTAACGGCATCTGCAGGAGTTAGTTTGAAGTCGATGATGTCTACCAGAGTCTGGTACACGCTTGTCGGAATCGTAGTGCCCCCGGGCGTTCCAACGATAATATAGGGCTTCCCATTCCGTAGAACAATTGTGGGGGTCATGCTGCTTAACATCCTTTTTCCCGGGGCAATTGCATTCGCTTCCTGGCCGACAGCGCCAAACATATTTGGCACGCCTGGCTTCACACTAAAATCATCCATTTCATTATTCAATAGAAATCCTGCGCCTTCAACAACAATTCCACAACCATAACCGCCGTTCAAAGTGGTGGTAACAGATACTGCGTTTCCTTCCTTATCTAACACATTAAAATGGGTTGTCTCTTCACTTTCTTTGATGTAACCTTCCTTTATGTCTTTACTATTTCCTGCTTGTTGAGGATCGTAATCACTCATTCTTTTTTTGAGATACACATCACTCACCAAAGTTTTAACCGGAACTTTTACGAAATCAGGATCGCCCAAATATTTGGCCCTGTCTGCAAAAGCGCGTCGTTCAACCTCAGTCATTAATTGCACGGAAGCTAAAGTTCCATATTTCATATTACCGATGTCTTTCTGATTACTCATTTTTAGCATTTGCTCGAGGATAATTCCACCGCTGCTCGGCAAAGGCATTGTAACCACTGTATTTCCTTTGTAATCAAAAACGATTGGTTCCCGGCTTTTCGCTTTATAATTTTTCAGGTCTTCTTCTGTGATGATGCCATTATCTTTTTTCATTTGCTGTGCAATCAAACGCGCTGTTTCACCTTCGTAAAATCCTTTTGCTCCATAGTCTCTTATTCTTTTTAAAGTAAGCGCAAGGTCCTTCTGAATTAAAGTATCGCCTCCGCTCCAGGCTTTCTCGTGTACAAAAACCGGAACAACCTGGTTCATTTTTATCAGATAATTTTTTATATAGTTCAGATCGGAAGCTTCCCCCTGGTTCAAAACAAATCCTTTTTCAGCGAGATCAATAGCTGGTTGGATTAATTGTCTGAAGGGAAGTCTTGCATATTTCATGCATTCAAACATACCGGCAACTGAACCCGGAACGCCCACTGCCAAGGGACTATCCTGTGATAAGTTCATTTGCGGATTTCCGTTTGAATCCAGATACATATCTCTAGAAGCCTTTCCAGGAGCCATTTCCCGATAATCGATTGAAATGTTTTGTCCATTTTTTAAATGAATAATGGTAAAACCTCCACCGCCAATATTTCCTGCGCTTGGATGAACAACCGCCAATGCAAATTGGGTGGCTATCGCAGCATCCACAGCGTTTCCGCCTTGTTTCAAAATTGCTACGCCTGCATTACTGGCTATTTGGCTTGCAGAAACGACTGCACCTCTTTTAACTGATATGTTTTTTTGATTTTGAAAATTAAATGCATTTATATTTTGCTGATGACCGCATGAACAAATGAGTGCAGTAAAACTAATGACTGCTAAAATATCTTTTAATTCTGCCATCCTTTGATTTTTAACAAATGTATGTTTTCCTGCTAAAAATCAACTCCAAAAGTTAAGTTTTGTTGCTTACTAATGTTGATCTTCGGATGAATTGCTTATTGTTACAAATCAACATTGCATTACATTCGCACAATAAACTTTTTTTAAAAAATGCGTAAATATTTTTTACTTTTTTACTTTAGCTTTTTTATACAAGTAGGGTTTACACAAGCTCCAAAAACATTTAGTTCCTCACAAATATACCAACAGATAAAAAAACTGGATGTGTTGGGATCAGTACTATATATCGCTGCGCATCCGGACGATGAAAATACACGCCTTCTTGCGTTTCTATCGAATGATAAATTGTACCGCACGGGCTATTTGAGCATGACGCGGGGAGATGGCGGCCAAAATTTGATCGGCGACGAGCAAGGCATTGAATTGGGACTAATCAGAACGCAAGAATTATTAGCGGCCCGTAGAATTGATGGTGCTGAACAGTTTTTTACCAGAGCATATGATTTTGGTTTTACAAAAAGCCCTGAAGAAACCTTTGAATTTTGGAATAAACAAAAAATATTATCAGATGTAGTGTGGGTGATTCGAAAATTTCAACCTGATGTAATTATTACCCGATTTCCAACGACAGGCGAAGGAGGACATGGACATCATACTGCTTCTGCAATTCTTGCCGGTGAAGCATTTGAAGCGGCCGCAGATCCTGCAAAATTTCCGGAGCAATTTAAATATGGCGTAAAACCATGGCAAGCAAAGCGGTTGTTGTGGAATACATTCAACTTTGGGAGCGTAAATACTGTAAGACCTGACCAATTTCAAATTGATGTGGGGGGATATAATTCAGTAATGGGAAAAAGCTTTGGCGAAATTGCAGCTGAAAGCCGTAGCCAGCACAAGACGCAAGGATTCGGAGTCCTTTCATCCCGGGGAAAATCTTTAGAGTTCTTTAAAACAATAAAGGGGCAGGCTCCTGAAAATACTTTGATGGATGGTGTAAAAACAAACTGGAAAAGGGTGAATGATGAGGGAACAGAAACAGTTATAAGGAAATTGATTACAGATTATTCTTTCACACAACCTGAGAAATCACTACCCCTGCTTTTGAATATATATCAGTCGTTACAAAAGTCGGGAGAAGGCTATTGGCGCGATCAAAAAATTGAACAGGTGAAGCAAATCATAAAAGAATGTATTGGCCTTTATCTGGAAACAACGACCTCTACGATGTTTGCTGCCCAGGGCGATTCTTTACAGGTAAACTTTGTTGCGGATAATCGGGTAGGTGTTCCTGTTCATATTTCTTCAGTTACAATTCAGAATAAAAATTTCGAATTAAATACAGACTTGCCTGCTGATGAAAATATTTCTTATCCCTTAAAAGTTTTAATTCCTGAAGTGGCCAAAATTTCGCAGCCATACTGGCTTGTAGAGCCTATGAATAAAGGGTCTTTCAATGTTAATGATCAGAATTTAATCGGTAAACCACAGAATGATCCCGAAAGTGCTGTTATAAATTTGATGATCGACGGACAGGAAATTATTTACACAATTCCTGTTCAATACAAATCCGGTGACCCGGTAAGAGGAGAAGAATTTGAACCTCTTTTTATTATTCCAAAAATAGAAATCCAGTCGCAGCCTGAACTTGGGTTATCTGTAAATAACAGTCCGGTTGCTATAAATTCTGGCATAATCAATAACTCAAATTCTCAAAATGGCATTGCTGTAAAAACTATTTATTCCGACAACGTATTGGAAACTAAAAAAGGGAATAACTCCTTCTTTTCTATAAAAAACCCGGGCCGTAGAAACGCTGAAATCATCGATTGGCATGCCGTTGACGGAAATGTGATTTATGACTCTTATAAAAAAGTAATTGAGTATCCTCATATTCCGGACATTATTTATTTCCATAAGGCGGAGTCGAAACTGGTTGAAATTGATTTAAAAATTTCCGGAAAAAAAGTTGGATATATTCAGGGTGCAGGTGATAAAGTTCCGGATGCTTTAACTAAAATGGGATACGAAGTGACGATGCTTTCTGCAAAGGATATTACATCCGGTAACCTGAAACAGTTTGACGCGATTGTAACGGGTGTAAGGGCTTATAACATTTACGAATGGTTGAATGATTCATACAATACATTGATGAATTATGTAAAGGAGGGAGGTGTTTTATTGGTTCAATATAACACCAACAATAATATTGGCCCACTTAAAGCAAAGATCGGCCCCTATCCATTTACCATATCAAGAAACAGGGTTACAGATGAAAATGCTGTAGTCAAATTCGTTCAACCGGGAAATATTTTAATGAACTATCCGAATAAAATCACTTCAAAAGATTTTGAAAACTGGATCCAGGAACGTAGTACTTATCAGGCAGAAAATTTTGAAACCAATTATAAGACACTGTTTTCAATGAATGATGCTGGCGAAGCTCCGGGTCATGGAAGCCTTATCTACACTGATTTTGGGAAAGGTAGATTTATTTATTCCGGATTGGTTTTTTTTAGAGAATTACCAGCAGGAGTTCCGGGAGTTTACCGGTTGTTTGCTAATTTACTTGCGAAACCCGACAGATAAATCAATTATTAAAAATTATGCAGAATTCTGAAAAGAAATATTGGAATAAGTTGTATTTGATTGTGTTCGTCTTTTTAATACTTCAAATTATCTTTTATTATTTCATTACAGAGAATTTTCAATGAAATAGTTTTTAGAATCCTGAACAAGTAAAAGTTAATTATTCATTTGTTTACTAAGATTTCAATTTTATTAAATCTCTTATCAATTAAAAATTATAAAGCGGTATGAGTTATCCTGATTGGATTGTGCTTATTGTAACCCTTACCGGTATTATCTTATATGGCGTGTATAAGAGCAGGTCGTCCAAAAATCTTGACGGCTATTTTTTGAGTAATCGTGACATGCCCTGGTATCTTGTACTCCTGAGTATTATGGGAACTCAGGCAAGCGCTATTACTTTCATAAGTGCACCGGGACAAGCGTATACGGATGGAATGCGATTTGTGCAATATTATTTCGGGTTGCCTCTTGCGATGATTGTAATCTGCATTGTTTTTGTTCCTGTGTTCAACCGGTTGAAAGTTTATACAGCTTATGAGTTTTTGGAGCAACGTTTTGATTTGCGAACAAGAACTCTTACTTCTTTTCTTTTCCAAATTTCGAGAGGTCTATCCACAGGGATCAGTATCTACGCTCCCTCGTTGATCTTGAGTTCATTGCTTGGTTGGAATATTTATTATACCAACATTATTATGGGCGGCATGTTGATTATTTATACAGTCACAGGTGGTGCAAGAGCAGTGGCACATACGCAAAAGCTTCAGTTGATAATTGTCATTATCGGAATGGCGATCGCAGGGTATTTGGTCGTTCATTTAATGCCCGCTAATGTTGGGTTTTTAGATGCGCTGCATCTTGGAGGTAAAAGTGGAAAAATGAATATCATCACTTCAGGGCAAACGACAAATGGATTTGACTGGAAGGATAAATATAACATCTGGAGTGGCGTTATTGGTGGATTTTTTTTGGCGCTTTCTTATTTCGGAACGGATCAAAGCCAGGTAGGGCGCTACCTGACAGCACAAAATAACCGGCAGGGAAAATTGGGATTGCTGATGAATGGGATCGTTAAAGTGCCGATGCAGTTTTTGATTTTGATGCTTGGTGTACTCGTGTTTTCTTTTTATCAGTATAATAAAGCTCCCATTCATTTCAATGAAACCCAGGTAATTCTTGCAAAAACAACCATTTATAAAGATCAATTAATAAATCTTGAAAATATTTATGAAAAGGTCGGTAAGACAGACAATTTGCTAAAAGCAAAAATAAAGGATGATTATACTGCAATATTATCCAAAGCTTTGCCGGGGCAAGATGTAAATGATACGAATTATATATTCCTTCGGTTCGTAGTAGATTATTTACCCAAAGGACTGGTAGGTTTGCTGATAGCTGTAATATTTTTGGCGGCATGGGGAAGTATTGCTGCAGCCTTGAATGCACTTGCGTCCTGCACCGTTGTTGATGTCCATAAAAGGTTATTCAAAAAAGAACTTTCAGAAAAAGAAGATTATCGGATCTCAAAGTTTTATACTTTTTGCTGGGGCATATTTTGCATTTTGGTTGCCGAATTTGCCGGCAACCTTGGAAATAGTCTGATAGAAACAGTAAATATTTTAGGCTCATTATTTTATGGCGTTATCCTCGGAATTTTTTTAGTTGCTTTTTGGTTTAGACGTATAAAAGCTCGTGCGCTTTTTTACGGATCCATCATTTCGGAAATATTGATCATTTTCATTTATAGAGCTGACGTCATTTCGTTTCTATGGCTCAATGTGATTGGTGCAATCCTGGTAATCATCGTTGGATCAATACTTCAGATTTTTATCGGAAAACACAACACTGAAACTGAGGTACCCCTTTAATCAGGATTCGAATGTATTGTGGGGCTTTTACAAAATCCTGCATTAATTTATCCTGGTTTTATAAAGTTGAACAGGACAGTAAATGAACAAATAACCTTTTTTCTCAATTTTGTTTGAGAACTACGCAATAAAAAATCCTTCTCAAATTGGAAGGATTTTTTATTGTTTATAATATCGTTAAAATTATTTTAATTCTTTCATCAGCTTTTGATTCAATAAAACATAATCACTGCTACCAGCCTCTTTAGACAATTCGAGCGACTGTTTTGCAGTTGCCATTGCATTTTGTTTATCACCCATTTCTTTTTGAATTTTTGCTTTATAATAAACCATATAAAAAGGCGGCTTCTCACTTTTATTTATTGCATTATCAATCATTTCAAGCGCTTTTGTTTTATTGTTATCATATTCATTATAGAACTGCGCAGCCTGCCAGTACGGCTTTTTATCAGAAGAAAGCGCTGTTTCTATCTGAGCTCTTATTTTATCTTTGATGTTAACTTTTATGGGAACATTTACGATTAGATTATCCCACATCAGTGACAAATCGCAACTCTCTGGTTTTATATTTGAAAACTGCATTGTAAAATTCTCTGTCTTTTGCGAAGTTTTAATTGACTTCACATTCTCTCTTAGAACATCCTCACTTTGTTTATAGCCGACTACACCGCCATTATCGAAACCTTTGTTAATAATAAATGTCCAATCTCCGTTTTTATGAGGAATTGTATAGATAGCATAGCTTCCGGAATCTACCTGATGTCCTAAAATTTCAACCGGGTCATTGAATGTTATTTTTGTTGCTCCATTTGCTCCTGTTCGCCATAGTGAATCAAAAATAACTACAGATCCAAAAACATTTCTACCCTTCAATGAAGGCCTGCTATAGGTGAGTTCTATGGTGGATAGGCCAAAATCCTGTCTGATAAATTCAGTAGGAGATGGCGCAGGCATGTTTATCTGTGAGAACGCGGAAGTGGTTAAGAATGCAGAAAATAAGAAGCTTGAAAATATTTTTTTCATGGTAATTAATTTGATTAAGAATGAAGTTAAACAAAATATGCCTTGATTAATTTTGCAAAAAATGGAAATCATCGAAATAAACTTTCTCTTTGAATAATAATCTCTCTTTTTTAAAATTTATAAGTTTGAATTTTGGTGTACCAGACTCGGTTTTTTATTAAATTGCTCTTATGTTGAGTATAATCAGACGCTTAAAAATTGCTTATTCATTTTATAATTTCTTTCACAAAAAAGAACTGATTCAAAATGAAATTTTGTATAAAAAATGGGGAATAAGAAAAAAATATTTCTCATCTGTTTCCAGCAAAGATTTTAGAAATGTTTTTTTGAAAAAAGAAAATGAGTTAACTGCAGAAAGTGATTTTTCGTCTGATAAATTGTTCAACCAGCTCAACCGGATCAACCAGGAAAACGTCCGTTCATTTGCAATAAATGGGTATGCAAAAATCTCTAATTATTTATCCGAAGAACAGGTAGATTCAGTAAATGAAGAAATCGGGAGATTGGTTCATCAAAGAATTTTAAAGTTCAACGATCAAAACAAATTAATGTTTGCGATACATCATTCATCACTGATAAATGATATTGGGAATGATGAAAATTTGAAAAAATTATTGGCCAGAATGATGAACGGTACTCCAATTCTTTTTCAAAGTATTAATTTTTTTACGGGTAGCGAACAAGATACTCATTCCGATTCTATTCACATGACTACGTTCCCACTCGGTGGTTTACTTGGCCTATGGATTGCATTGGAAGATATTACAACGGAAAATGGTCCGTTACATTATTATCCCAAAAGCCATTTGCTGCCTTATTACTTAAACGCTGATTATCAAAATGAAGGCTCCTTCTTTTTTCTTGGTAAAAAATCATATAAAGCGTATGAAAATATGATCGCCGAAAAGATCAAAGAACATGGTTTGCAAAAGGAAATATTTACCGCGAAAAAAGGAGACATGTTTATATGGCATGCGAATCTCTTTCATGGAGGAGAACCACATAAAAATAAAAGTCTTAGCAGGAAAAGTATGGTATATCATTATTTCAGAGAAGGTTCAGTTTGTTATCACGAAATCACCCAAAGACCGGCATTAATAAAAAATTATCTATAGCAGAATTGGAATTAAGAATCCGGTATATTTCTTCTTTTACTGTCGCGGGAAACTTTTTATTAATCAATATCAACGTTCAGTTTGGAAAATTGTTCATATAACATGGCTAATCAAAATAGATCTTTACCGTTTGATAAAGTAAACGATTTTGCATGTATTGTGTTTGCATGTTTGCTTTTTCCGCATAGCCTTCGAGACCAAATAAGCCCGCAGCATTTCCTTTATTGATAGCTATTTCAAGATAATTTGCAGAATTGAATAAAGCCAGCTTTTCACTTTCATTTACATCTGCATAAGTATCACTTATTTTTTCAATTATTTCGTCGCGTTTAAAAACAATTTTAAAACTTCTGCCTCGTCTCTGTTCCTCAAACTCTTCTTTGGTAATATTGATGATTACGTTTTCAAAATTGTCTATAAAAATGATCTGGCCTTCAATAAATTTTTCGCCAAGTAAAGGGCGTAAAGGATTTTTTACTTCTATTGAAATGTTGGTGTCGCCACATTCATCAATCGGTTTCCCATCCAGGATGCTCTGAAAGGTCTTCGCAAAAAAACGGGCACAATACAAAGTGTCTTTTTGTTCTGAAGGATCCAATGAAAGGGCAACAATCTTTTCCGGAGCCTCTTCAAGAATCATGGTGATCAAACCGTTATCAGCACAACCAATATATTGTCCTTTGTGTTCAACAAATAATAAATGACCCTGGCGTTTATCAAATAAGTTTACCAATACAATATGTAAAGTTTTTTTTGGAAAATTTTTAATTGCATTACGACAAACATATGCCGCCTGCGGATAATTAAAAGGGGACAGTTCATGCGAAATATCAACAATAGTAAATTGTGGATTGATCTGTAATAATTGGCCTTTTACAGCACCTGTTAAAAAATCCTGTCTTCCGATATCTGATGTAAGTGTTATTAGAGCCATTAAAAAAATATATATAATGCTGATTAATTTAAAGGTAGCGAATGAAGCATTTTATTTCTTAAAAATTTATTTTATTAATTTACCATTTTTAAAAAAGAAATTTCTTGTCAACTTATCCGTCAGGGATGGAAAAAATTTATTCATAAAGACTGTTTCTTTTCCGGTAAAAGTCAATATCAAAGTGCGCTTTTTTTTCTCAATTGCTTCAATAATATATTCTGCACATTTTTCGGCGCTCATCAGTTTTTCTTCTTTCAAAGGAGATTCTCCCTGTGATTTTGCATTTTTATCCAACGCAGCATTTCTAATGTTTGATTTCGTGAATCCGGGACAAACCCACATTACGTGCACGCCTGAATCGAGCAATTCGGTTCTCAATGCTTCCATCCAACCATTCACTGCAAATTTACTTGCACTATAACCACTTCTCCCGGGAAGTCCTCTATAACCGGCGACAGACGACATTCCTACGATTATTCCTTTGTTTTTAAGTAAGGAATCCAGCGCGAATTTGGTACAATAAACTGTTCCCCAAAAATTAATATCCATAACTTGTTTCAAAGTTTTCAGATCAACATCTTTAAACAACGCCCGCATTGAAATGCCGGCATTATTTATTAATACATCGATTCTTTTGAATTTTTCTATGGTCTTTTCAATAAAATTTTTACAATCCTCTTCTTTACTTACGTCTGCAACCATAGTAAATATTGATTTACCAGCGAATTCGTTTTTTAGAGATAATAAATTATCTGCTGTGCGCGAGCAGGTAGAAACAGTTGCACCCCGGTTTAAAAATTCTGAAACAAGTGCTTTCCCTATTCCATCCGTGCCACCCGTTATCACTATAATTTTATTTTCAAACATTCGCCTTTATTTTCAACAAAAATAGGAGAGAAGAAGAAAGAAAAATAAAATATTCGGAGAACTAATTTCGGATCAGTTAATCAATATAAAAATTTATACTACTTTCTTTTGCCATCGTGTTTATGAATTTTGTAAAATATAAGTGGGTGTTGAATGACGTAAATTTTTTTCATTTTATTTGCAAGCCACTGTTTATAAGGATTTGATTTTATCTCAAACTTTATTGTTTAAAAGTTTTGCTTCAAAGTGTTTTTCACTTATTTTTGCACTCCTTTAAAAAAAGGAGAAGCAAGAATTACCACTCATGCTTTTGAGATCTTAAAGTTTGATTTGATGGAGCAACTGGATTTTTTTTCCTAAGCATCTAAATATTTGAATTAATAATGATTCGGTAGCTCAGTTGGTAGAGCACATCACTTTTAATGATGGGGTCCTGGGTCCGAGTCCCAGCCGAATCACAAAGCGTTCCAGAAATGGGACGCTTTTTTTTATAATAATTACTCATGATGAAGGAGTCTGCAACAATTATTGCTTTGAAGACTGCAAACCAATTAGCTTCTTTTTATTTGAAATTTTGAAATTTTTTGAACAACTATTGCACGCTTTTTGATACTAAAAAAGCATGTCTAAAATTCTGATTCTTGACGACGATTTGGACCTTCTTACTGTTGTAAAATCATTACTTCTGAAAAAAGGTTTTGAAGTTTTCGCTTATAGCGATTGGAAGAATGCATGGGATGCTGTGAAAACTTGCAAACCAAATTTAATACTTTTAGATGTATTTCTCAAAGGCTTTGATGGTCTGGATGTTTGTAAAAAATTGAAGTCATCTTATTTTACCCGTAACATTCCGGTAATCATGATTTCGTCATATCCAAATATTGCTGAAACGGCCATTTATGAATTTGGTGCAGATGATTTTCTTGCGAAACCATTTGAAGTAAATGAAATGATGAAAAAGATCCGTCGTGTTTTATCAACCAAAAAGGTTGATATAAACTGATAAACTCTCTTCAAGAAAATTGCTTTAATAGAAAACTTTCGATGGTATTACAAGGAATGAAAAAAGGTTTGTCAGTAATATTAAGGTTCAGATTTTGACCGTTTATTATATAATTCCCTTTAATGGTGTTCCCAAAAACAGTTACTTCAAATTCTCCTGAATTTTCATCACCATTAAAGATTCCATTTTGATTTTCGATTGCGGCTTTTACTTTAACTATAACTAGAGCGGCTGGCTTTGAAAATGGGATATTAAATTTACAATCCGACATATTACGTTCTGTTTTGGGGTATTAATGGGGAAATCTTTACTCAAAAGTTTATTTTGAAATAATAGTTATACTTTACGAGCATGAGAAAATTTGTTAATTCTGGAAAATTAATATTTTTTTTTGTCTTTTTTTTCAGGCCATCTACTGAAAACTTTTTTAGCTGCTTCTCTGCAAATATTTATTATCGGAATTTTTCTTGTTTTTAAATCAGCATTCATCTCATCATAAATGAACGAATCATCAAAACCGATGTCAAAAGCATCTTTTCTGGTATTCGCGTAATATATTATGTCAAGTCTCGCCCAATATATGGCACCTAAACACATGGGACAAGGTTCGCATGATGTATAAATCTCGCAGCCATCTAATTGAAAAGTTTCTAACCTTTTACAAGCTTCTCTGATTGCGATAATCTCTGCATGAGCAGTGGGATCATTGGTACTGGTCACTTTGTTGTTTCCGCGCGCAATAATTTGATCATTTTTAACAACCACGCATCCAAAAGGCCCACCCTCATTGTTTTTAGCCCCTCTCTCGGAGAGCAAGATGGCTTCCTGCATAAATATTTCTTCTCTTGTCATTAATATTTTTCTTTTAAAAAGTACCTTTTCAATTTTATAAAACGTTCGTTTTTATAAAATCAATACGACGCTTCCTCCCACAATCAATAAAGCGCCCAGCGCAGTACGCCATGTCAGCGGTTCTCCCAAAAAAATAACTGCAAAAATTATGACAAAAGCGACGCTCATTTTGTCAACAGGAGCTACTTGCGATACTTTTCCCAGTTGAAGTGCTTTGAAATAAAATATCCATGATAATCCAGTTGCAATGCCCGAAAGACAAAGGAAGATAATATTTTGTTTTGTTAGAGTAGTTATTGAAGAAGCACCACCCCTAAAAAAAACAATACCCCATGCCAGAATTAAAATCACAATAGTCCTGATCGCTGTTGCCAGATCCGTATCAACTCCACGGATTCCAACCTTGGCGAAGATTGCTGTAAACGCAGCAAAAAGAGCTGAAAGTAATGCAAATATCCACCACATAATTTAACTATTTAATTGCTGAGAATCCTGATTGATTATAGATTTATGTAAAGGGCCGTGAATAATTTTCTGACAGTTCTCCGCCCCGCAATTACAGACAAAAGATTCCATTTCATTATTCAAAATTGAAGTATAATTCAAGGTTAATTCTTCCCCTTTGGTTATATTTTTACATGCTACGACATTCAATCCATCGTAATAGGTATTCGCATCACAAGAATGGTTTTGAGGAGCCCATTTCATTGGATCCTCATCCCAAATTACATAAATATCAGAACTTACCGGCCATGCATATTTTCTGAAATTAATTTTCTCCCCTTCGTTCCAGTTTTCGTCTACATATTTTTTTGAAATAATACGATGAGATTTTCCTTCTTTATTGAAAACTATTTCTCTGATTTTTATATCCTTATTTGCATAAATGCCATAACCGGAAACGGCATTTCTTTTCAAAAAATATTTTTTTTGTTTTTGCTGATGTCTGTAAATCCCTTCAGAAATGATGTGAGATAAAAACGCTTGTTTTCCTCCAGGCTCATGCATTAGAATAAAATCTGCAGATCCTTCATACCCGTTTTCATAAAATACAGAACAAGTGAAATTAATCTCTAAGAAGAAAATTTCATTGTTATCGTTTAGTCTAAAATCCAATCGGGCATATCCAACTCCACTAAATTCTTTGAATATCTTTTCTGCATCCATTTTCAATGCTTCCGACAGTTTTTCATCTCTGCAAGGAACATTGCATTCTTTGTGCAGCTCTGAAGTTTTAAGTGAGTAGGTCTTGAATTTTTTACCTTCCGGAAAAATGTATTCTAAAGGATTATAAACTGTGCAAAAATCTTTCGTTCCGCTATTTGCTGCTACTAATACTGTGAATTCACGCCCAGCAATATATTCTTCAGCCAGAATTTCTTCATATTCTTTTAGTAAAATTTTGCATTGATTCAAAAACTCATCTGTGTTTTTTACCAAAGACTTTTCGTCTATTCCGAGGCTATCCCCGGATTTGGCAGGTTTTAGAAAAAGCGGAAACTTTAGGCTTAATATAGCTTCTGCCGAAAGATCTTCTTCTGAAATCTTAACATAATCCGGCGTTTTTACATTGCTACAATAAGCTGCATATTTCATTACTTCTTTCGGCAGGTCGTAAAGGATTGCATTTGATCCTGTATAAGGCAAGTTTAAGATTTCGAGAGAATGAATTACATCAATAGAAGGTACAGACCAATCCAAATAACCTTCACAAAGATTTACATACACATCATATTTTTCCTTTTTAAGATCTTTTAATTGTTGAAAAGTTGTAATTTTATTCAGAAAGACATGATGAGTTAAGCATCCAGGAAGCAAGTCAGACAAACACCTTGGCGGATCGAAGTTTTTATAATCTACATTTGAAGTGGAATAATCCGCTTGCAAAACGCAAACTTTTTTCATATAGAGAGGGATAAATATTTGAAGAAAAATTGAAATCAGATAAGTTGCAATTGAATAGCTAAGTTATCTTTTTGTATTGATTTTTGAGCAAGTGCATCTGCAATTATTTCTGTGATCATTGATTCAAATGAATTTCCTGAAAGGCGCAGGATGGCACCGATCGAAGTGAAATTTTCATCTTTTGATAATCCACATTGAGCGTTAACCTCCAATACAAATAATTTACCTGTTCTGTTGTCCATTCTCAAATCTACCCTACAGTAACCTTTTCCTCTTACGGCTCTATATGCTTCAAAACTTATCTGGCAGATTTTTTTTAGAAGGTTATATTTAGGAGTTTGGTAATTGTAGAAATCTTCTTCATTTTTGATCGGGGATTCTTCTTCGTACATCTCCCATAAACGGTCATAAGACAGAAATTTTTCGTATGCAGGAAGTGACGAATTAAAAACACGCTCTACAGGAAGGTAAATTTTGCAATGTTTTGGATGAAAGCTATTGCCAATGATGAATGTAGTGAATTCAGGCCCGTCAATGAACTGCTCTGCAATTACGCCACCTTCAACTAAATTCCATCCATGATATCCTTCGTGTAATTTTCCAAATTGAGCTTTCAGCTGCTCATTATTTTTTACTACAGAATGAATTCCAACACCGAGGCTTCCACCGGAGATTGCCGGTTTAACAATTATCGGATTACCCAACTCTTCGAAGATTTTTTTATCGCTGATGTTTGATTCATTTATTATTCTCCAGGGAGGGGTTGAAATGTTTTTCGCATCAAAAACTTCTTTCATCTTTATCTTCGAGGTGGTTACTTTATAAAAGTATTCATCTGCACCGGTGAAACATAAATCCCTTTTTTTTAGAAGATTTATTACGTTAACTCCGGGAGCATCATTGATCTCATCTCCATCACAAAGGTTGATCACAACCACATTTTGCATCGCCGATTCTTCTGCAATTGAATCTATAATCAATTTGTAATTTTGGTTGGTAACCTCCTGCCATTTCCAGTTGGTCTTCAGTTTTTTGAAAGCGGTTGAATATTCTTCAATACTTTGAGTGTAATCATAATAATAATCAAGATTTGTATTATTAGTTTTTACAAAAGGAGCTAATACCCAAACAAAAATATCATCTGGAAGTTGTTTCATAATTTTTACAAGTCATATTTAAAAAGACTACACTACCTGAAGATGCGTTGAATTCAATTTTTGTAAAATAAAATCGGTAAATCTATATCTGGCAATACTTTCGGGGGAAAGAAAAGTAGCACCCTGAATTTTATGAAGACAATTATCTGATCCGCAAAAACAATGAAAAGGAGCGTTCATCATCCATTCTGTAGATGGGTAAAAAAAAGTAAACTCATCTCCCTTTGAGATATTCTGAAGTGCAAAAAGCTCAAATGTAGCTGTATTGAAAAAAACATTGGGGTTACAGGAATGATTGGTGTATTGTAAAACTTCCGGGCTCAAAATTATATGAGTGTGATCATTTACCTGGACAGTGAATTTGTTTGGATTTGTTTGTGTACTTGCAGCTTCGAAAGTTGTAAAAATAGTTTCTTGCTTTATTGCCACAGCTGCATGTAAAGATTTTTCCCCGGTATTCATATTCTGAAAAAGCGTACAAAAACCGTGATGCGATATTTTGATTAAATGTGGTAAAGAAATTTCAGAATAATTCATGAAGGAAAAATAGATGATTAAGTTTCATGTACTAAATTATTGTAAAAATGTATATTGAAACAATTGGTGGAATAAAACTTATACACAATTGTGGATTGCCTCTGGATGTTCAAAAAATGGATTTAGTTTCTACTTTTGAATTAAACATTTACTTTTAGCACCGCAGAAAAAGAAAGGAGTAAGAAAGACACAATTAAGTGGATTGGAAAAAGTAAAATTATTTTATAACCTACAAATTGTTTTTAAAAATGAGTACAATGAAAATCGGTATAGCCTGCGATCATGGAGGTTTTGAACTAAAAAATATATTAAAAGCTTTCTTGCAGAAACAGGGATATGAGGTGAAAGATTTTGGTGCTTATGAACTGAATACTGCTGACGATTATCCGGATTTCGTTATTCCTCTTGCCAGAGCAGTTTCTGCGAAAGAGGTGGAAAAAGGCGTGGCCATTTGCGGAAGCGGTGTTGGAGCTTCTGTTGCTGCTTGTAAAATTGCCGGTGTAAGAGCGGCTTTGATTCATGAACACTTTTCAGCTCACCAGGGTGTTGAGGATGATGACATGAATCTTATTTGCTTCGGAGGAAGGGTAACTGCTTTTGCTGCGGCAGAAGAATTCCTGATGGCTTTTCTCAACGCAAAATATATCGGCGCTGAAAGACACGTAAGGCGATTGGATAAGGTAAGGGAATTAGAAATTTCGAAAAAATAATTTCGAAAATTGTTTTGATCAATTCAGCACTCTGATAAAATGATTAATATTACTTTCAAATATAAATATGAAAAAACCGGTTAGAATTTTGTTCTCTGATATAGGCGGAGTATTGCTTACAAATGGATGGGGCCATGAATCAAGGATGGCAGCAGCTAAAAAATTTAATCTCAATTATGGAGAAATGGACGTGCTGCACGACTTCATTTTTAATGTTTATGAAATGGGCAAGATTTCTTTAGATGATTATCTTGATACGGTTATCTTCAAAGAAAAAAAAGATTTTTCTCGTGAAGAATTTAAAGAATTTATGTTCGCTCAATCCTTACAACTTTCTGACACGCTTCCCTGGATGATTGATTGGAAAAACCAGCATGAAAATATAAAAGTCATTTCCATAAATAATGAACCGAGGGAATTGAACGAATACAGAATCAACAAATTCAAGCTTCATGATTTCTTTGATGCTTTTGTATCTTCCTGTGAAGTTGGAATGCGCAAGCCTGACCCTGGAATTTTCTTACTTGCATTAGGTATTGCGCAGGCAAAGCCAGATGAATGTATTTATTTTGATGATCGTATTATGCTTGTAGAAGCGGCCAGGAAGGTTGGCATACGGGCTTTCGAACATAAAAGTTTTGAGAGCACCAAAAAGATTATTGAATCTTTATAATGAACATGAAAATTTTGGAAATAATGTTCTGGCGATTTAGATTGAGGACGTAAACAAAAAATTCATTTATTGTTTGTTTACTGTTTAAGAAATGAATTGAAGAACCAGGATTCCTTTTATTCGTTATTTGAATCAAAAATAGAAAAACAGATTTTTTCTTCTTTTACTGCATCTTTTTATTACTGATTATCTGCTTTGATTATTTTATAAACATTCTGGCCTTTGATTCCATTAATTTTAAGAATATAAATTCCTGAAGGCAGATCACTAACATTCAGAATAGTTTTTGGAGAAAGAATCTTTTGAGTTAAGTATAACTTGCCGTTGATGCTATATATTTTTATAATTTTTCCCGAAATATCGTCACCGTCAGAAGTTATGTTGAAGATTTGATTGAATGGATTTGGGTAAATATTTATTTTGGTAGATGAAATTGAATCTTTTGGAACCGGCGCTCCTTCAGCGGTTGAGCTATCACAAACCTTTGAATTCAAGAAAGAATTCCTTGGATTACCCAATGCAAACAAACTCCTCATTTCAGCCTTTTGTCCTTCAGTAAACATATTCATACATCCATCATCCGTGAAATCCATGAAGTTCATAAACATATCGCCATACGAATTTATGGAGCACGTAGAGATATGTGGAAATACAGGACAATAAGTATTGCTTGTCTGCTGAGGTGGTGTATCGGCAATGCCATCATCTCCGCAGGTAGAATCACCCCATAAATGCTTCAATCCTAACCAGTGGCCGATCTCATGCGTTGCAGTGCGTCCTTTTATATAAGGCGCCGACAAATTTCCAATTGTTCCAAATGCAGTGTACTTAATTACAACACCGTCTTTTTCAAGTGGACTTCCCGGCAAAACCGTATAACCCAAAGTTTGTCCGGAAAGATTGCAAACCCATAGATTTAAGTAGGTTGTTGCATCCCACGCATCATCACCCCCTTTGGATGAAAATTTCATTGCATCATCCGGAAAAAATTGCGCTTCCCTGGTAAATTTATGAATGATCCCCGTTGTGTATTGCCCCCTTGGATCCACTTTAGCAAGACAAAATTGAATTTTAGTATCTGCAGCCACATTCTTGAAAGGAGCCGGAGTGTTTATTGTATCCTCGTTCAGCCTTCTGTAATCTCTATTTAAAGAAGCTATTTGTGAAATAACCTGGGCATCGCTGATGTTCTGCTCATTGGTATTATAAAGTACATGAACAACTACCGGTATAATGATTACTTCATCCTTAGAAGTGTCCCGACTTTCAATAATCGGAGAAAGCGATCTTTGGGCTGTAAACGGATTGACGGGATGCTTTTTTTGATATTCAATAGTACCACATCGCTGCGAGAACGCTGAAAAAAAGAAGCATAAAAAGAAAGAGGTAAAAATTATTTTCATGTATTCCCTTTTGTAGAACTCAATTTCAATGAGTAGTGAACAATAGCGGGATTACATAGGTCTGGGGGTTGATTTCTTACATGGGATAATGAAAAAGGGAGAGCCTGTTGGTTTTGGGTATTAACAGATTGAGCTAACAAAAAGGTTATACCGTTTACAAAGGCTTTGGACCACAAAATACAACAATATTTTTCAAACCAAAATATTTAGCGGTTTATTTTTAAGAGAAACGATATTTGAAAGAATCTGTTTATTATTTTTACAATCCTATAAAATTAAAAAATGATCCGGCAATTCGCTCTGTTAGTAATTATTTTATCCTTGTTTTCCTGTAATAATTCTCCCTCCTACGACTCTTCTCTTCCGGTTTCTCAGGTAAATAATATCCCTCCACCTGTTTCTCTAATGTTTAAGGTAGAAGCCGTCTATCCGCACGATCCGAAAGCTTATACACAGGGATTGGAATTTCATAATGGTAAATTATATGAAGGAACAGGCGAATGGGGTACATCAAACTTAAGAATTGTAGATGTGAAAACCGGTGTGGTTGAGAAGGATTTTTTGATCCCCGACAGCACTATTTTTGGAGAGGGTATTACCGTTTACAAGAATAAGATTTACCAGCTTACATGGCAGAACAATAAAATTTTTGTGTATGATCTGAAAAATATAATGCAGCCTGTGGATACCTATAAATGGAGCAGACAGGGATGGGGAGCTACCAATGACGGTAAGAATATTATTATTAGCGATGGTACTTCTCATTTATTTTTTGTTGAACCTGACGTCGATAAAAAAGAAATGAAAATAAACAAAGTGCTTACCGTTACCGATAACAGGGGAGAAGTAGATAGCCTGAATGAACTGGAATTAATAAATGGCTTCGTTTATGCAAACAGATGGCTTACAAATGATATTGTAAAAATTGACACTTCCAATGGGTACGTGGTTGGTAAATTGAATTTTACGGGCTTACTTAATCAATATGACCCTTCCGCTAAAATAAGCAGTGATGCTGTGTTGAATGGAATTGCTTATGACAGCGCTACAAATAGATTATTTATCACTGGAAAATATTGGCCTAAAATGTTTGAAATACAGTTGCAATAAAACATAGTGCTTAATCCTCTTTAGTTGAATTATGGATGCTGATTGGAATTGTTTTTATTGTAAAGTGTATCAGGCGCATGACTGTTAGAAGAAGTGTCCATGTGAATTTCATTTATTGGGTAAGTTGGTGAAGGGGTAAAACTTCCATCTACACCCCCTTTGTTTGGATTTGTTGTGATGGAGCCTGCTCCGGAATTGTTTTTTTGATAGGTGTCATAAAGAGGAGAACTACTCCCAAGGCGGGTACCGCGATATATATGATTGTTTGTTTCGAAATTACCACCAGCGACTTTCTTATTTTGATTGGAAGGAGATGTGATGTGATAAGTTTCATTCTCGGTGAGTTTCTGGTTTGCTGAAGTATTTTGACCTGTTACATAATCGGAGATGAAAATTCCCAGAATTAATGCCATCAATATTTTTATTTTCATGATAATAGAACTTATATATTAGAATCTCTATAAAATCTTGTGCCATTATTATTTTTTTGTTTTTATTTTGATTTTTGAAAATAAGTTATAACTTTACTCCGCCTCTTCCTTTCAAAGACTAATCACAAGACATATTGTAGTATCCTCGTTGCTCAATGCATTACATGTAAAGCCACTAATTTTTTTTTGCTGTAATTAAAAACTTAATTATGAAAAAGTATTTTACGCTTATCTCAAGAAGTGATTTTCAATTTGTGCTTCTATTTATCTGCTTATTTTTTGCATCCGCTTCATCAAACGCACAGGTTAATTGTGCAAATGGAACTGTTTTGTGGTCCGAGGATTTTGGTAGTGGTAACACTTCAACTTCCAGCCCGGATATCCTCACTACTGGCTTGTCTTACGAAGAATTCGGAGATCTTTCAAGTGAAGGAACTTATAGAATCATTAATGGTACACAACAAAAACCTGAATGGCAAATTTCCAATGATCATACCGGGAACGTTAATGGAAGAATGATCGTGGCAAATGGCCAGCCAGGAGAATTTTATCTTCACACTGTAAGTAATACGCATGGTTTTACTCCGGGCAATTATGCGGTTGGTCTTTTCTTAATGAATATTGACAGTGCTGGTGTTTGCACTCCGGATCCATTACTGCCAGTTATTACATTCACGGTAGAATATCTTTCGCAATCCAATACCTGGGTTGCTCTTGGTGGGTCTCCGTATACCGCTCCACCTGTGCAGCAGTCTGTTTCGCCTGCATGGATTAATCTGGGATCTGGTTTTACCCTGCCTTCTACTGGCTCATTTTTCCCAACGCAGATTAGGATCACGATTGAGAATGGAACAATAGGTGGTTGTGGAAACGATTTTGCAATGGATGACGTTTCTCTATCACTGTGTCCCGAGGGTGCTCCAACGCCTGTCGAATTGGTTAGCTTTACCGCGCTTCAAACAGGAAATGCTGTAAACCTTGATTGGTCTACTTCACAGGAGTTGAATAATAATTACTTTCTTGTTGAAAGAAATGCTGATGGAAATTCTGGCTGGATTGCATTGACTAAAGTAAATGGTGCTGGAAACAGCCAGATGGTCAGAAATTACCATGTTGTTGATGCAAATCCTTTATCAGGAATAAATTATTATCGGCTTAAACAAGTGGATATGAATGGAGATTATCAATATTCCAGAATAGTTAACGCAAAGATTGATGGACAAAGAACCTTTGTATCTGTTCTGGCAAATCCGTTCCATAACAATCTTTCTATAAATTTTGTAAACGCTAATATTCAATTGGTTTCTGCTAGATTGACTGATATAACCGGAAAACAGGTTGCTTCCGAACAATGGTCAATTCCAAATGGCAACTCAAGGAAAGATTTTTCGAATGTAAACAATTTACAACAGGGAGTTTATATACTTACCATCAGAAATAATTTGGGAGAACCCCTTTACAATGCAAAAATTGTAAAACAATAAATTACACACGCATAAACCGAAAAAAGGGGAATCATTCTGATTTCCTTTTTTTTTATATTTAAATTTATCGGGAAATTCAAAAATATTTTATTTGCATTTAGTTGATATAACAATACAAACGTAGAGATATTGAGAAAGAAAAAAAACGTAAATGGTGACTGTAAATGAGATAAAAAAAGATCTGACGAGACGTGATGCTAACGAATTACTTGAATATTGTCTCCGATTGGCCAGGTTCAAAAAAGAGAATAAAGAATTACTTGCTTTTTTACTTTTTGATTCGGATAATATGCCTGGGTTTGTTGAAAACATAAAAAAGGAGGTGGAAGATCAATTTGGAATGATCAATATGTCAAGTATATATTTTATTAAAAAAAGCGTTCGAAAAATATTGCGCAACATTCATAAATATATCCGGTTTACTTTATCAAAACAAGTGGAAGCGGAACTGCTAATTCATTTTTGTAATTGCCTGATCAATTATTCTATTCCAATAATGGAAAGCAGGCAATTGAAAAATTTATATGATTCGCAACTTAAAAAAATTGAGGAAGATCTTTCCAGTCTTCACCCTGATTTACAATATGATTTAAGAAGGCAAATCAATAAACATTGACCCGTAAATTTAGTTTGGCTTTTAGTTATTTACTATCTTTATTGTTCATCAAAGAAAAGGAGGTATTCATGCAATCTGAAAATAGATTATGGATGCCTTTTCTAATTTTAAATTAGAAAGGCTCCATTAAATAATCTGAAAAGCCACCTTAATTCCAGGTGGCTTTTTTTGAGGAAGAATTGCGGGAGAGATCTTCCATTTTAAATGTCATTATTTTATTGAACGTTGTTTATTTATAAAAGTTGAACTTAGGAATGATTATTGTATAGCTTCGATGAATTAACAAATTATTAAATCAATTAAAATAACACTGATGAGCACAAAAAAAATTATTCCCCTACTACTAATTGCTATGTCAATTTCTTTGTTAACCCCGGTATATGCTGTTAACGTTACTACAGCGAATACGGAAGTGCCTAAAGAAATTCGGGCTAAACAAATTGAGACACGCCTGGTTGAAATCCGTGAAATGGATAAAACCAATTTATCAGCCACAGAAAAAAAAGATTTGAGAAAAGAGGTGAAAAGTTTGAAGAAAGAAGCCCGTAATGGAGGAATCTATCTCTCTGTCGGTGCAATCATTATTATAATCTTATTGTTGATTCTTTTGTTGTAAGAGATGATTATTAAAAAGATACCCGTTGATTCAACGGGTATCTTTTTATTTTAAGAAACGGAGTTTGGTGATTACACACTTTTCTTAGAAGTTGCTACCATCACTACGCCTACAACTGCTATTATTCCACCGACGTAAGTGGGCCATCCATACCAATGATTTTCAGTTTTATTTATCTGAATTGGCCCCGCGTCAATGATGTTTTCTTTCTGAGGAATTGAAACTCCTTTTATAACAATCATTATTATTCCAATTGCAATTAAAATCCATCCTGTTGTTTTCATAACAATTTATTTTTAATGAATTAATAAAATGTTAGCATTACAATTTGAGTGCCGATTATCTTACATGCATATTCGTTTAGTTTTGAATTTGATATAAAGCATCAGCAACTTGTTCAATTGGCAGACCACAACTTTTATTTTTACACACATAGATCATGGTTTTTCCTGGAACTAATTTTTGCTGTAACAAAGAAAGAGTTCCTTCATTTTCACCTCCTGAATAAATTAGATTTGGTAAATATTCTTCTTGAAGTTTCTTCAAATTTTTCTTCCAAGCTTTGCCAACAATGGCTATTTCGATTGCAGGAAATATTTGTAAAACCAGTGCCTGTGCCCAATTACTATAGTAACCTAAATTTTTTATTAAATCTTTGAAGATATTTTTTACCAACTGAATTGATTTTTCCTCCTGGTCTTTGTCCTCAAAATACTGACTCAATAAAAATAAATTTTTGGCCATTTCGCTATTAGATGAAGGAATTACATTATCGGTAACTTCCATTTTCCTGGCAATTAAATTACTATATTGGTCATCTGTATATAGAAACATTCCGGAATTTTTATCATAAAAGTGCACATCCAGATATTCCGCAAGTGATCTTGCTTTTTGCAAATATTTTTCATCGAAACTAACCTGGTAATATTCAATCAAAGCACTGATAAAAAAAGCATAGTCATCCAAAAAACCGTGGATGGTTGCTTTCCCATTTTTATAATTTCTGTACAAAGAATTATGATCAGTGCATAGATTCTTCAATAGAAAATCGATATTTTGTTTTGCTGAATTTAAAAAAGATTCCTCTCCAAATGCTTTATAAGCATCGATGAAACCCTTTGCCATCAAAGCATTCCATGAAGTGAGAACCTTGTCATCCGTGGCTGGTGGAGTTCTTTTTCCCCTTGTCTGCAATAATTTTGTATTCAAGGAAATTAATTTCTCCTTTATTTGTTGGTTTACTACATCTTTTTTTCTATAGTTCGCATCCGGAATATTTTTTATCCCTTCCCAATTTCCCTCTTCTGTAATACCATAATAGGTTGAATAAAAAGGGGCATCCTCTCCCAGAATTTCTATAATTTCTTCGTAGGTCCAAACATAATATTTCCCTTCTTCGCCCTCACTATCTGCGTCCAGTGAAGAATAAAATCCACCGTCGGAAGAAGTGAGTTCTTTTTGTATAAAATTCAAAGTTTCATAAACTACTTTTTTGTACAAAGGGTTTTTCATTACTTGGAAAGCGTGACTGTAAAGGCTTACAAGCTGCGCGTTGTCATAAAGCATTTTCTCAAAGTGGGGAACATGCCATTCAGAATCAGTTGCATATCTTGAAAATCCACCTCCAACCTGGTCATAAATTCCTCCTTCGGCCATATGATTCAGGATTGTTTCAACTGCGTTCAAAGCATCTTTATTTTTGGAGATATAATGATACTGTAATAAGAATTCCCAAATAGATGGCATTGCGAATTTCATAGACCCAATTGTGCCTCCGTGATCCAGATCAATTCGTTTTTGGAAATGAAAAAACATTTTGTCCAAATCTTTTTCACTAAATGAAACCTCATTCGAATTCATCGGAATGTGTTCAATTTCACGAATGCCCTTTGAAACATTTTCAGCCTGCTTTTCTAACTTTTCCGGATCGTTTTTATAAATGCCTGAAAAATATTCCAATAGTTTTATCCAGTTTTCTTTTGGAAAGTAAGTGCCTGCAAAAAATGGTTTCCCATCAGGCATAGCAAGTGAATTCAAAGGCCATCCTCCATTTCCGTTAATCAGATAAGCTGCGTTCATATAGACCTGGTCTACATCTGGCCTTTCTTCCCTGTCCACTTTAATACAGATATAATTTTCATTCATCACTTTGGCTACCTCTTCATTTTCAAAGCTCTCATGTTCCATCACATGACACCAATGACAGGCGGCGTAGCCAACACTAATCAGTAACATTTTATTTTCCAGCTTTGCTTTTTTTAGTGTTTCATCATTCCATGCATTCCAGTTTACAGGATTATAAGCGTGTTGCAAAAGATATGGCGAAGTTTCGTTGATAAGCGCGTTGGACATTTTATAATTATTTATGAATTTTGAATTGTAAACTTTGAGTCAGGCGACAAACCTTGACCATCAGGTGGATTACTCTTTCCACTACAAAGTTACTTCTCTCCAGTCCTTTTTCCATAATTTAGCTTTATATGGCTACGCAAATATTTACGAACATTGGATTACTGACGAACGTCCGTGAAAGCGCTGGTTTTGTGCGGGGCAACGATCTTTCAAATTTGCCCTCTTTTGAGAATGGATATATCATCATTGAAGATGAGGTCATCAGCGAATTTGGATTGATGGAAAATTTTCGTTTCTCAAAAAAAAATGAATCTCTTCCTGATCATACAATTGTTTTGCCTTGCTGGTGTGATAGCCATACACACATTGTTTTTGCAGGAAGCCGGGAAGAAGAATTTATTGATAAAATAAGAGGATTGAGTTATGCGGAAATTGCTGCAAGAGGCGGTGGCATTCTTAATTCTGCAAAAAAATTGAATGAAACTACGGAGGATGAACTTTTTAATTCTGCATGGAAACGATTAGTTGAAATCAGCAAAACGGGAACCGGCGCCGTTGAAATAAAAAGTGGTTACGGTTTAACCGTAGAAGGGGAATTAAAAATACTTCGTGTTATAAAAAAACTCAAAGAAAAAAGTTCACTGAAAATTAAATCTACTTTTCTCGGAGCACATACTTATCCTTTGGAATTTTCAGATGATCATCAGAAATATATTGATCTTATTGTCAATAAAATGCTACCGGTCATCTCAAAGGAAAAGCTTGCAGATTATATAGATGTTTTTTGTGAAGACGGTTTTTTTTCTGCGGCGGAAATGAAAATAATTTGCGAAGCTGGTGATAAATTTGGGTTGAAATCAAAGCTCCATGTCAATCAGTTGAATAGTATTGGTGGCATAGAAACAGGAATTTCATTAAACGCTTTATCATTGGATCACCTGGAAACTTTGACTGAAAAAGAAATAATGTTATTAGGCGGATATAAAGGTGCATCTACGCTTCTGCCATCGGCTGCATTTTTTTTGAGAATGCCTTTGCAACCGGCCCGAAGTCTGATTGATGCCGGTGCAGCTGTTACGTTAGCCTCGGATTATAACCCGGGTTCTTCTCCTTCGGGAAATATGAATTTTGTTATTTCGCTCGCTTGTATACAAATGAAGATGTTTCCGGAAGAAGCCATAAATTCTGCAACAATCAATGGCGCCTGTGCGATGGAGATTGATAAGGAATTTGGGAGCATTTTTCCGGGCAAAAAAGCAAACCTTATTTTTACAAAACCGGTTCCTTCGCTTGCTTATCTTCCTTATTCCTTTGGAAATAATTTGATTGATAGGGTGATGATAAATGGTTCTTTTATTTAGACTGAAAATAATTTATTGCAACTTTTTTAAATTTTTATTTTATGCCCGCAAATTTTAAACGATATGGGAAAAAAGACATTCTTTCGCATACGCATCTTCGTAAATATGAAACAAAATTGGGAGAGATCATTCTTTGTGATGATTCAAAAGATTTTGAAGAATCTATTTCAAAAACATCGGCACAGTATGTTATTGTCGGTGTCCCTGAAAATATCGGTGTGAAAGCAAATTTAGGAAAAGGAGGATCTAATACGGCCTGGATACCATTTCTGGATTCATTCTTAAATATTCAGAGCAACGATTTCATGAGTGGTGAGCATATTTTTCTGGCGGGATGCTTTGATTTTGAAGATGTGCAAAAATTGATCAATGTAAATGCTGAATCCGATGAAGAAAAAGTTTTGGCTTACCGTTCTTTTGTTAATAAGATAGATGAATCAGTAGAGGAGGTTGTAAAAATAATTACTCAAAATAAAAAAATTCCGATTATAATTGGTGGAGGACATAATAATGCTTATCCAGCTATAAAAGGTGCTGCTAAAGGATTGTATAAAGCACAACTTATACAACTTGGACAGATTAATTGCATCAACCTGGATGCGCATACGGATTATCGTCCCATAGAAGGAAGACATTCGGGTAATTCATTTCGCTATGCTGATGAGAATGGGTATTTGAATAAATATTGTGTCATAGCGATACATGAAAATTATTTGCAACAAAATGTTTGGATCGATATGGTAAATAATCCGTTTACCGATTTCATTACGTACGAAGATATTTTCGTTCATGAAAAAAGAAATTTTATCCAGGCCGTTGCTCACGCTACCAGTTTCACCGGTGATAATTTTACAGGTATAGAACTTGATCTTGATTCTATTGAAAATGTTTTAAGCAGTGCTTTTTCTCCTTGTGGAGTAACCGCACTTCATGCACGTCAATATCTCAATTTCGCTGCTATGGATTCTAAAGTTGCTTACGTTCATATTTGTGAAGGCGCTGCTAAATTAGAAACTGGTGAAATAAGTTCTTCTACTGGTAAGCTAATCAGTTTCCTGGTCAGTGACTTTATTAAATCTCATTCGAGAATGAGATAAAATTTTTTCAAAATTGAATTTTAATCTTTAATTGAACAGAATACATGTCCAGGATCAGGCTAATTTAAATAATTTGAAATCGAAAAAGGTGCTGGTGCCGTTTTGTATTTTTTCATGCATTTTGCCGTCCAGCTGGATGGTAAGAAGGGAAATTAATTGTGACCCAAAACCAGTTCCATGGATGATATTTGTTTTCCCAATTCCGTTGTCAGAGACTTCAAGATGGAGGATTCCGTTTGTTTGTTTCTGTAACTTTATACGCACGTTTCCGCTTTGTTGGTTTGGAAAAGCATATTTGATTGTATTAGTCAGAAGCTCATTTACAATCAATCCGAGCGGCACAGCAGTGTCAATATCTAAATGCAAATTTTCCATGGCCAGTTCTATTTTTACTCTTTCCTCTGCCCCGAAAGAATCAAGAATGGTTTCGCCCAGGTTCAAAAAATAATCTTTCATTTCTATTGTGCCGGGATTTTTCCCCTGATATAGTTTTTGATGCACAATACTTATGGAATGCACCCGATTTTGTCCTTCCAACATAGCTTCTTTTGTATTGGGGTCATCAATCTGAGCAGATTGTAAGGCCAGCAAACTGCTTACCATTTCAAGATTATTTTTTACGCGATGGTGAATTTCTTTTAGTAGTAATTCGTTTTCCGAGTTTTTGATTGCAAGCAGCCGACTTCGTTTTACACGGATAAGATAAGTGATAATTCCAAAAATTATAAATGCTACGAGCAGGAGTACAATTCCAATCCCAAGCAACTGAACTTTTTGTTGCTGTGAAATTTCTTTTTGTTGAGAAAGAATCGTTGCTTCCTTTTTTTTATTTTCGAATTGGGCGAGCATTCTAGACATCGCTGTATCGCTTTTAACAGAAGCGATATGGTCTCTCACAATCAATGCTTTTTTATGGTAAGACAATGCAGATTCAAAATCACCAAGGTGCTCGTAAGTATTACTTATATGCAGATAGTTTTCGGTAATATTTGATAAATCATGTTGATTTTCCTGCAATTCAATTGTCTCTAACTGGTATTTCAATGCGTCTTTATAATTGCCCATCAACAGGTTCACTTCACCGAGATTTGCAATAGTGGCAGCTATTGCGTTTGTGTAGTTTGTTTCTTTTGCTGTTGTAAGTCCTGTCTGATAATCTTTGAGCGCTTCTTTGTATCTGCCTAAATGTTTCAAAGCATTGCCACGATTATTCAAAAAATCAACTATCGGTATCCGATCAAATTTTAACCTTTCGGCCAGTTGTAAAGTGCGGTTAAAATATTCAAGCGCCCGCGAATCGTTTCCTTTAGCAATTTCAACACTACCGGCATTTGTAAGCGCATAGACCAACTCTTTTTCCAGGTTGTTTTTCTCTGATATTTCGATTGCTTTCTGAGCATATACCGTCGCTTCGCTTAGTCTTTCCTGATTTGTGAGATCGCCTGAAATCCGCTCATAAGCATTTGTAATACCTGCTTTATCATTTAGTTTTTCCATTAGGCTCAATGCCTTCAAATCCGCATTTAATCCCAGTTCTGGTTGCCCCTTCTTTTTATAAACCCAACTGATCTTAAATAAAGTAGTAGCTTGACCTCTTATATTATTCACTCTGATATAGCCGGACATGGCTTTATCAAAATATATGGTGGCGGAATCTAATTTTAGAAGATTGGCGTACATCCTTCCTCCCATTTCATAAAATCTTGGTTGCCAGTTTATGTCATTAATTTTATCTGAAAGTAGTACTCCTTGTTTTGCATATTCCAACGCTTTTTGAATGTCGGAACCAAAAGCAATATCCACCAGATGATTAAGTATTTCAAGCCTGTTACTATCGGATTTTGCTACGGCCAGCTTTTGTTCCAGTTGGTGATAAGGTTTGTCCTGGCCATAAGTAAAGTGCACAATAAGACAGAAAAGCAGAAAAGCTTTTTTCATAAAATTATCGTGTATGCATTATTGAGTTTATTTTATTCAGAAAGTCTGGATGCGTTCGAGTAAATTATCTTTCATACCCGCACTCAATGGAATTGCTTTTTGTGAAATGATTACATGATCTTCTGCTACCTCATCTATGTGAGTGATATTGATTATGTACGACCTGTGAATTCTTACCAGATTTCCTGAAAGTTTCTCTTCAATTGTTTTCAATGTAGTAGATAATAAAAATTCTTTATTGTCTGTAAATATGCGGCTGTAATTTCGATCTGCTTCTATGTACAAAATATCAGCTATCATTATTTTCATCATTTTTTCTCTGCATCGGACAAAAATACGGTCACTTAAAATGACTGGGATTGGAGGAATGACATTATTTATATTGGCAAATTGAGATTCGTTTTCTATCATCCTGCAAGTTGTCAATTCAATAACACGTTGTAAATCTAAAAGTTTGAATGGCTTTGAAATAAAGCCGGCTGGTTTGGTGGTTTTTGCGCGGTTAAACGTTGTTTCATCTGCGTTGGCAGTAAGATAAATAATGGGAATATCTAATAGTTGTTGTATTCGCTTTGCGGTTTCAATTCCATCTATATTTCCTTTCAAATTTATATCCAGTAAAATAATATCCACATGGTTTTCTTTTACGTGCTGAATAACTTCTTCGCCTCTGGATAAAATAGCCGTCACTTCATAACCCAACCCAATTAATTGCATAGAAATTTTGGCAGCGATGATCATTTCATCCTCGACAATTAATATTTTAATTGATGATAGCAAATACTCAATTTTTTATTTATAAATCATTTCATTCTTGAAGTTAAGTTTATTTTTTAATAATATTTGTGAGAAGACTTCAATTTTTTGGATGGACTAATTGGAATCGGTTGAAAACGAAGCAATATGTATGGCTTATTTTATACTATTTGTTTAGTAAACAAACAAAAAACAGAAATTCTAATTTTATTTTCTCAACACATTGGATCTTTAATTCTTCACAGGCTGTTCACAATATTGGTTGTAGTTTACTTTCCGCATTAAGTATATTTGGAGCAAACGCAATTTTGCAAAAAACTGAATTACGAAGAATAAAGTGTTGAAAATTTCTTTCTTTTGCGAAAAAAATATAGACAATAAATGACTGATAAAGACTTGTTTGATTACAATGAAGAATCCATAAAAAGTTTAGACTGGAAAGAACACATCCGCTTAAGACCCGGAATGTATATCGGCAAACTTGGTGATGGGAGCAGTCAGGATGATGGCATTTATGTTTTATTGAAAGAAGTAATCGACAATTGTGTTGATGAACATACGATGGGATTTGGTAAACACATCGATGTAGAAATAAAAGATAGAACTGTTTTGGTGCGCGATTACGGACGTGGAATTCCATTGGGTAAAGTGGTAGATGTGGTAAGTAAAATAAATACCGGCGCAAAATATGATAGCAAAGCATTTCAGAAAAGTGTCGGACTCAATGGCGTAGGAACCAAGGCTGTGAACGCTTTGAGTGAATTTTTTCAGGTCGTTTCGGTCAGAGAAGGCAAACAAAAAACTGCTGAATTTGAACGTGGCAAATTAGTGAACGATCATAAGGAAGCCAAAACAACTGAAGATAATGGTACAATAGTGACTTTTATTCCTGATGAGAAAATCTTTAAAAATTATCATTACATCCAGGAATTTTTAGACAATCAATTTTGGAATTATTGTTTCTTAAATGCGGGATTGGTTATTAATTATAATGGTAAAAGATATGTCAGCAAAAATGGATTGCTGGATTTACTTCAGCGAAAAACCATTGAGGATGAGCTTCGCTATCCCATCATTCATTTAAAAGGAGAGGACATAGAAGTCGCGATAACACACTCCAATCAATATGGAGAAGAATATTACAGTTTTGTAAATGGACAATTTACCACACAAGGAGGCACGCATCTTTCAGGTTTCAGGGAAGGTTATATAAAAACGATTCGTGATTTTTACAAAAAAGATTATGATGCCGCAGATATTCGTGGAAGCATTTGTGCAGCCGTCAGTATTCGCGTTCAGGAACCTGTTTTTGAAAGTCAGACAAAAACGAAGCTGGGTTCGCATCTCATGTTTGAGAAAGGTCCCGCTGTCAAAAGTTTTATTGCAGATTTTTTAGGCAAAGAATTAAATAATTTCTTGCATAAAAATCCCACAACCGCTGATGCAATTAAGCGAAGAATAGAACAGAATGAGCGTGAACGAAAAGACATGGCAGGAATAAAAAAACTAGCCAATGAAAGAGCAAAAAAAGCAAACCTTCATAATAAAAAGCTTCGGGATTGCCATTACCATTTTAATGATCAGGGCGAAGGAAAAAATAAAGAAGACATTAATGCAAAACGATTGGAAACAACGCTTTTTATTACTGAAGGAGACAGCGCGAGCGGATCGATAACTAAATCGCGAAATGTAGAAACGCAGGCAGTTTTTAGTTTGCGCGGCAAGCCACTAAATAGCTTTGGTTTGACAAAGAAAATCGTTTATGAAAATGAAGAATTTAATCTTTTACAACATGCTTTAAATATCGAAGCAGGCTATGAAGATTTGCGTTACAATAATATTGTATTTGCGACAGATGCTGACGTGGACGGCATGCATATCCGGCTTTTATTAATGACTTTTTTCTTACAGTTTTTTCCTGACCTTGTAAAAAATGGACATGTTTATATTTTAGAAACTCCATTATTTCGTGTGCGTACAATGCCTGGAAAGCATAAAGAAAAACAGGAAACAATTTATTGTTATGATGAAAAGGAAAAGGGAAATGCGATTCAAAAACTTGGTGGAAAACCCGAAATTACCCGCTTCAAAGGGTTAGGCGAAATCTCTCCGGAGGAGTTTGGAAAGTTTATCGGGGAAGACATCAGGTTGCAGCCTGTATTGCTTTTGCCTGAAATGCCTATTCAACAACTGCTGGAATACTATATGGGAAAGAATACCCCTTCACGTCAGGATTTTATTATTAATAATTTGAAGGTTGAGATTGATTTGGCAGAAGAATTAATGAGCTGATTTGTTTGTTCAATGTATTTAGTTTAAATCTTAAAATATTAAATAGCTAAATTTGGCAAATTTTTTTATGGACGCAATAAAATTAATCGGGACTTCCCGTAACGGTAAACTGACCGTTTCCATTCCTGAGGAATTGGATAATAAAGAACTTGAAATTATGGTTATTTCTTCTAAAGAAATAGATCGGATTAAAAATTCAAAAGAAAAAAAAGAAAAAACTGTGAAGTTTATGAGCCTAGTAGGATCTGATTAATCCGATTTTTCAATGACAAAGCATGGTGTCTATGATCAATGATATTTTTGATGGTTCTGTTCTTACTAACCGGTGCAAAGAAAATGAATCTGGGACCGCTCAACTTTTCTCCGGAATATCGACGACAAATTTTTAGTAATTAAATTTTTAGTAATTGAGTTTATATACGACACTTCTGCATGGAAGTACTGACGATGCAGGGTTGATAAATTTCTCAGAAGGAAATCTTCCTGGATTACAATCAAAATATTTTACGAGAGACTTAGGAACATGTCGCTACATATTTGCTTCAGAATGAAAGTGCGATATTTATTAGTTTTGATTTTTCCTTGAACTAAGTTATTTTCCATGATTGCGGGTTAATTTCTATTGAAAAGAAAGTTGAATTGATAAAAAGTATTTTGAAACTAATTCTTAAATAAATAAATGCACATCGTTTTCCAGCAAGAAGATATTTTCACACTCTCCCAAAGTTTCGATTTGGATGAATCGCTTCGCGATAGTATTATTCAAATAAAAGATGATTTTTCTGTTGGCCCTTTGCTAAATATTTACACTGATGAAGGAATTGAGGCAAGAAAGCGTTGGTGGCGTGATATATTATCAGATGGTGATTTCAGCGCCCTTGTTGATAATGAAGAAATAGATGATAACAAATCTGTAGAAGAATTAAAGAAGAAATTAAAAGGCAATAAAGAAGAAAAGGTATGGATATGGGTTGCTCCCAATAAACAAGCTGTAAGCGGTTATTATTGGCTGATATCTCAATTGAAAGAATTCGCAGGGAAAATTTATATACTTTCGTTAAACAACTTGCCATTTATAAATACCAAGGGAAATATTTTTTATCCGCTAAATTTATACGAGATACCTCCACGCGAATTTTTGAAAGCGAAGAAATTGGCAAGACCAGTTACTTCATCAGAATTCGAGATCGATCAGGATGAATGGATGAAAATTTGTGAAGAAAATAAATGGGTGCGTATCCTGGAAGGTGCAAAGAAATTGTCTCAACATAGCGAAGACTTTTTTGACTTGTTTCTATTAGATTTTATTTTTCCGGAATGGCAAAAAGCTGGGAAAGTGATTCAGCAGTTTATGAATAAATCTAAACAGTCTACCAGTGAAGCATACACGCTTTTTCGCCTGAAAGAATTAATTAAAATGAACCTGATTGAAGCTCAGGGCGACATCAAAAAAATGAAAGATTTTGAAGTAAAAAGTAAGGAACAAATAATAAATGATTGATAAAGAGAAAAGGGTCCTAAATAAATAATGGCGAAAATCAATAAACAAGAGTATAAGCACAGCGATTCCGGGATTTCCGGTCAATATAAAACATGGTTTTTAGATTATGCGAGCTATGTAATCTTAGAACGCGCTGTACCTGCGATCGAAGATGGTTTAAAGCCTGTTCAGCGCCGCATTCTTCATGCAATGAAGGAAATGGATGATGGCCGTTTCAATAAAGTTGCGAATATTATCGGGCAAAGCATGCAATACCATCCACATGGAGACGCAAGCATCGGCGATGCCATCGTAAACCTTGGCCAGAAAGAATTGCTCATAGAAACTCAGGGAAATTGGGGCGATGTGCGCACTGGCGATGATGCTGCAGCACCACGATATATTGAAGCACGACCCAGCAAGTTCGCTCTGGAAGTGGCTTTTAATAATAAGACGACCAATTGGCAATTGAGCTATGATGGTAGAAAAAATGAACCGATAACGCTTCCGATGAAATTTCCTTTATTGCTGGCACAAGGTGCTGAGGGAATTGCCGTCGGGCTTGCAACAAAAATTCTTCCTCACAATTTTTGTGAATTAATCGAATCAACCATAAAATATTATAAAGGAAAAAAGTTTGAACTTTTTCCTGATTTTACTACTGGTGGGATGATTGATGTGAGCAATTATAACGATGGGATCCGCGGTGGCAAAGTTCGCGTCCGTGCGAGGATTGAGGAAATTGATAAAAAAACAATTGTTGTAAAAGACGTTCCTTATGGAACCACCACAACGCAGTTAATTGATAGTATTATCAAAGCAAACGAAAGCGGAAAAATAAAGATCAAGAAGGTTACTGACAATACAGCCGCAGAGGTAGAGATTTCTGTGGACCTTGCTCCAGGTATTTCTCCTGATATTACAATAGATGCTTTGTACGCTTTTACCGATTGCGAAATTTCAATATCTCCAAACGCATGCGTTATTGAAGGACAAAAACCCCGTTTCCCGGGAGTTGCAGAATTATTAAAATTTTCGGCTGATAACACCCGTGGTCTTTTGAAACAGGAACTCGAAATAAAATTGCGTGAGCTACAGGAAAAATGGCATTATACTTCTTTGGAAAAAATATTCTTTGAGGAAAAAATATACAAAGAGCTAGAAAAAAAGCATGAGACGTGGGATAAAGTAATTGCAGCTATTGACAAAGCTTTTGGCCCTTTCAAAAAAATATTAAAAAGAGAAATTATCAGAGATGATATTTTGAAACTCACAGAGAAGCCTGTTCGAAGAATTTACAAACTGGATATTGAAGATCTTATCAAACAGATTAAATCGCTTGAAGATGATATTGATATGGTCAGGCATCATCTGGAATTTTTGACTGAATATGCCATTTCTTATTATGAAGAATTATTAAAAAAATTTAGTGAAGCCCGTGAGCGCAAAACGGAAATCAAATTGTTTGATAATATTGAGGCTAAATCTGTAGCTATTGCGAACACGAAAATTTATGTTAATCGGTCAGAAGGATTTGTGGGCACTAGTCTTAAGAAAGATGAATTCATCGCTGATTGTAGCGACCTGGATGATATCATCGCATTTACAAAGACGGGTAAAATGAAAGTAGTGAAAGTTGCAGATAAAGTTTTTGTTGGAAAGGACATCATTCATGTCGCTGTGTTCAATAAAAGTGATGATCGTACAACATATAACATGATCTATACTGAGGTTAAGAAAGGTATCAGTTATGCAAAGCGTTTCAATGTTACTGGAATTACCCGAGATAAAGAATATGACCTTACAAAAGGAGATGATAAAAGTAAGGTTCATTATTTCAGTGTGAATCCAAACGGCGAAGCTGAAGTAGTTCGGGTTTTGCTTTCACCCGGATGTAAAGCACATAACAAAGAACTTGATTTCTATTTTGAATCATTGGAAATCCGGAGCCGTGGCAGTATTGGAAACCAGGTGACGAAATATCCGGTAAGATCGATAAGATTTTCCGAGAAAGGAAAGTCTACACTCGATCAGCGAAAACTCTGGTTTGACGATACTTTTGGAAGATTGAATACGGAAGAAAAAGGCAAGCTTCTGGGAAGTTTTGATGGCGACGATAAAATTATTATTATTTATAAGGATGGAAATTATGAAATAACGGGTCAGGAAATTACCCAGCGTTTTGATGTGGATATTATTGAACTTATTGAGAAATTTGATCCTGAAAAAATCATTACTGCCGTATATCTTGATAATGAAAAATTGCAGTATAATGTAAAGCGATTTATCATAGAAACCCATACCCTGAACACCAGGTTCCTATTCATAAAAGAAGGCAAAGGCAACCGGTTAATAAAAGCAACAACTAATAATGAACCGATTCTTCAAATGCAAAGTGGAAGAGGATCGCAGATAAGAAATGCTAAAATAAAACTTCACAAAGTAGTTGATGTCATGGGTTGGCGTGCCATAGGGAATAAATTAACTGATTATTCAAAGTCTGATCAAATGGATTGGGTGGAATCTGAAAAAAATACAGGCCAGGGAGATTTATTTGAATAAAATTTTGAAGAAATGGCTAAAATACAAATTTGAACTATTTGTTTGTTCACTATTCTGTTGAATGATGACATTAAAAATATAAACGCAACGGAAATATCCGTTGCGTTTTACTCCAGGAACTCACATTCAAAAAAACCAATTACAGAATCTTCTTCTCTTATTTAGAATTATTTTCAGACTGATCAGATGAGGTCGAATTTTCATGTTTTGAGTTTTGGTCTCTGCCTTCCTGAGGACTATTGCCAATAACTCTTAAATTATTTTGAACATGTGCCACTCCTGTTACATCTTCAGCCAAATCTTCTGCTCTATGTTTTGAATACCTCGAGTAAACTGATCCAGTCAAAGTAACTTCATTTCCTTTTACGTCAACTTCAATTTCTGAGGCATCTAAAAATGAATCGTCGCTCAATTTATCAGAAACATCTTCTTTAATTCTATCTGAAGAACGCGTGTAATTTTTTGGACCTTTACCACGATGGCGCCCTTCAAATGTCTCATCCATTCTACGGCGGCGTTTTGCATCATTATCGCCAAACCATGATTCAACTTCGTCACGAATTTTATCCCACCAATTACGGTCTTCGATTCTGTTGTTGTCGCGCCAGCCTCTATCTCTAAAACGATTATTATAAAATTCATTTCGGGTTTTGTTCATATAATTCCCAGGGTTGTAATAATTTCTTTGGTATTTATTTCCAGAATGATCAGTATAAATTTGATCATCGTTGTCAGGATTATAATCCCGTCTCTTATTATTTATGTTATTCCAGTGATCACCCTCTCGATCCTCCGGATAATTTTCTCGTTTATCATTATTATAATCGCTTTTTTCGTTTATGCGATCGTAATGTCTGTCCCATTCGTGATCATAAACCCTATCATGACCATCATCTGGATAACGCATTCTATTATAATTTTCCATAACGATTGATTTTGTTACACAACTGTAACAAAAGAAAAAACCATTCCTTCTAAAATAATCATGATCTGTAAAAAGAGAATATTATTTGAAAAAGCCGGGCGAGCCTGAGAATCTAAGCTGAATAAATATGGACTTTTATCTATTTAGAATTTGTTAAAAATAAAGGAGAAAAATAAAATTATTAAATGTTGAAAAATTTCTACAAAAGTAAATTCGAATGAAAAAGCTGTGGAATAATTTACTGCTAAAAATTGATGTGATTAATTAATTTTTCTACTCTTTTTAAAAG
>JBDTKF010000004.1:0-5310 GCA_039935455.1 Ginsengibacter sp.
TCACTGGGATGCATGAATTACTTGAGAAAATTAGAGATTGAAAATAAAGACAATGCCAATAATGACCTCATTCACCAGGTCAATAAACTAATGGTTGACATGGGATCTAAATTCAAAGTTCTTATTCAACAAAAAGGAATAAAAAACAAAGTTCTTACAGGAATGCAATTTGCAGATCCGTGTCCATGAAATGAATCAGGATAATGAATCTATCTGTGCTTTTCACTTCACTTCCTCATTTAAAATATTACAAGAAATTATTTAATCTTAATCTAACAAGGCCAGAGTTGATTCATAATGGCGCAATATTCCAAATAAGAATCTTCATTAAAAGTTCGTTTACTGCAAATCCATAATGCTACTCAGTAGAATTATTTCATTTTTATTACGCGCCCGTCTTATTAAATTTGTAGTTTTTAAATTGAAAAATGAACCCATCGGTCACATTAGAAAGCAATCTACAGAAAACTGTCTATCCAATTTTATTTGCTATCAGTTTTTCGCATTTATTGAATGATACGATTCAATCTTTAATACCGGCAATCTATCCGATTTTAAAAAATAATTATCAATTATCTTTTGCTCAGGTTGGCTTGATCACACTTACTTTCCAAATGGCCGCTTCCATCCTGCAGCCATTTGTAGGCTTATACACGGATAAAAAACCACAGCCTTATTCTTTAGCAGCAGGAATGGGATTTACTTTAACAGGCCTTATTGTTTTATCCATATCTCACAACTTCCATTTCGTACTGGTATCGGTGGCATTAATCGGAATTGGCTCCTCTATTTTCCATCCGGAATCTTCAAGAATGGCTCATGCAGCAGCCGGAGTTCAGCCCGGATTAGCGCAATCAATTTTTCAATTAGGCGGGAATCTCGGAAGTTCAATAGGTCCGTTACTTGCAGCATGGATCATCGTGCCACATGGACAAATGAGCATCATCTGGTTTTCATTAATCGCCCTATTAGCCATTTTTGTTTTGACTAAAGTTGGTAACTGGTACAAAGAACATGTGATGAAATCCTTTTTGAAGCGAAAACAAAAAACGGCAATTTTTCATCCTTCATTTTCAAAAAAGAAAATAATCTTTTCTGTTTCAATTTTGCTGGTACTGATTTTTTCAAAATTTTTTTATCTCGCTAGTCTAACCAGTTATTATACATTTTATCTCATCAATAAATTTCATGTTGGCATTCAGACTTCACAAATCTATTTATTCATCTTTTTATTTTCTGTTGCCGGCGGAACGTTGATTGGTGGCCCATTGGGAGATCGTTTTGGAAGAAAATATGTAATTTGGTTTTCCATTTTAGGCACAGCTCCGTTTGCATTATTCTTGCCTTTTGCAAATCTCTTCTGGACTGTTTTATTAACGGTTCCAATCGGCCTGATTTTATCTTCAGCTTTTTCAGCGATATTGGTTTATGCACAAGAATTAATTCCTGGAAAAATTGGGTTAGTATCCGGATTATTTTTTGGTTTCGCATTTGGGATGGGCGGTATCGGTTCAGCATTGTTAGGTAATCTTGCCGATAAGACCAGTATTCTATATGTATTTTATATTTGTTCGTTCCTTCCACTCATTGGAATTATTACCGGATTTTTACCAAACATTGAGGGAACTCGAAGAAAGAAACTGAAGACTTAAATTTGATTTGAGTTATTAACCGTTAACTTGAACCAAGATCATTTATTGAACTCCAATGAACCATCTATTACTCATATTCTTTTGGATTATTTATGACGTGATTCATAGTGTTCTCGCAGATACATCTGTAAAATTGTTCTTTAGAAAAAGGTTGAAAAAATACTTCCGCTTTTATCGTTTGTGTTATTCAATCTTCGTGACAATCACTTTAGGCTGGTTACTATATTTTCAATATTCTTTTGAAAGTCCGGTCTTAATAAAATCATCGCTACCGAAATTCTTAGCAATTCCATTTCTGATTTTACCAGGACTGGTGATTATGATTATTTCGCTGAAAAAATACTTTATTTTATTGAGTGGAATAAGATCCATATTCATTCCTTTTCCTGCTTCTGAATTGAAAGTGGAAGGTATTCATCGTTTTGTGCGGCACCCATTGTACGCAGGGACTTTGCTATTTGTGTGGGGCTTATTTTTTGTTTTTCCATTCCTCAATAATTTCATTGCTGTGTTCTTGCTATCTATTTATGTCACAATCGGAATCATCTTTGAAGAAAAGAAGTTAATAAAGGAATTCGGAAAAAGTTACCAGGAATACAGGTCTAAAGTGCCAAAGCTTATTCCTGATTTGAGTAATAAAAAGAAATCATCAATATTAATCAAAACATAAAAAATAAGTAAGAAAATAACCGTTCCTTCCTGTCGCAATTAGTCTTGAAAATTCAAACATACTATCTTTGATCTATGAAATTTCAGTTGGGCGATAGCATATTACTTTTACATTCACAAGAAGAAGGCGAAGTGGTGGATATCATCAGCGATGAAATGCTATTAGTAGAGGTTGGCGGCATTCGTTTTCCGGTTTATATTGATCAAATTGATTTCCCCTATTTCAAGAGATTTTCTCAGAAAAAATTAATCATTCCCAAAAAAGAAAATGTATATATAGATATTTTAAATAAAGAAGAAAGGCTAGAGAAAGCGCCTGTAGAATCAGGAGTTTGGCTAACATTTTTACCCGTATTTGATAAAGATGTTTTTGAAGATTATGTGGTTAAAAGTTTCAAAATTTATTTGCTAAATCAAACCAATGAATCATATCAGTTTATCTATCAGATAAAAATTAAAGGTTTACCTGAGTTTCATTTGAGTAATACTGTTCCCGCTTTTGATGAATTCTATCTGCACGATGTTCCTTTTGAAGAAATGAATGATGCACCAAAATTTGAGTTTGATTTTTCACTTTCAAACTCAAATAAGAAAAAAGTTGGGAATTATGAAGCATCTTTTAAAATAAAAGCCAAACTTTTATTTCAAAAAATCGAAGAAATGAAATTGAAAAATGAGCCTTCATTTTCTTTCATACTTTTTGAAAAATATCCGGATAAAATCGAGGAAGTAATTCCTGATTATCATAATTCTCATGGCCAGCTTTACGATATCTCAAACATCAAACAAGCGCTTGAACCTGCACAATCTGTAGTGGATTTGCATATTGAAAAATTAATAGATAACTGGAAAGGACTTAGCAACTTTGAAATTCTTACGATCCAACTGAGGACATTTGAAAAATATTATCATCTTGCCATTGCAAACCGTCAACCAAATCTTATTGTAATCCATGGAATCGGAACAGGGAAACTTCGAAATGAAATTCATGAAATTTTAAAAACAAAAAAAGAAGTCAGATCTTTTGCAAACCAATATCATCAAAATTTTGGGTTTGGTGCAACAGAGATTTTTTTCCAATATTAACGATAGTTATATTTATTTTCCAAAATTAAAAATTCTAACTTCGTAGATACTGCAAACCGGGTTATCGCCCCAGTTAATTCTGGAGAGGAAAGTCCGGACAGTATAGAGCAACGCACCGGTTAATAGCCGGTCCTGGTTTTGCGGCTGGGAAGAAAGTGCCACAGAAAATAACCGTCCTGATTTTATCAGGCCAAGGGTGAAAACGTGAGGTAAAAGCTCACGATAATTATGAGTGATTGTAATTATGGGTAAACCTTGCGTACTGCAATGCCACGTATATCAGCGTTTGAGGGCTGCTCGTCCGATGCTGAAGGGTAGGCAGCAAGATTGTTACAGTAATGTAACAGCCAGATAAATGATAACCTTCCGTTGCCAAACGGGAAACAAAATCCGGCTTATAGGTATGCAGTAAATGAATTGAAAGACAGCTATTCTTAGCTGTCTTTTTATTTATGTGAATCAACAAGAAAATAGATTCACTCAAAACAAAAACTTCCGCTTTTAGACGGAAGTTTTAATTTCTTAATCCTGTGGGATAATGGTTTCTCAGGGTTAATTTCGAAAGGCTTGATTATAAAGCCTGGTTTTCATTGGGATAATTATTTTTCTAAGGCATTGAATTTAAAAAAAAAGAAGTTGACTGATATCGGATTGTTGGTTTTTCCTGGATTAAAGGAAACGGCTCTTTTCAATGGATTTGGATTTTTTTGATTAATGTTTGTTGAACACCAATCAACTTCTGGAACAAAGATAGAGACTATCTATACCCTGCACAAGAGCATTACTGCTTCTTTTTGCTCTTATTGTATTTACTGTATAGATAGTAATTTAACGGTTATAACAAATCGTATATCTACTAACAATGAATCTACAATCAAGTTTAAAACAATACAAAATGATGAAATTTCAGCATAAGTTCAATGCTTAAACAAGAACAAAAGAAAAGCCTTCCCGAAGGAAGGCTCTAAAAAATCAACCCTTTTATAATTATTTATTTTTTCTTCCGCCGCCAATAACACCTCCAATCTTAAGCCCCAAATATCCGTTATTATCTGTAACAAAATTGTATTCTACTCCGATTCTCAAATGTCCATATTCAAATCCGGTGCGCGCCATAAAACCAAAATGAGAATTGGATGGAATTTGATTTGTCGAAGAATTATATTCAATAAGGTCTAGGTTGGAGTGTGTAAATATACCCGCACCAATTCCACCAAATGGCCGGAATCTTTTATTGGTAAAATAATAATCACCTGTGGCGAGATAAGAATAATTTACTTTCACATTTCCATCTGTTCCATCAGAATTGAGATGAGCCATGGCAGCTCCTTCCAAGCGGAGGCCAACTGAAAATGCATCTGCTACAGCATATTTTGGTTCTAAAGCAAACAGCGCTCCCGCCTGGGACCCGGCCCCGCCAGACTCCTGAGGTATCGCGTAACCGAGGCTAATATCTACTTTAAATTTTTTGAAGATCCGATCATTTGTTTCCAGACTTTGTGCATTCACGAATTGAAAAGCAAAAAGAATTAATAAGAATGTGATTAGGTTTTTCATTTCGGAGGATTTCACAAAGTTGTTTTAATTGAGGAGCTATTCTATCCAGATCCTTATGCACTTGGTTCGTAACAAACCTTGACGATGAATATACAGAATGCTTCTTCAAAAAGCTTAAACGTAATTTTATCAAATAGATTGTATCAACACAACGTGATATACAGGAATTTTCAAAGAAAAGCAAAGCATTTTTCGTTTTAATCCTGGTTGATAGTAAATCAATAAATAGTTGGATTTTCTATTTTCATAAATAAACAATCATATGAATATTCCGTACATGGCAGATTATGAAATAAGATGAGCGATTTTATGATCAAGAATAATTTACCAGTTACCTTTATAGTAA
>JBDTKF010000005.1:0-24056 GCA_039935455.1 Ginsengibacter sp.
GTGTGATTTGGGTCTTTGCCCAACACATCTTGTAATAACCTGGTAACTCCAGCTATCAGATCGTGTTTCTGTTGTTTTGTAACCCCTTCCCGTGTTACTTGAATTTTTACGTATGGCATAAATATAATTTTAAATATTTACTAAGTTATAGAGCATTATGATTGCAAACGCGATTATTGACATAATAATTGGATCACGGTCATAAATAAAAAAAATTAATCCTGACATGGAATTAAATATGCCGGAATTCCAAGTAACGTTATGAGGCAAAATAGAAATGGGGATGCGGAACTGGGTTTTCTGATTGGCATATTTCTTTCTCTCCAAAATGGGTACTCAAAGAAAAAAAGTGAAATAACTTTACATTAAAACTATGGAAATGCTGAACGATATCACCCAGTTTCAATTTTCACCAGAACTTATAGAAAAGTTGTATGAACACAGCATCCAAAAAAATTATTCTACGGGAGAAATCATTCTAAAAGATAGAGCTAATATTCGCGCTATCCCCATTGTGATGAAAGGAAGTGCAAAGGTGATGAGGACTGATGAAGAAGGCAATGAGATTTTACTTTATTATTTGAAACCGGGAGAAAGTTGCATCATGTCTTTCCTTGGAGGAATGCATCAGGAGTTAAGCAAAGTAAAAGTCATAGCTGAAGAAGATACAGAAATACTTTTTTTACCGACAGAGAAAGTTTCACAGTTTTTGAAAGAGTTTCCGCAATGGCTCGATTATATTTTTATGCTTTATAATAAACGGTTTGAAGAGTTATTGGAAGTTGTTAATGCGGTTGCTTTTAAGAAGATGGATGAACGCCTGTTGAATTTTATAACCAGGAAATGCGATCATGCAAAAAGTAAAACATTAAATGTTACACACGAGCAATTGGCCAATGAACTGGGCACTGCAAGGGTAGTGGTTTCGCGACTTCTCAAGCAAATGGAGGATGAAGGATTGGTAGAACTCGGGAGAAATAAAATTACGCTTGTGTAACATAAGTAACTGAATACTCATGAATATCGGCTGATCTTTGATCTACATAAAATAATGATTCAATAAACAAATTCACATTGAATGAGAAGTTTACTAAAAAAAAATTTACTTACAATTATTGGAGTTACACTTGGTGCTGTTGGTGGTTATTTTTATTATCATTTCGTAGGATGTGATAGTGGCACTTGTGCTATTACCTCAAGGCCTGTAAACAGTACTTTATATGGCGCGCTGATGGGAGGATTACTGTTCAATATTTTCAAAAAAAAAGAGACTTCAATATCCAAAAAGAAAGGGCTAACTGATCTAAATAACATTTCAAAATAATCACATGGCAAATTTTTTAAGCAATTTATTAGGCATCCAACCAAAAACGGATTATGCGGAACTTGTAAAACAAGGAGCTGTTATAATTGATGTACGAACTAAAGCGGAATTTCAAAGTGGACATATCAAAGGCGCCATCAATATTCCTTTAGATACCTTACAAAATAATTTTTCTAAATTAGGGAAGGATAAATGTATTATTTGTTGTTGTGCTTCCGGAATGCGCAGCAGCTCAGCGAAAAGCATTTTGAAATCAAACGGATATAGCCAAGTTTACAATGGAGGATCGTGGATGAGTTTGCAAAATAAAATCAGTTAAGACATGGAATCTATCAAACAAACATTATTTGCCGATTGGAATTTTATGCGATGGCTGCGGCTCGGTTTGGGAATTATTGTTGGAATACAAGCTTTCGAAATGCATGATCCTCTTTTAGGATTTCTTTCGGCCTTTCTTCTTTTTCAATCAGTCACAAATACCGGATGCTGCGGAGGAGCGAGGTGTGCTATTCCAAAAACAAAAAATGATTTGAATAAGAAGGGCAATTAGAAATTATGTATGCTCTGCTCTTTTCAATATTGAGCATTATGAAATAAGAAACGCTAGTAAACCAATAAATAATGCCAATTTAATTAAATAGGGTTTCATGTGTCACGACCCAATGCGAGCGGGCTTTTAAATTTGTGAAAAAAAACTGGTCGATGATTAAATCCGGTTTTTAAATTATCCTTTTAGGACTTTATATATAACACCTTTCTCGCCGGTTTTATTTACCAGATATCCCATTACAAAAAGCTGGTTTTTAGAATCCTCCCCGCAGCCACAAATGAAGAATTTACCATCCAATTGATTAACAATTTTTACAGGTTGCCTTTGCCATTTTCCATGATTATCTTTTGCCAACGCAAAGAGTTTTTCTTTCCAATCTGCAAAAAAATATTTATTTCTTAACTCTGGAATATCATTTCCATAATAAAATTTTCCTCCAATGATACAAATACCAGTTTCATGAGTATAGGTATTTATTGGCGCTACAAAAGCGTGGTCATTTTTCCCATTATTTTTCTCATAAACACTGTTTCCTTCCATAATCGGCCAGCCATAGTTTGCGCCTTTGGTAATCATATCAATTTCTTCTTCTTTTTCCTCGCCCACGTCTCCTCCAAAAATCTGGCCTGAATGTGGGTCAAATGAAAAATGCCACAACTTCCGAAACCCATAAGCCCAAATTTCAGGCCTTGCATTTTTTACATGCACAAAAGGATTATCAGCCGGAATGGTATAAGGAAGGTTATCGACATTAATGCGGAGTAATTTTCCGTTAAGAAAATTTAGGTCTTGTGAGCGATAACGATACGTTGTGTCCTTTGCATTGTCGTCGCCCAACGAAATATATAGATACCCATCTGGGCCAAAAACGATTTGAGCGCCATTGTCCTGAACGGTAGCACCTTTAAATTCTATAACTTCTTGTTCTGATTTCAAATCAACCAAATCAGGATTATCTTTTTCTGAGGTAAATTGAGAAACGACGAGTTTAGAATCGGCGCTATTTGGCTTTGACGGTGCGTTGTAGCAAACATAAAATTTATGATTGGTGGCGTATTGTGGGTGAAAGGCAACACCAAAAATGATTCCTATGATTGATTTGCTATCCGGCTTTCCTATTTTTTCATAGAGATTAAAAAATGGTTTTGGCTGCACAGAATCATTCTTAATAATCCATATTTTCCCTTTGACGTCGGTTATAAAACTCCTTCCACTATTATCATCTGTCGTGTTTAATTCAACAGGCTCTTCGGGAATACTACTTACCAACTGAAGCTTTACACTAATCGAATCGGTTAATGTATTTTCTTCTTTTTCGGTTTGATTTTTTTTAGGCAACGTATTGCAGGCCGATACAAAAAAAATCACAAAGAGAGCGAAAGAGAAAGTAGTATTTAGTTTCATAAAAGATTTTAAATTTGGAGCAAATTAAATTTTATTTTAATGAATTTTGCAAGAGATGTTTTGCGTTCAGCTTGTTTTTTCTGAATCATCTGCTTCAAATAAAACCATTCCTGATTTCTGCGGAGACTAAGGGATTCGAACCCTTGATACAGTTTCCCGTATACACACTTTCCAGGCGTGCTCCTTCAACCACTCGGACAAGTCTCCATTGTTCCAAAAAAGGAGCGCAAATCTACAAATTTATATGTATGAAACGCTTTTCGATTTTTCGTTTGTGTGTCGGAATACACTTAGATCAATTTCTCTGGCCGGAGTCTGATTTGCGGGATGTCCGGGAGATTTGTTTATAGAAACTTTTCACTTTTCACCGTTTTTTTCTCCGGTGATTGGTATTGGTATTTACCTGGCAGGGTAGTTTAGTGAATTTATTTTATTTTTATCGCGTAAGCCTTCCATATCTGGAACGGTGTTATTATGTTACAGACACATTTATCAAACCAATCAAAATTAAAAAATGAAACGAAGAACCTTTGTTAAAAGTGCAGCCATCATTTCCTCCGCAGCCATTTTGAGCCCGAGAATAGTCTTTGGCTCGCATGCTAACTCTGCAATCCGAATGGGTATAATTGGTTGCGGAAACAGAGGAACGTCGGTTATCTCCACTATGTCAAAACATACGAATATCAACATCATCGCTATGGCGGATGTATTTGACTCACAACTCCAAATGGCGAAAGGAAAATTCAATAAACTTAATGAAGACAAAGGATTTCCTTCAATAGAAGAAGCCAACATTTACCAGGGCTCAAAAGCCTACATGAGACTTCTGGAGAATAAATCTGTGGATGCAGTATTAATTTCATCACCTGCTTATACACACCCGAAATTCCTTTCTGCCGCTGTTGCTGCCGGTAAACATGTTTATTGCGAGAAACCTGCTGCAATAGATGTAGAGGGATGCAGACAAATTGAATTGGTAGGTAAAAGTTTGAATGGCAAATTAAGTGTGGCAATAGGTTTTGAGATCCGATACGCAACACCTTATATTGAAATTATAAAAAGAATTCATAACGGGGATATAGGAGATATTGTAAGTGCTGATTTATATTATTTTTCTTCTGCCGTGCCTCTTAAACCTTATAAGAATATGCCTTATGACGAAGCACGGATTCGAAATCACTTTCATTTTCTGGAACTATCCGGTGGAATATTATTAGATCAGGGCATTCATATGCTGGATGTTTGTAACTGGGCAATCGGCAAACATCCTATTACGGCGATGGGTACCGGAGGTATCAATCATGGGCCTGAGTTTGGCAATGCCTGGAACAATTACCAGGTGGCATATGAATATCCTGGCAACCTGAACATGAGTATTCACTCTACTCAGGTGGGACCGCAATTTGGTGATGTTTGCGCCAGGTTTATAGGTACTAAAGGAATCGCTGAAGCGCATTACAATAGAGGAGTATACATCAACGGTGAAAACAAATGGGATTCGGGCGTTGTAAAAGGAGAAGCCACTCCGGAACAGGTTGCTTCGGGAGCTTTTCTTTCATCGCTTTATGATGCGGATAAAAATAAAGTGAAATCTTTCATTGATAGTATTGAGACTAAAAATTATTTGAATGAGATTCAGCAGGGAACCGAATCCACTCTTACCGCTATCTTGGGTAGGAACGCCGCAAAGGCTCAGCGAAGAATAACCTGGGATAAAATGCTCATGTCTGAAGAAAAAATAAACCCGATGTTGAATCTGACTCAATTTGATAAGAAGAAATAATGGATCCACATACTTAATAATCCAAGGATGTTGGTTGAACCAGCCAAAAATATAATATTGAACCAATAGGGACGGGAAGATAAATTTTAAAAAAAATCTACAAACAAACGAATTCCAGAATGCGGCCAGAATAAAAGTTTGGGTTGCAGTGAGTACTTTGCAGAAACAAAAAAAATGAATTTATAATACTCAAAATTTTTCATCATGGAACAAAACTCAAACAATTTGCGTGTCCTTGTATTGGGATGTGGTAACATGGGATCATCACATGCAATGGCTTATCATATGCTCGATGGTTTTGAAATTTGCGGGCTTGTTTCCCGCGGAGCAAGTAAAGAAGTTTTAAATAAAAAATTAGGGGGAAGTTATCAATTATTTGATAACTATGAAGAAGCCCTTGAGGTTACAAAGCCTGATGCAGTTTGTATTTCCACCTATCCCGATACTCATGAAAAATACGCCATTAAAGCATTGGAGAAAGGCTGCCATGTGTTTATCGAAAAGCCATTGGCAGATTCGGTCAAAGGAGCTGAAAAAGTACAGGAAGCAGCCAAAAAGACTAATAAAAAATTAGTAGTGGGTTATATTCTTCGGCATCATCCCTCTTGGCAACGATTTATAGCGATTAGCCAGGAATTGGGGAAACCCTTGGTGATGAGGATGAATCTCAATCAGCAAAGTGATGGGGATATGTGGACTCTTCACAGAAACCTAATGAAAAGCCTGAGCCCTATTGTTGATTGTGGAGTTCATTATATTGATGTAATGTGCCAGATGACACGCTCCAGGCCGACACAAGTGTATGCAATCGGTGCACGCCTCACTGAAGACATTGCTGTGGATAATTATAATTACGGTCAGCTGCAGATTCGCTTTGCGGACGGTTCTGTGGGGTGGTATGAAGCAGGGTGGGGACCTATGATGAGTGAAACTGCCTTCTTCGTGAAAGACGTAATTGGACCCAAAGGATCTGTATCAATTGTAGCAAAAAAAGCAAGTGGAGAAAGGAAGTCTGACTCCATCGAATCCCATACTAAAACTGAGTCGCTCAGGTATCATCATGCCGAATTAGATGAAAATGAAAAATTTGCGAAAGAAGATACCTGGATCAATCTCGAAGATGAACCAAACCATCAGGAACTTTGTAACCGGGAACAAAGTTTTTTCCTGGATGCGATCAGGAACGATAGCAACCTCATCGATCATGTAGAAGATGCAGTGAATAGTTTGAGGATTGCATTTGCCTGCGACGAATCTGTGCGAACCGGAAAAGTAGTAATACTATGAAATGGAAAATGATCTCATAAAAAAAACAGATGGAATGAAGAAACGGAACAACGCAAATTTTTAGCACCCTGATTTTAAATAAAATATGTTTATAAAAGGGAAAAAAATGAACCAGTAAACCAATAAATAATTATGATTTCTATTTTACTCAGCAGGATTGAACCCGTTAGGCGTACATATATTTTGCTGACATTTGTACCTGTCTAAAAGGTATTTTGGTTTTCATTTTAGAAATCGTTTCTGAACTTTAAAGGACAGTGAAAATAAAACAAATACGAACATGAAAAATAAAATTCGTTGGGCAATTTTGGGAGCCGGAAGAATAGCCAACGCATTCGCTAAAGAGTTTTCATTGATGCGAAACGCAGAACTGGTGGCTGTTGCATCGAGTGATAAAGCAAGGGCGACCGATTTTGCAAAGCAATATAATATTCCAAAGGCATTAAGTCATGATGAATTATACACCCTCGGGGAAGTAGATGCGGTGTATGTTGCTTCGACACATAATTTCCATTTTGAACAGGTGCTAAAATGTTTGCATAATAATAAAGCAGTTTTGTGTGAAAAACCAATCACTGTAAATGATACAGACTTCAAAAAATTGATGTCTGTATCAAAAGAGAAGAAGGTTTTTTTGATGGAAGCAATGTGGACTTATTTTTTGCCTGCAACCCAGAAGGCCAGGCAATGGCTGGACGAAGGAAGGATTGGGAAACTGAAAGTGATCCAATCTGATTTTGCAGTGCCCATGGAAAAAAAATTGGAAGGAAGAATATACAATCCAAATCTTGCAGGAGGATCGTTGCTGGATCTGGGTGTTTATCCGATAGCACTTACCTATTATTATCTCAACAGAGCGCCTGAAAAAATTGTAGCTTCTGGGATTATGACAAGCACCGGAGTTGATGAACAGGTTGGAATGATCTTTCAATACGGAGGAGTTAGCGCTACTTTGTTCACTTCTGTCACTACCCGCATGTCTAATAAGTTTAGGTTGTTTGGCGAAGAAGGGTACATTGAATTGCCGGATTTCTGGAAAGCCGGTTCGGTCAAATTATTCGATAAAGAATTTAATCTTGTGGAAACTTATGAAGACAATCGTCCCTCGCGTGGATTTATTTTTGAAATGCAGCATGCTACTGACATGATTCTTGACGGAAGGATTGAAAGCCCTGTTATTCCTCATTTACGTAGCAATGAAATCCAGGAAACTATGACAGAAATTCGCAAACAGATTGGTTTGAAATTTCCTTTTGAAAATTCTAATTCGGAATGAATCTATGGATACCGTTAATTTGTTATTATAGTAAACAAACAAAAAAGGGCTATTATTTTTTTGGTAGTTACAGATCTTCCTCTCTTTCAAGCATAAGGACAGCACTCTGTGGAACAATAAAATATTTATCACCTTCATACATTATTTCGGTTGCGGCGTTTACCAGGAAGATAGCCAAATCACCTTCTCTGGCCTGGAGTGGTACATACTTTACTTTTTCTCCTTCCTCCTTCCACGGCTCATCTTCTACGGGCATTGGAATCGCATAACCTGGTCCCGCTTTAAATACATAACCTTGCTGTACTTTTTCTTTTTCCTGTACACCCGGCGGTAAATAAAGCCCACTGGCGGTTCTTTCATCCGGTTGGGTAGGTTTTATCAATAATCTGTCACCGATGATAATCAATTTCTTCAGCCTGTTATCAGGTGTAATACGCATAGGTTCAATTTTATTCTGCAAAAGTAAGAGTTCAAGGTGAAGCATATTTCTGGCAAGGGTTATTTATTCGTTATTATGAATCATTTGATTCACTTTTGATCAATATCCAGAGGTGTTCAATCGTGCATCTTTTTTTTGATACGAAACAATTTTGAACCTAACCCGGTATTTTTGAATAGATAAAATCAAACCCCTCAAAGCAATTATTCACCTTGAAATGAAAGCTCTAGATTGCGAATTCTTTATGAAACTTTATTTACTATGTTTTTCATTCATTAATTTGAATGAAGATTATTATTTTTGACAAAAAGTAATAATAAATTTAATCATAAAACTCAAAACATGGCTATAACCACAGGAAAAAAAGAATTCTTTAGAAATATCCCCGAAATAAAATTTGAAGGATTAAAAAGCGATAACCCTTTCGCCTATCGCTGGTATGATCAAAATAAAAAAGTGGCAGGCAAAACAATGAAAGAGTTCTTCAGGTTTGCCTGTGCTTATTGGCATTCGTTCAATAATGTGGGCGCTGATCCTTTTGGCGAGGGAACTCATTTATTTCCATGGAATGAAAAAGAAGATCCTATAAAAAGAGCGAAAGATAAAATGGATGCTGCGTTTGAATTTATCACTAAAATGAATTTGCCTTATTATTGTTTTCATGATTTGGACCTCATAGATTTTACAAACGATATTGCTGAGAATGAGAAAAGATTGCGGACTATTACAGCGTATGCAAAACAAAAACAGGATCAGAGTGGTGTAAAATTATTGTGGGGCACTGCCAATCTTTTTTCTCATAAAAGATATATGAACGGCGCTTCCACCAACCCTGATTTTGAGGTGCTAACACATGCTGCTGCCCAGGTGAAAGCCGCGCTGGACGCCACTATCGAATTGGGAGGAGAAAATTATGTTTTCTGGGGAGGTAGAGAAGGTTATATGACTTTGCTGAATACCAACATGAAAAGAGAACAGGAGCATCTGGCGAAATTCTTACACACTGCAAAAGATTATGCACGAAAAAATGGGTTTAAAGGAACTTTCTTAATTGAACCAAAACCTTGTGAACCAACCAAGCATCAATATGATTATGACGCAGCTACCTGCATTAGTTTCATGCGCCAATACGATCTGATGAATGATTTCAAATTGAATATAGAAGTGAATCATGCAACACTCGCTGGTCATACATTTACTCATGAATTACAAGTGGCTTCTGATGCAGGCGTTCTTGGAAGTATGGATGCCAATCGTGGCGATTCCCAAAATGGTTGGGATACCGATCAGTTCCCAAATAATATCAATGAACTTACAGAAGCCATGCTGGTCATTCTGGAAGCTGGTGGCTTCAAAAGCGGTGGTATAAATTTTGATGCGAAAATCAGAAGAAACTCTACAGATCCGGCAGATCTTTTTTATGCACATATCGGCGGAATGGATGCATTTGCAAGAGCCCTGATTATCGCAGATAATGTGCTCAATAAATCTGATTATAAAAAATTGCGCGAAGAAAGATATGCTTCCTACGACAAGGGAAAAGGGAAAGCTTTTGAAGAAGGTAAACTGACTTTGGAAGACCTGAAAAACCTGGCTGTGGAAAGCGGCGAGCCTAAAGTAAGAAGCGGCAAGCAGGAATATTTCGAAAATATTATTAACCGCTTCATCTAACTTCATTTCATATTTCAACCTCTCTTATGCACTTTCTTGGAACGGTCGACATACTCTTTGTAATCCTTTACCTGCTTATTATTGCCGGGGTTTCCGTTTGGTCCATTAGAAAAAAACGGGGAACTCCTTCGGATTATTTTTTGGCTAACCGGAATCTCGGTTGGTGGGTTATTGGAGCGTCAATACTTGCTTCAAATGTAGGCTCAGAGCACATTGTGGGTCTGGCGGGCACAGGAGCTACTTCCGGCCTTGTAATGGGACATTATGAAATGCACTCCTGGGTGGTATTGGTACTGGGCTGGGTATTTGTTCCGTTTTATATGCGCAGCATGGTTTATACAATGCCTGAGTTTTTGGAGCGGCGATTCAATGCAAAAGCCCGGAGACTACTTTCTATAATCCAACTCTTAAGTTATGTAATTGCAAAGGCGTCGGTCACCATATTTGCCGGAGCGCTTGTTTTCAATTCTTTTTTGGGAGTTGATTTCTGGACAGGTGCCATTATCCTGGTGGTAATAACCGGTATTTATACCATCCTTGGGGGGTTGCATACTGTAATGTACACAGAAGCCATCCAGGCCTTTGTGTTGTTGTTAGGCTCTGCCGTGTTGTTGTTTATTGGTTTGGATAAAGTAGGAGGTTGGCAGGGTCTTATGAATTCAGTGCCTAAGGAAAAACTGAACATGTTTCCTTCCTTAAATGATCCTGATTTTCCATGGCTTGGAATTACGTTTGCGGCGCCCATAGTCGGTATCTGGTATTGGTGTACCGACCAGCATATTGTGCAACGGTGCCTGGCCGGCCGTGATGAGAGACAGGCAAGAAGGGGAACGATATTCGCGGCTTATTTAAAGCTTCTTCCTTTTTTTATCTTTCTTGTTCCAGGCTTGATTGCAGCGGCTCTTCATGCACAGGGAAAGTTAGATTTGCAGGTGAATGATGAAGCATTTCCTACCCTGGTAAAAGCGTTGATGCCTGTTGGGCTAAGGGGCTTGCTGGCCGGTGGCTTGCTGGCAGCATTGATGAGCTCATTAGCCTCGGTTTACAATGCGTGTTCTACCTTATTTACCATGGATATTTACCAAAAAATAAAACCGGAGGCGGATGGTAAAGAGCTCGTAAAAGTGGGTCGAATTGCGACGGGTGTTGTGGTCTTGTTGGGCATGGCATGGATCCCTTTGATGAGCAGGATATCCGGCACTTTGTACCAATATCTTCAAAGTGTACAATCTTATCTGGCTCCACCAATTGCAGCAGTTTTTTTGTTGGGCGTATTCTTCAAACGAATTAATGGAACCGGGGCGCTCACAGGAATGGTGGTAGGATTTATTCTGGGTATCATCAAATTAACATTGGAATTATTTCAAAACGATTTAACCGGAATTCTTCATTCATTTGCTACCATTAATTTTTTATATTTCTGCATTTTGTTATTCTTATTTTCTATCGCTTTGATGGTAATTGTCAGCTTACTTACACCAAAGCCGGATGAAGCGCAGATTAGAGGATTGACTTTCGCAACTACCGTTGCTGAAGACCGGGCTGCGAGCCGTGCGAGCTGGAATAAGTGGGATGTAATTTTGTCCGTAATTGTCGTTGTAATTGTTATTTCTGTTTTCGTTTACTTCTCACCGTTAGGCGTGGCAGGATAAACGTGTTCAGCGCATTATAAGAGAGTCAAAAAACCGATTGTGAAAAGTATTATTATTTCTCGTTTTAGGAGTGTTGACCCAGGCGCTTCGAAGCCATTTCATGTGATGCTCACTTTACAATTAATGAAATGTGAACTATCATTTCAAAATTCATCATATTTGTTGTTTTACTGTAAAAAATTGAAATAAAATTGTGATTAAAGAAGAAAAGCTATTCATGGAGGAAACTATGAGGTGGTACGGTCCTAATGATCCAGTCAGCTTATGGGATATACGCCAGGCGGGATGTTCAGGAATTGTTACTGCGTTGCATCATATCCCTGTTGGCGATATATGGACAAAAGAAGAAATTAAAAATAGGAAGTCCCTGGTCGAAAACGCAGGTATGACATGGACAGTGATCGAGAGCCTTCCCGTACACGAAGACATAAAAAAGCAAACAGGAAACTATAAACAATTCATTGAAAATTATAAAGAAAGCTTGCGTAATGTAGCCGCTTGTGGTTTAAAAGTGGTTACCTATAATTTTATGCCGATACTGGATTGGATGCGCACAGATATTTCATTTGAAATGCCTGATAAAAGCAAGGCATTACGATTCGAAAAATCTGCTTTTATTGCCTTCGATTTATTTTTATTAAAACGTCCGGGTGCTACCAAAGATTATTCAATAAATGAAATTGAAAAAGCAAAAGAACGGTTCGAAAAAATGACGGCTGAAGAAAAGGAAATACTTTATCGGAATACACTTTTGGGTCTTCCGGGAAGCGAAGAACGTTTTACGGAAGAACAGATTTTGGCTGCATTAAAAACGTATGAAGAAATTGATGCAAAAAAATTAAAAGAACATTTGTTTTTCTTTTTGAAAGAAATCGTTCCGGTAGCTGAAGAGTTGGGTTTGAAAATGGCTATTCATCCGGATGATCCTCCATTCCCGATCTTAGGATTACCAAGAATATTAAGCACTGAAAAGGATGCACAGGAACTAATTGATGCTGTTCCTTCACCGGCAAATGGTTTGTGCTTTTGTACCGGTTCATTTGGTGTCCGGGCTGATAATGATTTGGTAAGAATGATCCGGATTTTCGGAGAACAAATTCACTTTATTCATTTAAGAAGTACCAAACGTGATGACCTGGGAAATTTTTATGAAGCCAATCATTTGGAAGGAGATGTGGATATGTATAAAGTAATCAAAGAAATTGTTTTGCTCATGAAAATGAGAAATCTTTCTATTCCTATGCGTCCCGATCATGGGCACCAGATGCTTGATGATCTCACTAAAAAAACTTACCCCGGGTATAGCGGAATAGGGCGCTTACGGGGATTAGCGGAAATAAGAGGACTTGAATTGGGAATAAGCGAAAGTTTATTGGATGAATAAATTATGTTAGAAACCACAAAATAAGAATCATGCTTTTATTAGGAATTGATATAGGTACTTCATTTATAAAAGTCTCTGCCGTTGATGCACAAACCCAACAATCTGTTGCTTCTGCTCAATATCCGGAAACTGAAAATTCAATTACTTCTCTGCAATCCGGCTGGGCTGAACAGGATCCTGAAATGTGGTGGGAACACACAGTTCAGGCAATCCGAAAATTAATTGATTCAAAGAAAATTGATGGAAGAGAAATCGCTGCTATTGGAATTTCTTATCAGATGCATGGACTTGTTTTGGTAGATAAGCATCAAAAAGTTTTAAGAGATGCAATTATTTGGTGTGATAGCCGCGCGGTGGAAATCGGTGAAAATGCATTGAAAGTAATCGGTGAAAAGACGTGCTCATCCTCTCTTCTAAACTCTCCGGGAAATTTTACCGCTTCAAAATTAGCTTGGGTAAAAAAAAATGAACCCGAAATTTATCAACAGATTGATAAAATAATGTTGCCAGGTGATTTTATTGCGATGAAATTAACCGGAAAAATTACCACTACCTCTTCTGCATTATCTGAAGGGATATTCTGGGATTTCAAAAAGGATGGCCTATCCGAAGATGTGATGAAAACTTTTGGTTTTAAAAAAACATTGATTCCGGAAGTACAAAAATTATTTTCTTCTCATGGAAAATTACAATCAAAAATCGCACAACGGTTAGGCATAGTCGAAAATATTCCCGTAACTTATAAAGCAGGTGATCAGCCAAATAATGCGTTGTCATTAAATGTGCTTCAGCCTGGAGAAGTGGCTGCCAATGCTGGTACTTCAGGCGTAATTTATGCCGTCACCGATCAGTTATTGTCGGATAAGTTTTCAAGAGTGAATAGTTTTGTTCATGTAAATCATTCCCCTGATGAAAAAAGGATTGGTGTTTTACTTTGCATCAATGGCGCGGCTATCATGTATAGCTGGGCGAAAAAGCTTTATGGGCAGAATTTGAGTTATGAGCAAATGGATGAACTTGCTGCTACAATCGAACCGGGAAGTGAAGGGCTATTTGTGCTGCCTTTTGGAAATGGATCAGAAAGAATGTTACAGAATAAAATAGTCGGTGCACACATAGCAAATCTCGACTTAAATAAACATACCAAAGCGCATATTTTTCGCGCGGTTCAGGAAGGAATTGCGTTTGCATTTCGATATGGTCTCGACATCATGAGAGAAAATAATTTACATCCGACAATCATCCGCGCAGGTAAAGCCAATTTATTTTTGAGCGATGTTTTTATTCAATCCTTTGTAAACTCTACAGGTGTTGCTGTTGAATTATATGAAAATGATGGTAGTGTTGGAGCCGCTCTGGGAGCGGGTATCGGAGCTGGAGTTTATCAATCTTACGGTGATGCCTATTCGAAATTTAAACTACTTGAAAAATTTGAACCTTCTAACATTGAAATATATGACCAGCTTTACGAGAAATGGAAAAAATTGCTGGAAATGCATTTGAAATAAAAAGACATAATTCAATAGTCATCATTCAAACAAAACCTATCGTAAACTAAGAATTCGTACTATTTCTTTATTTACTGGTTTTGAAAAAAATCCGGGTTTTCGAACTCTGGAGGGCTCAGTTTTTGAATTCTAAAATGCCAACTTCTTTTTGTTTATAACTTCCCAATCCGTATATTACGAGTATGGAACCTAAGTTGCAAAAAATCATTGTAAATCCACCGTATGTGCGCCGGTTGCTTGTTTTTTTTGCATGGATATTCTTGTTTCCTGCCTTTTCATTTGCGCAAAAGGTAATTTCTATCACTGTCAGTGATGGGATCAATCCATCTACTGCTGAATTTATTCACCAGGGAATTGAAAAAGCTGAAAATGACAGCGCCGAATGCCTTCTTATTCATTTAAATACTCCGGGTGGACTGCTCACTTCGACCAGAGAAATTGTTACGAACATGATGCAATCAAAAGTCCCCGTAATCGTTTATGTTTCTCCGACCGGTGCTCACGCGGGCTCTGCCGGAACATTCATCACATTGGCTGCTAATATTGCTGCGATGGCTCCGGGAACCAACATTGGTGCGGCTCATCCTGTAGATATGCAAGGCAAATCTGATGGAGTAATGAATGAAAAAGTAATTAATGATGCTTCTGCTTTTATAAGAAGTATCGCTGAAAAAAGAGGAAGAAATATTAAGTGGGCAGAAGATGCGGTAAGAACCAGCGTTTCGATTACCGAACAGGAAGCGCTTCAAAATAATGTGATTAATTTTATAGCAAATGATAATAAAGATTTGCTAATAAAAGTAGACGGGAAACAAATTGAATTAAATAATGGCGCTAAAATTCTGCATACAAAAAACGCGACTATAGAAACGATGGAAATGGGTTTCTTTCAAAAAGTATTGAGCCGGTTAAGCGATCCAAATATTTCTTATATTATCATGATGCTCGGATTTTACGGACTTCTTTTTGAATTGTTCAGTCCCGGTGCTATTTTCCCCGGAATTATTGGCGTTATTTGTTTGATCCTTGCATTCTATTCCATGAGTTCGATGCCGGTAAATTATGCAGGATTATCGCTAATCATATTTGGAATTATTCTTTATTTACTGGAGATCAAAATAATCAGTCATGGCCTTTTGGCCATAGGAGGAACGATTTCAGTATTGCTCGGCTCGATGATTTTATTTAGAAGCAGCCCGGCAGAAAATTTCGTTTCTTTGTCCTGGAGTGTAATTTTTTCTGTCACTGCTTTTTCCGCGCTGTTCTTCATTTTTTTAATAACACTTGGATTGCGTGCGCAAAGATCCAAACCGGTTTCAGGGATTGATACTTTGGTAGGAAAAACCGCTGAAACTATGGGTGAACTGGATATACAAGGTCAGGTAAAAATATCAGGAGAAACCTGGAATGCCATTTCACTGTCGGGGAAAATTGATAAAAATAAAAAAGTCATTGTAAAAGAAATTAAAGGACTTACTTTATACGTTCAGGCTGCGGATACAAACACGATTTAACGAAACAATTATTCATTCAATTCAACTTTAAAAAAATAAAACATGCAACAATTTCCTATTGGTCTTCCTTTGATAATACTTATTGTATTTATACTTTATATCCTTGCCAGTTCTATCCGCATTCTTCGCGAATATGAACGAGGTGTAATTTTCCGATTGGGAAGGGTATTGGATGGTGGCGTAAAAGGGCCGGGACTGATTCTTTTGGTTCCAATAATTGATAAGATGGTAAAGGTAAGTTTACGGATTGTAGTAATGGACGTACCGCCACAGGATGTAATCACACAGGATAACGTTTCCATAAAAGTGAATGCTGTCATTTATTTTCGGGTGATAGATCCGCAAAAAGCGATTATTGAAATTGAAAATTATTTAGTGGGTACTTCCCAACTTTCACAAACAACCTTGAGAAGTGTTTTGGGCCAATCTGAATTGGATGAATTACTTTCTCAGAGGGAAAAAATAAATGTCCGGCTCCAGCATATAATTGATCAGCAGACAGAGCCATGGGGAGTAAAAGTAACTCACGTGGAAGTGAAACAAATTGATCTTCCACAAGAAATGCAACGTGCAATGGCTAAGCAGGCAGAAGCTGAAAGAGAACGTAGGGCAAAGGTTATCGCTGCAGAAGGCGAATTCCAGGCCTCACAAAGATTGAGCGATGCAGCAAAAATTTTGGAACAACAGCCAAGTGCTTTAACCTTGCGGTATTTACAAACGTTACGTGAAATAGCAACAGAAAATAATTCGACTACTATTTTCCCAATTCCTCTGGATTTCTTCAAACCCTTTTTGAAAAACCTGGAAAACCCAGGAAGCCAGAATAACACAGATTTTCCTCGTCCGATCATTACTGAAGACAAATAATATTTTCAATTTTGTAATTAAAGGTTGCGAACTTTTATAAGTTTGCAACTTTTTTTTTATATTTCATTGGAAGAAGCATTTTAAATTTACTAAATCATTTTCAAAATTTTATAAATGAAACAAATTGAAATCGGGAATTTGAAGTATGAAAATTACCAGGAACTTTTAAGCGCTATGAGAGCTTCTTACCCGGGCTGGAACGGAAATTTATGGAGTTTGGCGACAATCGAAAAACTGATCGAAAAATTTCCCGAAGGTCAGATTGTGATTAAAGTAGATGGAGTAGTTGTCGGCTGTGTGCTTTCTATAATTGTTGATTACAATCGTTTTGGAGACTCACATAATTATAAACAAATAACCGGCAATTACACTTTTAATACGCATGACCGTGAGAATGGCGATGTGCTTTATGGAATTGAAATCTTTGTACATCCTGAATATCGCGGACTTAGACTTGGAAGACGTTTGTATGATGCCCGTAAAGAGTTGTGTGAACAGTTAAATTTGCGAGCCATTGTTTTCGGTGGAAGAATTCCAGAATATCATAAATATGCTGACAAACTTTTACCAAAAGAATATATTCAAAAAGTAAAGCGCAAAGAAATTTATGATCCGGTACTTTCATTTCAACTGGCCAACGATTTTCAGGTAAAGAAAGTATTGAAAAATTATATGCCTGAGGATGCACAAAGCATGGAATATGCTACTTTGCTTCAGTGGGATAATGTATATTTTACCAGTGAAGCAAGAACTTTATTCAATTCCAAAACTTACGTGCGACTGGGTTTGATTCAGTGGCAAATGCGCCCTTATAAAGATATGGATGAAATGTTTACGCAGGTAGAGTTTTTTATTGATTCCATATCAGCGTATAAAAGTGATTTTGCGTTATTGCCTGAACTTTTCAATGGCCCTTTGTTGGCGGAATTTAACGAAATGTCTGAAGCAGAAGCTATGCGGGCACTTGCACAATATACCCCTGATTTCGTAAGACGTTTTAGAGAACTGGCTATAAAGTATAATGTGAACATCATTACCGGAAGTGTGCCAAGTATTGAAGAAGATACTTTACGAAATGTGGGTTATCTCTGCCATAGAAATGGTGCTATTGACCAATATGAAAAAATACATATCACTCCTGATGAAGCTAAGTTTTGGGGAATTCGTGGCGGTAAAAAATTAAATATTTTTGATACAGATGCCGGTAAAATCGGGATACTTATTTGTTATGATGTTGAATTTCCGGAACTATCAAGATTGATGGCAAATGAAGGAATGCAGATATTGTTTGTTCCTTTTCTGACTGATACCCAAAATTCATATAACCGGGTTCGTTATTGCTCACAGGCACGAGCAATTGAGAATGAATGTTTCGTGGCAATTACGGGCTGTATTGGCAATCTTCCAAAAGTAGAAAACATGGATATTCAATATTCGCAATCAGCGGTTTTTACGCCGTGTGATTTTGCGTTTCCCTCAAACGGAATTAAGAGTGAAGCAACTGCCAACACGGAGATGATTTTGATTGCAGACGTAGATCTTTCGTTACTGGATGAATTGCATGCTCATGGAAGTGTCAGAAATTTGAAAGACAGGAGAACTGATTTTTATGAGTTGGGTTTGAAAAACCAAACTCCAAAGAACTGAAACTAAATAATCAACCTTACGCCTCCAAGATCTGAAAGCCTGTGAGGAAAGCGGTCGCTGGGCGAACCGATGAACATAAAGTTGTGCGGAATATTCCATTCCCGGCTTAATTTATCAATAATCTCAGGACCGAAAATCCCCGGGATTTGTATGTATTCAATTTTGATATCGGGATAGGCCCTGTCCATCGCTTCAAAATCACGCGCAAAAACTTTATTCAATTTTTGTTCTTTTTGCAGAACAGTTACAATTTTTAATTTTTGCGTGATCTCATTCTCCTGAACGTATTGAATGACTTTATTGAGAACGGCAATATTATCACCTTTGGTAAAATATACAAAAGGCTGCTTGTTTAATCTTCGCATTTCTTTGGTAAGATGAAACCGGCTAAAAACTGAGGCGCGCTGAATTTTATCAAATACAGAATTCGCATAAAGCAGTAAATAATGAATCACTACTTTCCTTTTCAAAAATGTGTAGATAATTAAAATCGCCGGAATAAAGTATTGAAGAAATACAACCAGATAATCGGGATGAAGTTTTATATTTCCATACAATGCAATCAGGATTCCCAATATACCCAGGAAAACGAAGAAGGGGGGAGCATATTCAGGCCGGGGTAATTTTGCCCGTTTTATTTTTAGCAATAAATTCCCAAACCCAAAAAACGCCATCACGGATAAAAATGAAATGGTGTAAACGCCTGCTAACGGAGCCAGTTCGCCTGCAGTGATGAAAAGAATTGAAAAGCATAATAAATAAAACACAATCAATATTCTTGGAGAACTTCCCTTTGAATTTTCTTTCAATAAAGCCTGGGGAAATATCCGGTCCAGTGTCATACGTTTCATTAACCCATTCACGCCAATAAAAGCAGTTAATACAGCGCCACTCAACACTAAAGCTGCATCCAAAGAAACGATTAATGCCAGCCATGATCCTGCGGTCTGATTTCCCATAAAAGCAAGAAAGGCAGTTTCATGACCAGCTACAGATTCCAGAGGCATAATCGAAACAGCGAGCAAAGCGATCACGGGGTTTATGATCATCACCAGAATCCACATGTTACGTAAGGTTTTTGGAAAAACACCTGGTTTTTGTTCTTCTATAAAATTGGCAGACGTTTCAAAACCAGTAATACCAAGCATTGCAGTGCTAAAACCAAGAAATATGGCAGTCGAAATACTGCTTTTTAAAGGACTATGAAAATTTATTCTTGCAATATCTATTCCGTTTACAATTATGAAATAAATTCCACTGCCGATCAATAAAGCCAAAACACTCAGATGAATCAGGAAAATGATGATAGATACTGTTGCAGATTCACTGATGCCGCCAATGGTAAGCAGTAAGAAGATAGTAAGCAAAATCATTGTGGCGATGATTACCGGAAAAAACGGGAAGACACTATGCAGATAGTTCATCGCTTCGGAGGCTGAGAGAACGGCTGTCGCCATATAAGAAAGAATAGTCAAACATGCAGCTAATGATGCATTGCCTTTGCTGGTTGTGTTCAAAAGAATATTGTATGCACCACCGTTAAGAGGCAATGCCCCGACTGCTTCGCCATAAATTTTTCTGAAAAAGAATAAAACCAATCCGACAATCAACAAAGCAATAAAAGCATATTGTCCGGCGTAAACAATACATAATGCGGATACATAAAGACACGATGAAGTGATATCGTTACCACAAATAGCGGTAGCAGCTAATTGCTTTAATTTTTTGGGATTCGAAATGGGGATATCGTTCATGTTAAGTTTAAAACCTCAAAGTTCTTTTGACAAAATCCGATGATATATTTACCTATTCTCCAAACATCCAGCAAAACACAAAGTGCAATATTAAAAAAAATATTCTGGGAAAAAGTTAAACTATGTTTTATTATTTATAGGAAGAATCACTTCTCTGACAAGATCCATAAAATTGGTTTTTGAAAATTTTATAAATAAGGAACAATCAGGTAATTTCCTGTTTGAATATTCTGAAATCAATTGCGGTTTCTAAAAATAAATTCTGCATTTTTTGTTGTTTCACTGGCGACTTCTTCTACTGAAATTTTTTTCACATCTGCCAGTTTTTGAGCTATATATTTTATATAACTGCTTTCATTTCTTTTGCCACGAAATGGTGCTGGTGCCAGGTACGGCGAATCTGTTTCCAATACCAGATGTTCTAAATCGATTTCTTTAATCACTTCTGCCAGACCTGAATTTTTAAAAGTTAGTACCCCTCCAATGCCTAACAGAAATCCTGCATCAATAATCTCTGTTGCATCTTGTAAAGTGCCACTAAAACAATGAAAAATCCCGAATAGATTTTTTCCACGGTATTCTTTCACCAGCTTAATTGTTTCCTGCGTCGCATTTCTGGTATGAACTACTAACGGTATTTTGTACTGAATAGCCCATTCGGCGTGAATATGCAAACTCTCATATTGTTGCTTCGTAAAAGTAGTGTCCCAATAAAAATCCAAACCTGTTTCTCCAATTGCCACAAAGGTTCTTTTTGATAATTGTTCCTGAATCTGTTTCAATTCTTCTTTGAAATTTTCTTTTACCGAACATGGATGCAGTCCGGTCATTGCAAACATCTGATTCGAAAATTTTTTTTCTAAATTGATTAAGGCTTCATTTTCTGTGCTATCAATTGCCGGTAAATAAAATTTATCTACACCTTCGGTCAGAGCTCTTTCTACAACGGCTTCAATGTCTTCTTCGAACTCTTTCACATATAAATGAGTGTGTGTGTCTGTTAACTTCATGATTGCAAAGGAAAATGTTTTTTCTTCTAATCGGTTCATTTAATAAACTTGACAACCAACATTTTTATTAAAATATTCAATATTAAATGAGGGATTTTACTTTATTTTTAAAATTGTTGATTTTTTGTTAAATAATTATTAGCTTCACACTAGTTTTCATAGGGTACGGATTAAAAACGGGCTTGAGTATCTACTCAGGCCCAACTTTTTTATAGGCCCGTTTCGTTCAAGATTCTGAATTGAAATTCTTTTTCGGAATAATATTCGAGAATTCGGGGAAGCGCATATCGCAAGGCTTTGAAAGCTTTTGTGCTGTCGTGGAAAACAATGATTGATCCTGGTTCTACATTATTAATCACATTCAGGTAACAGTTTTCGCCACTGACTGACAAATCAAAATCGCCGGACAACACGTCCCACATAATCGTTTTTAAAAGAAGGTTTCCGCCGCTTATTGCTTTTGATTGAAATCTTGTAATCCTTCCGTATGGCGGCCTGAAGAGGTTACTATCAATAATTTTCGCAGCATCTGAGATATCATCCAGGTATATTTTATCTTGTGTTTTCCAACCGTTTAAATGTCGGAATGTGTGATTCCCGGTTTTATGTCCCTCTGCAAGAACCTGCTCATACACGCTAAAATTTTTTTCTACATTTTTCCCGATGCAAAAGAAAGTGGCTTTGGCATTGTGCTTCTTTAATTGATCCAAAACAAATAAAGTAATTTCCGGGTGTGGCCCATCATCAAAAGTGAGGTATAAAATATTTTCTGTCGTGTTCATTTTCCAAACGCGGTCAGGATATAATTTCTTCAAAATCCACGGCGTCTTCTTTAAATAGAGCATGGAATAAAATTAAATGTTTTCTGAAATTGTACTTTATTTTCTTCTGAAAATCGCGGCTTCTTTTTGAAAATTGCGGATTCTACCAAATTATTTGTGTAATGAACAATTGATTGTACCTTTGCGCCCTTAAAAATCATGCCGTAACATGATAATGGCCAACCGGAAACTGGCATATATCTCTGAAATTCAGTAAATGGCATGTCAATTAACTTTTAAATAATAATTGTACATGAAATTAAGTCAATTCAAATTTGACCTCCCTCTCAATTTAATAGCCCAAAATCCTACCAAAAGAAGAGAAGACAGCAGAATGATGGTAATCGAAAGAGCCACTGGTAAAATGGAAAACAAACATTTCAAAGATGTTCTTGAATACTTTGATGATAAAGATGTTTTTGTGGTAAACAACACTAAAGTTTTTCCTGCAAGAATGTATGGAAAGAAAGAAAAAACCGGTGCAAAAATTGAGGTTTTTCTGTTGAGAGAATTACATAAACAAAATCGACTTTGGGATGTAATCGTAGATCCTGCCAGAAAAATAAGAGTCGGTAATAAATTATATTTTGGTGAAAATGACGAATTGGTCGCTGAAGTGATTGATAATACTACCAGTAGGGGAAGAACGATTCGTTTCCTTTGGGAAGGTAGTGAAGAAGATTTTAGAAAAATGTTGTATTTCATGGGTGAAACTCCTTTACCAAAATACATAAAACGCAAACCTGATGAGGAAGATCGGGAAAGATACCAGACCGTTTATGCGAAACATGAAGGAGCTGTTGCGGCCCCCACGGCGGGTTTGCACTTTAGCCCCGAGTTAATTAAACGGTTGGAAATTCAGGGAGTTAAGTTTGCAGAAGTTACTTTACACACTGGTTTGGGAACATTTCGTCCTATTGAAGTAGAAGATTTGAGCAAGCATAAAATGGATGCAGAATATTATCGCATCGACGATGAAGCTTGTAAAATTGTAAATAAAGCGAAGGAAACCGGTCATCGGATTTGTTCTGTTGGAACAACAACAATGCGCGCGATGGAAACTTCATTTACGGCTCAAAAATTATTGAAATCTTCAGAAGGATGGACCAATCATTTTATTCATCCTCCTTATAATTTTAATATTGCTGATTCATTAATCACCAATTTTCATTTGCCGAAAACTAGCTTGTTGATCATGGCTTGTGCTTTTGCAGGTTATGACCTGATGATGGAAGCTTATAAAAAAGCAATCAAAGACAAATACCGCTTTTTCAGTTACGGTGATGCTATGCTGATCATATAAGATACTGTTTCTAATGAAATAAAAACGACCGATGTGTTTCATCGGCCGTTTTTTTATGCTATTGAATAGTAAACAAAGAAATATTGTTCATTTTCATTCTCATAAAAAAGTAATGAAGGATGACATCAGTAAAAATCGAATTCCTTTAAAAAGAAGGCTTATTTGCACTCTGAAAGTGGTTTTATTCCTGTATTCACTTACCTTTGCAGCCCATAAATAGCAAAAAATATGAGCGGTGCGTTAAAAGAAGTCAGGAACCGGATAAAAAGCGTTCAGAGCACACAACAAATTACCAAAGCCATGAAAATGGTTAGCGCCGCTAAATTGAGAAGGGCACAGGATGCCATTATTCGGATGCGGCCTTATGCCCAGAAACTCCAGGAAATGTTGGGTAATATTATGGGTAACATTGAAGGTGACATTAATCTTGCGCTTGCAAAAGAAAGGCCGATAGAAAAAGTGTTGTTGATTGTGATCACCAGCGATCGTGGACTATGTGGTGGTTACAATAGCAATCTCATCAAATTGGCGAAGCTTGATATTCATGAAAAATACGCCGATCAATTTGCAAAAGGGAATGTTCAAATATTGCCTTTAGGTAAAAGGGGGTACGAACATTTTTCAAAAAATCATTATAAAGTAATTGACAATTATTGGAAAATATTTTCTGAGTTGTCTTTTGAAAATGTTGCAAATGCAGCAAAATATGCGATGGATGCGTTCTCCAAAGGAGAAGTGGATACCGTGGATGTTATTTATAGTGAATTCAGAAATGCAGCCACTCAAAAATTCATTGCCGAGTCATTTTTACCCGTTAAAAAATCTGCCCCAAAAGAAGGAAAAGCTAAAGCCGATTTTATTT
>JBDTKF010000006.1:0-10206 GCA_039935455.1 Ginsengibacter sp.
TTTATAATTCCATGAAAATACAGGTCGAATAGTTACGTCAATTCTCTTTTAAATATCTACCGGAATTCTGTAAAACATTTCTCCCAAAAATTTCGAAATAGGAAATCCGTTTATTTATTTGTTTACTATAAATTAAGACCCGTTTATCCTTGTTGATTAGATATGTTCTGCGCCCTTTCCTCCAGGCTTTTCGTCTCACACATAAATTTCTTACTTTGCTCAATCGCATCCATTACTTTCACTAAAATTTCTTCAATAGTTTCTTCAGATCTATAATCTAGTGGCTCTTTGAAATGAACAGTGAGTAGTGAACCTTTTTTTTTGAATTTCAATCCTTTCTTATTAAATGCGCTACTAAACCCGTTGATAACTACCGGAACTACAATAGGCTGATCATTTTTGATGATAAATGCAGTTCCTTTTCTTCCAGGTGCATAAGGTTTGGTTGTTCCTTGCGGAAAAGTGATGACCCAATTGTTTTGCAATGCTTTTGAAATGTTCCTGGTGTCTCCGGGATTCAGGCTCTTGCGCACTTCTTTACTTTGAGAGCTCCAGGTTCTCTTTACGGTGATGGCTCCTGCCCAAGTAAAAAATCTGGTAAGCCAGGTACTTTTCATCGTTTCAGCCGCTGCTACAAAAAAAACGTTTGTAAAAGGATTCAATAAATAATAAGGAACACCTAATTTATTTTTTTTACCCCATTTAATAGCACAAAAAATGTGGAGAAAGGTAATCACATCTGCAAAATAAGTCTGATGGTTGCTTACAAATAACACATTCCTTTTTGGCAGATCCTTGATATGTTCAGTTCCGGTAATTTTCAACTTGTTAACCAAAACAATTCCCGGATAAGTGATCACTCCCACGATAAAATATACGATCGACTTTACAAAGTGAGTGCTTTGTAAACGCTTAATCCATTTCTTCATTCATTTCGTTTTGAGATTCAATTCCTGCAATTTAATAATTACCAATAATATTAAAAATGAATTATTGGCATGATTTTAACTCAAATTCTTAAAATAAAATCATGAAAAAATTTACTATTTTTCTGTTAATCACTTTCATTTTCTGTTCACATAATTCAAATGCACAGATTCAGAAAGGGAACGTTTTGGTAGGCGGTGATATAGCGAACCTGAATTTAAATCTCGGGAGTGGCGGCGCATTTCAGGCAACAATAAATCCGAAGGTAGGATTTTTTGTGAGGGATAATCTGGCATTAGGCGCTTATCTTAGTTTTGGGTTAGCAACCGCAAAAGGAGCCGGTACCACTACCAATTATGGAGTTGGAGCTTTAGGAAGGTATTACGTTAATGATTCCACCACCAACATCTTGCGGCACGGCCGGTTATTTTTCGAAGGAACAGTAGGATTAGAAGGAGTGAGCGTTTCTAATGGTTCTAACACAACAGGTTTAGGAATTGGAATCGGCCCAGGTTATACTTATTTTATCACTCCAAACATTGGCTTCGAAACCTTATTGAAATACAATGGTATCGTTGGCTTCGGAAGTCAGGCATACAACAGCAGTTTGAATCTCGGGATTGGTTTTCAAATTTATTTGAGTAATAAAAACCGTCAAAATATAATTAATGAAGTCAAACAATATTAAGAGAAATCTTCTCTTTTTACGAAACTTTTAGTCTCGTTTTCCAGGTTTCGGTACATCTTGTATTTCAGATGATTTAATCGCATATTTTCTTACCTTTGCACTCCCAAAATATGATTATTTTGGGATTTTTATTAATTTATTATTCACTTACAAATGCTGATAGGCAGGATCTCTTACTAGAGATGCAGCAACAACAAATTTACCTGCTAGCATAAAATGGATACAGAAAATAAAGACACAAACCCGGATCAGACAGAAACCCACGAAATTCATTCCGACAACAAGCCACAGGGCGGTATTGAAGGTGTTCCCTTTCCTGATTTTCCGGATACGGAATCAACCGTAGCTGCTTCTGAGCCCCAACCCACTATCGAACAGGTTCATGAAGAAGCGCTCTCTTCTGCTCATGACGACTTTGATTGGAGCATTGACAAAAGAAACGTAACTTCTTACAATGATTCTGAAAGAGAAAAGTATGATGAAGTTTACGATAAAACTTTTAAGCAGATCAACGACAATGAAATGGTTAATGGAACCGTAGTGGCTATGACCAAAACCGATGTCGTAATTAATATCGGGTTCAAAAGTGACGGACTTGTTGGCCTCAATGAATTCCGCGATATGCCGACTCTTAAGGTTGGCGATGAAGTGGAAGTAATGGTTGCCGAAAAAGAAGACAAAGATGGCAATTTGCATCTAAGTCGCAAACAAGCAAGAACGACACGCGCATGGGAGAAAATTGTGGAAATGCACAAATCCGGAGAAATTGTTACCGGGCTTGTTACCAGCAAAACCAAAGGCGGACTTATTGTGGATGTTTTCGGTATGGAAACATTCTTACCTGGTTCACAGATTGACGTTAAACCCGTTACGGATTATGATCAGTTTGTTGGAAAAACAATGGAATTTAAAGTAGTGAAGATCAATGAAGCCATAAAAAATGCAGTCGTTTCTCACAAAGCACTTATCGAAAGTGATATTGAACAACAGCGTGCCGAAATTATTGGCAAACTGGAAAAAGGACAAGTATTGGAAGGAACGATTAAAAACATTACAGATTTCGGTGCATTCCTTGATCTTGGCGGCTTAGATGGTTTACTTTACATCACAGACATCAGTTGGGGACGTATCAATCACCCAAGTGAAATTTTGAAACTGGATCAAAAACTCAATGTGGTAGTTCTTGATTTTGATGATGACAAAAAACGAATCAGTCTTGGTTTGAAACAATTAACCCCTCATCCATGGGATACATTGCCTGAAAATATTAAAGAGGGCGAAATTGTAAAAGGCAAAGTTGTAAATATTGAAGATTATGGCGCATTCCTGGAAATTTATCCGGGTGTAGAAGGATTGGTTCACGTAAGTGAAATTACATGGGCTAACACTCCAATCAATGCAAAAGAATTCTTCAAATTGGGCGACGAATATGAAGCCAAAATTGTAACCCTTAGCAAAGAAGATCGCAAGATGAGTCTTTCTATTAAACAAATGACTGAAGATCCATGGAATACGATCGAACTACAATTCCCCGGTGGAAGCAAACACGAAGGTTTGGTGAAAAACATAACTCCTTATGGTGTGTTTGTTGAACTTTCTGCGGGCATCGGAGGTATGATTCACATCAGCGACTTAAGCTGGTTGAAACGCTTCAATAATCCAAACGAATACACGAAAGTTGGTGAAACGATTGAAGTCATTATCATGAGCATCGATAAAGAAAATCGCAAACTTCAATTAGGGCATAAACAAATAGAAGAAGATCCATGGAATTCTCTTGAAGAAACTTTCCCTGTAGGAAGTGTTCATGAAGGAACCGTAACACGTCGTGATGATAAAGGTGCTGTTGTTCAGCTACCTTATGGTCTTGAAGGATTTGCTCCGGCCCGTCACCTTCGCAAAGAAGATGATAAAACAATTGGTTTGGACGAAATTGCACCATTTATGGTTATTGAATTTGACCGTAATGATAAAAAAATTATTCTAAGCCATAGTCGTATTTGGGAAAAAGAAAGAGCTGATGAAAAGAATGCCCAGATAAATGAAAAAAGAGCGGATGCAGAAACAACTAAGAAAGCCGTAAGAAATATACAAAGCAAAGTTGAAAAAACAACTTTGGGCGATCTTGGAGTTCTGGCAGATCTGAAAAAGAAAATGGAAGATGAATCAACACAGGAAACATCCGAGGAAAAGGTAAAAACTGAAACTTCCAAAAAAGCACCTGCTAAAAAGAAGAAATCTGAAGAAGAAGAAGTGACTGAGCCTGAAGCTGAAATCAAAGCGGAAGAAACTATTGCGGAAACTTCTGCCCCAGCGGCTGATGAGCCTCAGCAAATCGTTGCTGAAGCCAAAGCGGAAAGCGAAGAAATTCCTGTCGAAGAGCCAAAAGCAGATACAAAATCAGAAGAGAACGCATAATTAGTTTTTCATCTTATTTACTTGAAATCCCGTTGTTAAAAAAAACACGGGATTTTTTTATGAGCTAATCTTTGTTGTCAGTAAACCAACATTCAAGACATTTTTCTATTCTGATTACAGTGTGTATTGAAAATATATTTTGCTGTTGTCTTATTCGTATTGTGATTATAAATCACTCAAATTCTTCAGAGCTGCCTTCATGTTGATTCCTTTGCCTAAAACCGGCTTGAAGATATCTCCTTCCGAACGCATTCTTGCAATCGCGTTTTTAATCGTAAAGTCTTTCATCTTCAACCCTTTTTTTACCTCCTCCCAATGCAAAGGCATTGAAACGGTGGCACCAGGTTTTGGTCTCACAGAATATGGCGAAGCCAAGGTTGCCTGTGATCTGTTTTGTAAAAAATCCACATACATTCTTCCATCACGGTTATTTATCATTCTTTCTATACTGGTAAATTCAGGCAATTCTTTTTGAACAAGCGTTGCAATTTTTCTCGCAAATTCTTTTGATTCTTCATACGTATACTTTCCGCCTAAAGGAATATAAATATGCAACCCGGTAGACCCTGAAGTTTTGCAACAGCTATTTATTCCCAATGAATCCAGGATGGCTTTAGTAACCTGTGCTGTTTCAATTACCTGGTCAAAAGTATTTTTATCCGGATCAAGATCAATAATACACCAATCCGGATTATCCGGTTTGGAAACCTTGCTGCTCCAGGGGTTTATTTCAATGCACCCAAGAGAAACAAGGTATAATAAACTTGCTTCATTAGTAATTATCATGAAATTCTTATTGCCATCAACGCCGCTTTTATATGGAAATGTTTCAACCCAATCAGGCACCTTTCCTGTTACATTTTTTTGATAAAAGCTTTTACCATTTATTCCATTGGGAAAGCGATTCAGTGATTGAGGCCGGTTTTTTACATAAGGTAAAATAAATGGCGCAGCTTGATAATAATAGTTGATCAGATCTCTTTTAGTAATTTTTTCTTTAGGCCAGTATATTTTGTTTAGGCTGGTAAATTTGATTTCGTTCCCATTAATTTTTCTTACCTGCGTTTTTTCTTTCGGGTTCAACAAACTTTTCCTTACTTCTTCAGGCGCAGCTTCGATAATTTTTCTTTTTTTTACATCCGGCTTTCCCCTTAAAATCTTATTTGTATTGGCTTCTTTTTCCAAAACTACTTCCTGGGGTTTTTTATCTGCCCGTAACCCTTTAAAAGATGGATGGCGCATCACACCATCTTTGGTCATTTCACGGTAACTTACTTCACAAATTAATTCTGGCTTAAGCCATACAACTTGTGCCTTTGGCGGGTTTGGGCGAAAACGGGAAGGTTGATTCAAATCGGGTTCATTTTCAAAAGGCGAATTAGGAATAATAAGTGGTTCAAAATTTTTCATCAGTTCTTTCTGAAGCTTAACCGTAAACCCCGTTCCTATTTTTCCTTTAAAAACAAGTTTTTTATTTTTAAAAATACCAACTAACAAAGAACTGAATTCTTTTGAAGAGTCTTCATTTTTTGTAAAACCTCCAATAACGACCTCCTGCCTTTCCTGGGTCTTTATTTTCAGCCAGTCTTTTGATCGGGTTCCGGGATAATAAAGGCTGTCTTGTCGTTTTGCCATAATTCCTTCCAGGGACATTTTTTTTGCGAGTTTAAAAAATTCAATTCCATTTGTTTCAAAATTTTCACTGACTTTGATGTTTTCAGTTTGTGGCAAAATTGATTCTAAAATTTTGCGCCTTTCTATCAAAGGGAGTTGCATCAAATCTTTACCCTCATGCCATAAAATATCAAAAACATAATAAACCAATTGACCATCTGCCTCACTTCGCCAGCTTTGTAAGCGACTAAAATCAGCACTTCCATTTTCATGTAAGCTTATAATTTCTCCATCGATAATTACATCCGTTTTCCAATTTTTTAATTCTTGAAAGATGGGATAAAACTTATCATTAAATGATTTTGAATTCCTGGAAAAGAGTTCTGTTTTTCCGTTTTTCAAAACCGCGATCGCGCGATATCCATCCCACTTTACTTCATACATCCAGCCGGGTTTGTCAAAAGGTTTATCCACCAGGGTTGCCAGCATTGGTGAAACTTTTTGAGGCGGCTTTGGCCCTTTCTTTTGTCTTGCTAATTGACGAACGGTATCTTTTGTCATGGCATAATTTCGTGATAAGAATCTTGAATTACTATAAAAATGTGTGCCAATAAAAATTAAAGAAAAATTTTTTTCATAGACTTTCCATAGTAAAATAAGACTGCAGAGAAACCGGTTTATTTGTTTGCCTGCTATTCCCCATACAATTTTTTAATTCGCCAAATTTTTCCTCAATTATCATTTACTTTGCTGCTTAAATAAAACCGGCTTCATGAATTTCAATTTGAAAAAGTTACTTCCACACATCATTGCTATCGTTATTTTTTTGATTGTAGCAGTTATTTATTGTAAACCTGCGTTGCAGGGAAAAGTTGTACAACAAAGTGATATTCAGGGATGGCGTGGCATGGCTCAGCAGTCTTTTGAATATAAAGACAAATATGGGCATTTTCCTTTATGGACAAACAGCATGTTCAGCGGAATGCCGGCATATCAAATTGCACTGGATCCAAGAACAAAAATTTCAGTAGGATATTTATCATCAGTTATCACGTTAGGACTTCCGGTTCCGGTTAGCTTTTTCTTTTTAGCATGCATCTGTTTTTATTTTCTTTGTATCGTCGCGGGTGCTAATCCATGGATCAGTATTCTTGGCGGACTGGCGTATGCTTATTCGACTTTTGATCCGATCATTATTTCTGTCGGACACAATACACAGATGATATCAATCGGATATGCGCCAGCAGTTCTGGCGGGTTTGCTTCTTTTATTTCAAAAAAAATATTGGCTCGGTTTTACCATTACCGCATTATTTTCTTTCTTTCTGATTGCCGAAAATCATGTTCAGATCGTATACTATACTTTGATTATTGCTTTCATCATGACGATCGCTTTTTTAATAAAAAGTTATAAAGAAAAAGAGATTATCACGGGACTTAAAAGCGCTGCCTTCGGGCTTTTGGCAGGAATTATTGGTTTGGCATGTTCCGCTGTTTCCATGATTCCTACTTATCAATATGCGAAAGAAAGTATGCGTGGCGGCAAATCGGAACTTAGCTCAGAAATAAAAGGAAATAAAACAAAAGGCGGGCTGGATAAAGATTATGCTTTCAGGTATAGCTTGGGTTTGGGAGAAACATTTACATTTATTGTTCCGGGTTTATATGGCGGTAGCAACGGTGGAGATGAATACACCACTTCGTCAAAGTTTGTAACGGAATTTTCACAATTGGGTGTTCCGGAAGATCAGGCCTTACAATATGAGAACCATTATTCTTATTGGGGTGATCAGCCTGGAACATCAGGTCCGGTATATTTTGGTGCAATTATTTGCCTGCTGTTTATTTTTGGTATTGTTTATTTGAAATCCTGGTACAAATGGTGGTTGATTGGTGCGAGTGTAGTCGGTGTGCTGCTCGCCTATGGCGCAAATCTAAAAGGCCTGAATTATTTTTTGTTTGATTACCTTCCTTTTTACAGCAAGTTTCGTGCGCCTACAATGGCATTGGTCATCCCGCAATTATGTTTCCCATTATTGGGAGTGCTGGCAGTAACAAAATTTCTTTCAAAAAATATAGATGTAGATGAAACGTGGAAAAAATTGAAGACCACCACAGTTATTTCAGGAATTATTTTTCTTTTGCTTGCTGGATTTTATCTGACGGCTTCTTTTACAGGACCAAATGATAAATCTTTCAGGGATGAAATCAAACAAAGTATGTTGCATGTTCCGGCCGGACAAACTGCTCCACCTCAATTGGAACAACAGGCTGAACAGACAAGCCGCAGCATCGTTTCTGCTTTACAAAGCGACAGAAAAAGCCTTATGGGTAACGATTTGCTTAGATCATTGGTTCTTATTTCAATTACAGTTCTTTTGATGGGATTGTATTTGAAAAGAAAGCTTTCAGCAACGATCTTTATTGCGTCGCTGATTGTACTTAACGGATATGATTTATTAGGCGTTGCCACACGATATCTAAACGCTGACAAATTTGTAGAACCTGAAAATTTTGAATCAGCTTTTATCCCTACTCAGGCAGATCTACAGATCCTGAAAGATCCTGATCACGCTAACTTCAGAGTATTTAATCAAACATCAGGAGATCCTTTTAGTGACGGCATTACACCATATCATTTCAACGCGATTGGTGGTTATCATCCTGCAAAACTAGATCTGTATAATGATATAATTACCCGGCAATTGAGCAAAGGAAATATGCAGGTATTTGATATGTTGAATACAAAATATTTTATAGTTCCGAATTCACAAACGGGCAAACCTGAAGCGAAGCTAAACCCTGGTGCTTTTGGAAACTGTTGGTTGGTGAAAGGAATAAAATATGTTGAAAACGCCGATCAGGAAATGGCAGCTTTGGACAATACCAATTTGAGAGATACGGCGATTGTAGAAAATAAATACAAGTCTCAAATTACTTCAATTCCAAAGTATGATTCTATTGGATACATCCAATTGGTAGAAAACCGAAATGATGTAATTGAATATAAATTTTCAGCGCCTTCACCTCAGTTTGCTGTATTCAGTGAGGTATATTATCCAAAAGGATGGAATGTATTTATTGATGGAACGAAAGCCGATTATGTAAGAACAAATTATGTGTTACGCGGAATGTATATTCCCGCAGGAAATCATAATATAGAATTTAGGTTCGAGCCGAAATCCTATACTAGCGGACGTTTGATCAGTATCATTTCAAATGTTTTTGTTGCATTATTGATTTTGGCGACGATTGTTTTTTATGCAACAAAAAAGAAAAGTTCAGGAAAGAATTCATTATAAGACTTTATAAAAATAAGGCTTCCCTGAAATTATTTTTAGCGAAAGTCTGATGATGCTGAAAACATTCCCAGCATAATTTTTTATTTGCTGAGAGGAGTATTTTTTTGAAAAAAATATCTTGGAAATTAAAAAGCCCATAAAAAAGATCAGGATTTCCAGCGTGTAAAAAAATAAAATAAATAAAAACCAGCCGACACCAAATTCTTTCCTGATTCGTACCAGGTTTGACAACATGATTTGCCTGCCTTTTCGGTCAAATAAATTCGTATAGCCTTTACCTGAAGAATCAAATGTTTCATTGGATGTTTCGCCTTGTAAATGAATAACATTGATGTCTCCGTAAATACTCAATTTGCCATTTTTTCTTAGTCTGCTGCACCATTCTGCTTCTTCAGCATAAAGAAAAAAGTCTTCATCCAATAAACCAGATTTGGTTATTGCATTCATTCTGACCATTAGAAAAGCTCCATTAATCCAATCCACTTCTACAATTCCGGAAGCGTCCGGAACATTAGGCTTTTTGACACCAAAAATATTTGCAATTGATTTTATAAAAGATCCGAGAAAAGGCAATGGCAGCAAATAATTCAAGCCACCAGTCATAGTAAAGTTCCCAGATATTTGAGGACTCCTGTCAGTATTTAATAATTGCACACCACAAGCTATGTAATGAGAAAAGAAAAAATAATTCAAACATCGCTCTATCGCATTATTTTCGATAAGTGTATCTGCATTCAACAGTAAAACAACATTTCCTTTAGATTTTCTAATTCCTGCATTATTTGCTCGCGCGAAACCGGAATTATACCCCATTTCTATCCAAATAATTCGGGGAAATAAATTGCAGATCTTTTCCTTACTTCTGTCCCTGGAATGATTGTCTACGACAATAATCTCAAAATTCATTTTTGAATTTTGAGCATAAATTGATTGCACACAATTATAAATCAATTGGGCGCTTTTATAATTCACAATAATAATCGAAAGCAGCGGCAAATTTGTTTCAATTTTTCCCTTTCCATTTGTATTTTCTGCCATAACAGCTACAATATTAAAAAACATTATTTTTACCGCTGTTTATATTTTTAAATCATAGAATGAAACCAGCGATAAGTGTAATCATACCATGCTACAATGATGGAATTTATCTTGAAGAAACAATCTCAAAGCTTAAACTACAGACCTTTCAAGACTTTGAAATTATAATTATCAATGATGGCTCTACAGAAGAACAAACGCTAAATATTTTACATCAATT
>JBDTKF010000007.1:0-10665 GCA_039935455.1 Ginsengibacter sp.
AAATGGCATCTCTTTCTCTATAATCGTTGTTCCCGGCTCAAAATTTTCAATACTCATCCAGCCCTTTCTATAATATAGAATCAGCATTGTATAAGAGATTGAAAGGAATGAACTAATCAAGATAAAAGTCATGCAAAAATTATGGATTTTAGTAGATTTTCCTTAACAAAAATAATTTTAAAATACCAAAAGGAAGTATTAGATTTGTATAGTTGCATAAACAACTATATGTTAGACAACCAATTTAAACGAGGTGAACTTTATAGTTTTATAACTGGTAAGACATCTACTGCCATTGCCAGGAGGTTGCAAAAGAATTTTAAAGATGCTTCAATAGAAATCACAATAGAGCAATGGAGTGTGTTGTATCAATTATGGAAAGAAGAAGGTCAAAACCAACAGCAATTATGTGAGGCCACTTTTCGGGATAAGCCAAGCATTACAAGATTAGTGGATAATCTGGAAAAATCTAAATTAGTTAAGAGAATTGCATCAAAAAACGATCGCAGAAGTAATCAGATTTTTCTAACAAAAGAAGGAAAAACACTTGAAGAGAAAACGATGGAAGTTGCTAACCGAACATTAAATCAAGCTCTGGAAGGAGTAACTAATTCAGAGATCGAAGCTGCAAAAAGTGTATTACAAATTGTTTATGATAATCTGACAAAAAAATAAACATCAACTAAAAATAAAGTCATGGAAAATACAAAAGTCTCTGAATTGAAAGGTGGCGAATGGCTGATTAAGCCGGGAAATGAACATGATATTTTTACTCCGGAAGATTTTACAGAAGAACAATTAATGATACGTGAGATGTGCCTTCAGTTTCTACAAACCGAAGTACATCCGGTAATGGATCGAATAGACAAGGCGGAACCTGGATTGATGCCCTCCCTGATGGAAAAAGCAGGCCAGCAGGGCCTTTTGAGTGCTTCAGTTCCTGAAGAATATGGTGGTATGGGGAAAGATTTTGTAACATCTACCCTGGTAAGTGAAGCGCTGGGAGGAGGTTATTCTTTCAGTGTTGCCATGAGCGCGCATTCGGGAATCGGTACCTTACCTATTTTATATTTTGGCACGGAAGCGCAAAAGAAAAAATACATTCCTAAGTTGGCTACCGGCGAATGGAAAGGAGCTTATGGATTAACGGAACCTGGAAGCGGAAGCGATGCTTTGGGCGCAAAGACAACAGCAACGCTCTCAAAAGACGGCAAAAATTATTTGCTTAACGGGCAGAAATGCTGGATAACAAACGGTGGTTTCGCAGACGTCTTTACAGTATTTGCGAAGATAGACGGTGATAAATTTACCGCATTTATTGTTGAGCGAACCATGCCGGGATTTACACAAGGCCAGGAAGAACATAAAATGGGAATAAAAGGATCATCAACGGTCCAGCTTTATTTCCAGGATTGTGAAGTGCCGGTTGAAAACGTTTTAGGAGAAATTGGCCGTGGCCACATTATCGCATTCAATATTCTAAATATAGGAAGATTGAAATTGGATGCCGCCGCCATTGGAGGCTCTAAGATGGCATTAGCTGAATCTATCGAATATGCTAAAACACGCGAACAATTCAAAACCCCAATTGCAGAATTCGGTGCCATAAAATATAAGCTGGCAGAAATGGCCATAAGAATCTTCGCAGATGAGAGTGCTCTGTATCGCACCGCAAAATGGATCGACGAAAAAGAACACGAATTACTGGCTGCCGGCAAACTATTCAATGAAGCACTTTTAGGAGCCGCAGAAGAATTCGCGATTGAATGTGCCATTCTGAAAGTTCACGGAAGCGAAGTATTAGATTATGTAGTTGATGAAGGTGTACAAATCCATGGTGGAAACGGGTTCAGTGATGAATACAACATTAGCCGCGCTTATCGCGATAGCCGCATCAACCGGATTTTTGAAGGAACTAATGAAATCAACCGGATGCTAACAGTAGACATGATGCTGAAACGCTCTATAAAAGGACAGTTGGATCTGATGGGGCCGGCAATGAATGTACAAAAAGAACTAATGAGCCTTCCGGATTTTGGCAATGAAGATAATACGCTTTTCGGAGCTGAATTGAAGACCATTGCAAACATGAAAAAAAGCATTTTGATGGTCGCAGGTGCAGCTGTGCAAAAACTAATGACTACATTGAGTGAAGAACAGGAAATCGTCATGAACATTGCAGATATGCTGATAGAAACTTTTATCGCAGAAAGTACGTTGTTGCGTGTTATAAAATCTGTAGAAAAAAATGGGGAAGAAAATAGTAAAATTCAAATTGCGATGATGCGGGTTTATCTCAACGATTCAATCGATCGACTTGCAAAAAGTGGCAAAGAGGCAATCAATTCATTTGCACAGGGAGATGAGCAAAAAATGATGTTGCTTGGACTAAGACGCTTTTCAAAAACAGCGCCATTCAACGCAAAAGAAGCCAGAAGATTAGTAGCTGCAAAACTGATTGAAGAAGGGAAGGTTTAAAAATTTGAAGTTGCGGCGAATAATGCAGTACTCATTTTTTAGCAAGCTATAAATATTTATCACCTTTATTTCTTTTGATTTCTGATAAATATTCTTTGATGTTTTGCTCATTTTCTTTTTTACAAACCAACAAAGCGTCGTCGGTATCAACCACAATGAAATCATCAAGGCCTTGTAAGAGTATTAATTTATCTCCTTTGGTATGAACAATATTTTTAGAGGAGTCAAAAAGGATAATATTATTTCCCGCAACAGCATTTTCATGGTAGTCTTTTTCAAGATTATCATAAGCGCTACCCCAGGTTCCAAGGTCACTCCAGCCAAATGAGGAAGGAATTACATAAACATTATCGGCTTTTTCAAGAATTCCATAATCAATCGAAATATTCATGCACAGAGGATAAATAAGGTCGATGGTTTCTTTCTCCATTGAAGAATTCATGACTTTTTTAGCTCCATCAAAGAGCTCGTGAATCTCAGGAAGATATTTTTCAAAAGCTGCAATTATGTTTTTCGTTTTCCAAACAAAAATTCCGGCATTCCATAAGAAATCACCACTAGCCATAAATGTTTTTGCCAGTTCCAGATCGGGCTTTTCTGTAAATGTTTTTACTTTATAAATATTATCGCTCACAGATTCCTGTTCGTATTGGATATAACCATACCCTGTGTTTGGATTAAATGGTTTGATCCCTAAAGTAAGTAGTGCGTTATTCTTTTCAGTAAATTCAAGTGCTTCGATACTTGTTTTAATAAATGCAGTGTTGTCTAAGATCAGATGATCCGCCGGCGCACAAATCAAATTACTTTTAGGATTTAACTGTTGTAGCTTGTATGAAATGTAGGCAATGCAAGGGGCGGTATTTTTTCGGGAAGGCTCACAAACGATATTTTCTTCAGGTAATAAAGGAAGTTGCTCCGCAACAATTCTTTTATACTGGTAAGAAGTAACAACATAAATATTTTCAATAGGAATATACTGAGCAAAACGATCAAAAGTTGACTGGATCAATGTTTTACCCAAATTCAATATATCCAGGAATTGTTTGGGCAGATCAACACGACTAACAGGCCAAAATCTGCTTCCAATACCACCAGCCATGATGGCTACAAAATTGTTTCTATTCATAATTATTTTTTTAGATAATCCCTTCTCTCACCAAATCATGCAAATGGATAATGCCCGCATAATTACTATTTTCTGTTACAATTAGTTGAGTGATATTATTCTTTCGCATTAGATCAAGTGCTTCCACAGCCAATGACTTGATATCAATTTTCTTGGGATTTAAAGTCATAATATCTTTTGCTTTCACTTCTTTATGGTATAAATCTCTTTCCAACATCCTTCTTAGATCACCATCTGTTATAATACCAATAATTTTCTTCTGATTATCCAATACAACGGTTACACCTAAACGCTTTTTTGTTATTTCGATAATCACATCTTTCAGAATACTCTCTGGATTCACAACAGGCTTCTCATTATTTACAGAAAGATCGCCAACATGGAGGTATAACTTTTTTCCCAATGTCCCTCCGGGATGAAATTTTGCAAATTCTGCTGAACCAAATCCGCGCAATTCCATCAGGCATATGCAAATGGCATCTCCCATTACCATCTGTGCCGTAGTGCTGCTGGTAGGGGCAAGATTATGAAGTGAAGCTTCTGAACTGATGGTTGTATTTAAAAAGATATCAGCGCATTTGGCAAGATAACTTTGATTATTTCCACAGATTGCTATAAGCGTGTTTCCAAAATTTTTAATTATAGGAACCAAAACTTTTATTTCCGGGCTTTCACCACTTTTGCTGATGATAACCACAATATCGTCCTGCTGTACCATTCCTATATCTCCGTGAATTGCATCAGCTGCATGAAGAAAAAGCGCCGGAGTTCCTGTGCTATTCAATGAGGATACAATTTTTTGAGCTACAATTGCGCTCTTCCCAATACCACTTACTACCAGTCTGCCTTTTGATTGATGAATTTCGTTGACTGCTTTTTCAAAATCCTGATTGATAAATTCTACCAATTCGGATATAGATTGAGATTCCGCAATAATTGTTTGTTTACCGGTATTAATTATATTATTTCTCATTTAAAAGGTCAAAATAGCCATTTTTTCGAAATTGATCAGAAAAAAAGGAAAACTTTTTTTAAAATTTAAAAATACAACCAAATCGAATTTTCAAACACAGCAATTGTATTTTGGTTTGTATTGAAATCGTCGTATCTTAACACAATAACTACCAAAAATGGGTCCTCAAGGTTAACTTTAACCTCCATTTTAAATTAATAATTTAACTTTGAAATCCTTTTAAAGAAAGAATAGTAGAAAAGAAAAACCATGTCCACAACAAAATTGAAACCTAAACCGAAACTACACATTACAAAAACTACAAATAAATTCAACTCTTCTATAAAGATATTTGAAGGATCACTTTCAGAACATCTTCAAAATCATTTTGGATTTAATTCATTCAAAGAACCACAGGAAAATATAATTAAAAGTTTATTGTCAGGCAGAGATACTTTTGTGATTATGCCGACAGGTGGTGGCAAAAGTCTTTGTTATCAATTACCTGCGATGATCAGCGAAGGTTGTGCTATAATTGTCTCCCCATTGATAGCCTTGATGAAGAACCAGGTTGATTTGGTTAGGGGATACAGCAGCACGGACAACATTGCACATTTTTTGAATAGTTCGTTGAATAAAGGCCAACAAAAAATTGTAAAAGATGATCTATTATCAGGGAATACAAAGCTCCTTTACGTAGCCCCTGAAACGCTAACCAAGGAGGAGAATGTTGAATTTCTTAAAGATTTAAAAGTTTCTTTTTTTGCGGTAGATGAAGCTCACTGTATTAGCGAATGGGGCCATGATTTTAGACCGGAATATAGGAGGTTGCGTGAAATTATGGATCTTATAGATGAGAATGTGCCGGTTATCGCATTAACAGCTACAGCTACACCAAAAGTTCAAAGTGATATCGTTAAAAACCTCGGATTACGTGACCCCAATATTTTTATCTCATCTTTTAATCGCTCAAACCTGTACTATGAGGTTGTTCCGAAAGAAAAAAAAGACCAGGCGATAAAAAGTATTGTAAAATTTATTTCACAGAATAAAGGGAAGAGTGGGATTATTTATACATTGAACAGAAAAACCACTGAAGAGCTAGCTGAAACACTGATGGCTAATGGTATAAAAGCGGTCGCATACCATGCAGGTCTGGATACCAAATTAAGAGCAAAAAGGCAAGATCAGTTTTTAGGAGAAGAAATCCAGGTTATCATTGCCACAATCGCCTTCGGAATGGGCATCGATAAACCGGACATTCGTTTTGTAATTCATTATAATATTCCAAAATCAATAGAAAACTATTACCAGGAAACCGGACGCGCGGGCCGCGATGGATTAGAAGGAAAATGTTTACTTTATTATTCACATAAAGACGTTGCAAAGCTTGAGCATCTAATGCGTGACAAATCTTTGAGCGAAAGAGAAATTGGCGCACAATTGATTGATGAAACAGTTGCATATTCTGAAAGCGGAGTTTGCCGGAGAAAAATGTTGATGAATTATTTCGGCGAAGAATATACTCAGGATAATTGTGGTGGCAAATGTGATAATTGCAAAAATCCCAAGAAACTCGTTGAAGCTAAAGCGGAAACTTTAATTGCACTAAAGGCTATAAAAGCATTAGAAGAAAGATTCCCGATTACCTATATGATTCCTGTCATTATTGGAAAATTAAATCCCCAGATAAAGATGTACCGTCATGAAGAAATGCCGGTCTTTGGAACTGGAAAACACCAAGACGAGCATTTCTGGAATTCATTATTAAGACAAATGCTTTTGGAAAATCTAATCAAAAAAGATATTGTAGACTATGGTGTTTTGAAATTCACTAAAAAAGGCGAAGCTTTCTTAAAAAAACCAACTTCATTCAAAATAGTATTGAATCACATTTACGAAACGGATGGAGACGAAGATGATGAGGTGGCAGATACTACAGAAGCTGCTGCTACAGATAGTAAATTAATCCAGTTATTGAAAGATTTGCGCCAGCAGGAAGCAAAGAAACGTAATTTACCCCCTTTCGTGATCTTTCTCGAGAATAGCCTGATTGATATGGCCACATTATATCCAACTACTTTAAAAGAGCTGGAAAAATGCCAGGGTGTAAGCGTAGGAAAAGCTATGAAATTTGGCCGGCCATTCGTTAATCTGGTTGCAAAATATGTAGAAGAAAATAACATAGAAAAACCAGATGATTTTGTAATGAAAAGTGTGGTGAACCGTAACAATAACAAGATTTTTATCATCCAGAACGTGGATAAAAAAATGCCTTTGGAAACGATCGCAAAAAATCGAACTTTAAAACTGGATGAACTCCTTGAAGAAATGGAAACGATTGTGGCTAGTGGCACTAAATTGAATCTGGACTATGCAATAGAGGATATAATGGAAGAATATGAAAGCGATGAGATTATAGACTACTTTAAAGGCTGCCAGACTTCGAGTTTAGAGATTGCCAAAGAAGAGCTTTCTGATGGAAATTATTCATTGGAACAATTAAAAATCATGCGAATTAAATTTTTAGTTGAATACGGGAATTAAAAACTGCAAAAAGGAATTTTTATTTCAATTGAATAATTCTATTTTTGCCGCCCATTTGGTGCGGTAGCTCAGTTGGTAGAGCAAAGGACTGAAAATCCTTGTGTCGGCGGTTCAATCCCGCCCCACACCACAAAACCCCTTTTTCGGGGTTTTTTTATTTTTGACCTTCTTCGTCCAAACTCTTATAAATATTACACTACAAAGAAAAGACGATGCAAAAACCGCAAAGAGATAGCGAGTTTTTTGTACCCTATATTGTACTTCGTTGAACCCTAGTACAACTAATAACACTGTTTAATTTATATTGGCTTAACCGGAACATTCAATAGTACGATATTTGATTATCGGAGATAGAAGATGTTGAGGGATGTTTTTTAAAGAAGAATCGGCAAGGTTAGTGAGAAAATAAAATTTCAATAAATGTCGGATATTATTTCAACTGAGTATTTCATTTATATTATCATCTTTCTCGCAGGTACAATTGCTTACGTCATTTCGACGTTGTCGGGAGGCGGTGGTTCTTTGTTGCTTGTACCTATCGTTAATTTCTTGATAAGCGCCAAGGCAACAGCTCCAGTTCTTAACTTGGGAAACCTGATTGGTCAGCCGGTGCGTATTATTTTATTTTGGAAACACATTTATTGGAAGGTAACGCTCTATTATGTACCGCCGGCGATTGTGGGCGCAGTACTGAGTGCCTGGATATTCAGCCATCTTAGAATAGAATGGCTGCAACTAATCGTTGGACTCTTTTTAATTAGTTCTATTTTTCAATACCGTTTTGGAAAAAAAGAAAGGTCATTCAAGATGTCGCTGAATGGATTTATTCCGCTTGGTTTCATTGTTTCTTTCTTTTCTACGCTTATTGGTGCAACAGGTCCTGTTTTAAATCCTTTTTATCTGAACTATGGGTTGGAAAAGGAGGCAATGATTGCTACAAAAACGGTCAATTCTTTTTTTATTCGATTGGTTCAAATTGGTAGTTATACCATATTGGGCTCTTTACATGACGATTTGTGGTTATATGGAATTATTTTGGGGGCAGGTGCTTCGTTAGGCAATTGGGTCGGTAAAAAATTTTTAAGAAAAGTAAGCGGAAAGACTTTCCGTGTGTTTGTTCTTGTAGTAATGGCGATTAGTGGGCTATTAATGATTGTAAAACAGCTTCTTTTTTTTGGAGGTAGCATGGAAAATTAGGGTTTTTGAACTTTGAGATTTCTAATTTTCAACAGTAAATTATCAATATCGCTTTCTATGAGTAATAGTATATGGTTAGATAGTGAAGTGCCAAAAATGGCCGGATAATTATTTAAAACTAAAGTGGAATTCTACCCATCAGACCATACCCAAATAATAACTATATTAAGTCAGCAATTCCCGGTTTCATTTACCTGACCGTATTACCCATTAGGGTTTCCCCGGAAATAGTGAGAATAGACTCATGTGTTGTGCGTGGTAAAAAAAAACAGTGCGTATTTTATATACGCACTGTTCCTGAAAATTTTCAATTATTTTTTATTTGGAAAAATCTGCCTGTATTTTTTCAGCATGTTCCAAATGTCCTTTGAAGATTGGTAGTGCAGATTCAAGCAAACTTTTTAATTCCGGGTTAGTGGCGTCGGGGACCAATGTTTTTTCTACTACTTCAATAGCTGCCTTGTGATAAGCTACTTCGTTATCGATATATGCTTTGTCAAAATCAGCACCTGTTTTTGAATTGAGCATTTCTTTAGTTGTAGCAGCTTGTGCAAGTAGTGATTGTGTAGTCGGATTGTCTTGTGGTGTAACACCTAATTTTTTTGCTAAAGCAACAGCTTGTTCGTTTACTTTGGCATGATCCCTGGCCATAGTAGCAGCAAATTCCAACACCGCTTTGTTTTTGGATTTCTCCTTTGCAATCGCAGCGTAATCCACATCAATTTGATCAGCTGTAACGGCTACTGAAGCTATTTCCGGATCAGTAAGTTTTGCAGGAGTAGCTGCAGCGGCAGCGGAATTATCCGTTGTTGTTACGGTTGTAGAGTCTGTAGTTGCTGAAGCAGTTTTATCACCGCTTGAGTTGCAACTGTTGAGAACGAACATGGCACCGAAAATGAAGGTGCTGTACTTAAACAATCTTAATACTTGTTTCATAATTTAATATTTATGGTTTATGGTTTATGGTTTTTAATTAAAGATCCTGTTCTGTTTATTCTTTCCGATTTTTGAGTGCATTAAGTGAGCAATGTGTTTCCCGAAGTGAGGCAACGCATCGCCTAAAATTGTTTTTATTCAGTTTTTAAAAAAAGGAATCCACACATTTTTCATTTCAAGAAACCAAGTTCTTTTCAGTTTCAGCCTGCATTTGAGGAAACTTCTTACGCTTTTTGCTTTTGAACTTCTTTCACGCGATTTTTACACAATTTGTGCCAGATAATAACAGCAATTTAACGAAAAAAAACCCAAATCTATTATTCATTAGAAAATATTTGATTCTATTAGAGTAGAACAACAATAGAATGAATTTCTAAAAAAAATAGAACATCACATAACTACCTCCTTTATCAGAGTGGAAGTCCACCGAAAAGGTTACAGAAGTAAATAAAAATTGCTCTTGATGAAGCAGGAAGAAATTGGAATAGAAGGCTAACGGGGTAATAAAATACATTAAATAAATAAATTGCCCCAATTCCTATTTTTCATAAGAAAAGAATGAACCATCACACCTCCTGCCTCAAAACCTCCAACGGCGGTCTGTTCAATAAACCAAAACTATTTACTAAACCTGTAATGACGGTAAGCGCACAAACGATTAATCCTAAAATCAAAACAGGCAGGAAATCAGGATGAAAAGAAGTCTCGAAAAAATAATGCGCCAAAGCCCAACTGGCGGCGAGCGCTAAAAGAATGCCGGTGAGTGCAGCCAAAGCGCCGAGGAAAAAATATTCAAGCGCGGTGATGGCCAATATTTGTTTGCGGCTGGCGCCGAGTGTACGCAGCAACACGCTTTCCTGCAAACGCTGGTATTTACTGATGAGCACTGATGATATCAACACCACGATGCCCGTGAGGATGCTGAAGCCTCCCATAAACCGAATCACAAAACCAATTTTTCCCATAATGGAATTTAAAATACTTAAGATCAATCCGAGGTCAATGATAGAAACATTCGGATAGTGTTGTACCATTTCCTGCTGAAATTTTGCCGAGGTCTGTTGCGAGGGCACTTTGGTAAGTACCACCAAAAATTGCGGCGCATCATCAATTACGCCTTTCGGAAAAACGACCAGGAAGTTGGTACGTATGCGGCTCCAGTCTATATCTCTCATGCTTCCCAAAACCGTATTGATCATTACACCCTGAACATTAAACGTAAGTGTATCACCAAGAGAGAGTCCAGCTCGTTTAGCATAATTTTCTTCCATAGAAATCTCTGGAAGGCCAGTGACCGGCGCGGTTCCTGTCCATTTGCCTTTGGTAATCTTTTCTGTAGCAGTGAGCGAATCGCGGTAGGTAACGCGGTATTCCCTGGAAAAAAGGTAACGCGGAAATTTATGGGTAGAATCTTCTTTTACGTCCG
>JBDTKF010000008.1:0-15191 GCA_039935455.1 Ginsengibacter sp.
TAAATCGGTTCATGATGTATGGATTTGATTTTTCATTCAGGTATAGGCGGCTTGCTGTAGTATCTTCCATAATTATTATTGCTATCGGCTTGTTTTCATTTAAATTTTTAGGAACAGAGTTTTTGCCTGAGCTTGATGAAGGATCTATTTGGTTAAGGGTGCAATTACCATACAGTGTATCACTGGACAAATCAGTTGCAGTGGCGAAGCAGGTTCGTGAAAAAATGATTGCATTTCCCCAGGTTGAAACTATTGTTTCCCAAACCGGACGGCCCGATGACGGCACAGATGTAACTGGTTTTTATAACAATGAATTCGATGTAATACTATATCCGGAGAAAAGCTGGAAACCGCGTATTTCAAAAGATAAGTTGATAGATGAAATGAACAAAAGTTTGTCTGTGATCCCGGGTGCCGAACCCAACTTTTCGCAACCGATCTCTGATAATATAGAGGAAGCAGTTTCAGGAGTGAAAGGTTCGATTGTGGTAAAGGTATTCGGCGATTCTTTGAACTATATGGAAGGCAAAGCAAATGAAGTGTACAATGTCCTGAGAAATGTACAAGGAATTTCAGATTTAGGAGTGATAAAAAATATTGGGCAGCCTGAATTGGACATTGATCTCGATCAGCAAAAGATGGCATTGTATGGCGTAGCCACCGCAGATGCCAACGCTGTTATAGAAATGGCTATTGGCGGTAAAGCGGCCACACAATTATATGAAGGCATCAGAAAATTTGATATACGGTTACGCATACCTGAAGAATATAGAAAATCAGAAACGGATATCGGCAACCTGATGGTGCCTACGCAAAGCGGATCAAAAGTGCCGGTAAAAGAAATTGCCAACATTACAACGCAGACAGGCCCCTGCCTCATTTTCCGCGATGATAATCAAAGATACTCTGCTATAAAATTTTCAGTACGTGGTCGCGATATGGGAAGTGCCATCCAGGAAGCACAACAAAAAATGAATGAAACGGTAAAATTAAAAAATGGGTACTCGATGGTATGGCAGGGAGATTTTGAAAATGAACAACGAGCTGCCAAAAGATTGCAGGAAGTAGTGCCAGTCAGTTTACTACTTATTTTTATTTTGCTGTTTACCATGTTTGGAAATTTCAAAGATGCCGGCCTGGTTTTTTTAAATGTACCATTTGCCATTGTAGGTGGCATAGCCGCATTATTTATTACGGGAACCAATTTCAGCATTTCGGCAGGCATTGGTTTCATTGCATTATTTGGGATATGTATTTTATTTGGCGTTCTGATAATAACGGAAATAAAACACAATCTTGAAAAATCGAAAAAGGATCATCGGGTATCCTTATTAAGAGCAATACGGGGTGGCGTTCGTTCGCGCGTTCGCCCGGTAATGATGACTGCTTTGATGGCGGCGGTAGGTTTATTACCGGCAGCCATGTCTCACGGAATAGGTTCCGAAAGCTCAAGGCCGCTTGCCCGTGTTGTGATAGGAGGAATCATTTGCGCCATGTTCTTTTCTATCTGGATATTTCCAATCTTCTTTGCAGGCTCATACAGGAAATTTGATCCGCAGCATACAAATATTGAAGATGAAAATCAGGAGAAGACGTTGAATTAAGGAAATAAAATCATTTCATACCAGTAAACCAATAAATAATTAAAATTCCTGTTTTTGATAAATGAAGATTGAAATGAAAGGACTTTTATTTTATAATAGTTTTTATTCGTCCATTAGAAGGTCAGCTCTTTTGCTTACTTGTTTCGTTCTTTAAGAATGGAATCGATGGTTTTTGGATAAAATTCATGTTCCAATTGATGAATTTTTTTTGCGAGTCCCTCTATAGTTTCATTTTCTGATAAAGAGCATTTTGCCTGTAGGATGGTTTCGCCATGATCATATTTTTCATCTACATAATGGATGGTGATCCCGCTTTCCTTTTCTTTGGCTGCGATAACTGCAGCATGTACGGCATCTCCATACATTCCTTTCCCTCCATAAGCAGGTAACAGAGCAGGGTGAATATTGATAATTTTATGCGGAAAGCTTTGAATCAAAATCAAAGGAATTTTCCATAAGAAACCGGCAAGAACAATCAAATCAGGTTCTGCTTTTCTAATTTCGTTTAGATAACCTGTTTTTCTAAACTCATCTTTTTCGATCAGTAAGGTGGGAATTTTTTCATTGACAGCTATTTCAACAACTCCAGCTTTGGGATTATTGCTGACGATCAAAACGATTTTTGTTGTTGAATTATTTTTGAAATAATCAATGATCTTTTGTGTATTGCTACCTGCCCCTGATGCATAAATAATAATCCGGCTTTTCTGGTTTTCCATTTTTAATAAATGTGACGTTGATTTATTTTAGTATGAGCAATGAAAACAAAAGTGCTTATTTTATTTTAATAACTGAACGAAATTTTTTTTTGTAGAAGTTAGGATATTACATGACACAACCTATTCTGAAATAGAATTTATTTAACCACGTTTTCTAAAAAGTTCTTGATGTTTCGACGAGTCATAAATATTTATCATTTAAAAAAAATATGCAGTGACTTTGTTCATGCTGATCCATGAAGAAGCTTGTCCATTAAAGCTTTGACAATCAGTTTGAATAAAATTTTTTATGACTGAAGATTCCAATCTCCATAATGAATTTTATTGAGAATAGACTCCATTGAGAGTAAAAAAAAAATTAAAAATGTTAAGACTTTCTCATCATGCTTTCTTACTTTTGCTCCCAAGAAAGTTATTTTTCCATAATTCAAGATAGGTAAATAGTGTATGAATCAAGTCAAAAGGCTTTTTACTAAAATATTCGCAGTTCTCATTTTTCTTACATTGGTTTCTTCTCAGGAATCTGTGTATGCGGCCGATGGTGAAGCTCTCTTCAAAGCAAACTGCGCAAGTTGTCATAAACCGTTAGTTAAGTATGTAGGTCCTCCTTTGAAAGGTGCTCGTGAAAGAGAGCCGGAGAAAGACTGGGTTTACAAATGGATCGCAAACGCCAGTTCAATGGTGAACACAGATCCTTATGCCAAGAAATTAAAAGAGGAAATGGGTGGTGTGGTAATGACCTCTTTTCCAGACTTACCGAAGGCGGATATTGACGCTATTCTGGACTGGGCAGATAAATACCAGGAACCCGGCGCAGGCCCTGCTGGTCCTAATGCGGCTGTTGGTGCGCCTAAATCAGATAATACAGTATTATACGGGATACTTACTTTAGTGTTGGCAATTATAGCTTTAATATTATTACAAGTAAATAGTAATCTTAAAAAACTTGCTGCCGATAAGGAAGGTGAAAAAACACCTACCCCGGTGCCCTTTTACAGGAATAAAACATACCTGTTGCTAATTACAATAGTTCTGTTTGTATTTGCAGGATATTATTTGGTTGAGGGTGCAATGGGACTGGGACGACAACAGGGATATCAGCCTGTACAGCCGATTTATTTTTCTCATAAAGTTCATCCTGGAGTGAACAAGATTAGTTGTTTGTACTGTCATGGTGGTGCCCAGGATAGTAAACACGCGACAATCCCAGCGGTAAATGTTTGTATGAATTGTCACATGGCGGTGAAAGAATATACTGGTGAGCCCATCAAACGTGATGATGGTACTACGGTTAACGCCAATGACGAAATCCAAAAATTATATAAATACGCTGGTTGGAATCCGGATACAAAAACGTATGATAAACCCGGCAAGCCGATTGAATGGGTAAAGATTCATAATCTTCCCGACTTTGTTTATTTTAATCATTCACAGCACGTTAAAGTTGGACAGGTTGCTTGCCAGACTTGTCATGGTGAAATGCAGAAAATGGACGAGGTGGCTCAGTTTTCAGATCTGAGTATGGGATGGTGCGTCAATTGTCACAGAACTTCCAATGTTCAATTTAATGATGACAAAGGACACGGAAATAAATTTTACAGCATTTATGAAAAGTTCCACCAGGATATAAAAGATAAAAAATATGATAGCGTAACAGTTCAGATGATCGGTGGAACTGAATGTGGAAAATGTCACTATTAAAAAATTGCAGGCTCTCAATGAAAGGGAGAAAAATAAAGAAACAATATTGTTCATTTCTTAGATCTCATTCGATTTAAGGTAATAATCCGTTACAACGGATTGGAATAAATATGAGTGAAAAAAAATACTGGCAAAGTTTTGCAGAACTAAATAATAGCGATGCCAATAAAAAGTCGTCAAAGGATGAATTCAGAGAAGAACTTCCTTTTGAAGAATTAGGCAATAAAAATATATTTGATGCGAAAACTCCCAGAAGGGATTTTTTGAAATATATGGGCTTTAGCACCGCTGCTGCTGCAATTGCTGCGAGTTGTGAAATGCCTGTAAGAAAAAGTATTCCATTTCTTCACAAACCTGACGATCTCGTCGCTGGTGTTCCCAATTACTACGCCACTACTTATTTGAGTGATGGCGATTCAGTACCGGTTGTTGTAAAACAAAGAGAAGGTCGCCCGATAAAAATCGAGGGAAATGAACTAGCCACATTAACTGAGGGAGGAACTTCGGCACAGGTTCAATCTGCTGTGCTGGACCTTTATGATACTACACGCCTTCGTTATCCGATGGCTAATAAAAAAGAAGCTACTTTTGAATCAATCGATCAAATGGTTGCTTCAGGCCTCGCGGCTAATGCTGGCAAACCTTTGGTATTGTTAACTTCTTCGATTACTTCGGTTACCGGACGTCAGATTATAAGTGATGTTTTGGCAAAATATCCGGGTAGCCGCCATGTTCAATACGATGCGGTTTCATGTAGTGGCTTGATAGAAGCCAATCTTGCTTCTTATGGCAAGAAAGCAATTCCGGCATATCATTTTGAAAATGCAAAAGTAATTGTCAGCCTCGACGCAGATTTCCTTGGAAACTGGATAAGTCCGGTTGTTTTTGCAAAGCAATATGCTGTTGGAAGAAGAATTAATGAGAAAAATCCTTCAATGAGTCGTCATATACAATTTGAGGGCTATTATAGTATGACCGGCGCTAAAGCAGACGAACGTTATTTACATAAACCTTCTGAAACCGGATCGATTGCTCTCGCATTATTAGGAGCTGTCGGAGGAGGTACAACTGCTAATTTATCAACGGATCTTTCAACTGCGGTTAAGAAAACTGCTGCTGAATTAATGACGAATAAAGGAAATTCTTTGGTAGTGTGTGGTAGTAATGATGCAAATATTCAAATTGTAGTCAATGCAATCAATGATGCCATTGGAGCGAACGGGAAAACAATCGATTGGAATACACCGGTAAATTACCGCCAGGGAATAGATGCAGATATGGTAACCCTTACCAATGATTTGAATGCTGGAAATATCGGAGCTTTAATTGTTTATGGTGCGAATCCGGTATATAATTATTTTGACGCTAAGAAATTTGCAGATGGTTTGAAAAAGTGCCCTTTTACACTTTCTTATAGTGAAAAGATGGATGAAACCACTGAGCTTTGTAAATATGTAATTCCTTCTCATCATTGGTTAGAAAGCTGGGGTGATTCCGAACCTCAGAAAAATTATGTAACGGTTTTACAACCTGTCATTCATCCATTATTCAAAACCAGGCAGTTTGAATCTTCTTTACTAAAGCTTGCAGGTAATCCACAGGATTATGAAACTTATTTTAGAAATTACTGGACGGCTAAACTTGGCAGCCTTGAGAATTATGAAAGGTTTTTGCAGAATGGTGTCATGGAGAATATGAAATTAAAAACTCAAGCTACCTATAGAAATCCTTCTAACTTAACTTCTGCAACTGCTGCTGCAATAGCTACAGTTTCTTCAACTATTTCTGCAACAGATTCAATCAGTTCGCTTCCCAAAGTTTCTGCTAACTTGTCTCCCGTTGCTGATTCCACAATCTCAACTGGGAATGTAGTCACAAATTCAGTCACTTTGGTTGGTAGTTTAACAGAAGCAGCTACAAAGATTGGGAACATAAAAGGTGCTGAGTTAGAAATGGTGCTTTATCAAAAAATTACAATAGGAACCGGTAACCGCGGCGGAAATGCCTGGTTGCAGGAAGCCAGCGATCCTATATCAAAAGCGACCTGGGACAATTATGCAATGATTTCGCCAGAGCTGGGAAAGAAATTATTCAATATTGATATTTTCAATCCACGCGATGCTGATAAATACGAAGTACATCCTGATAAACCTGTAATTAAGGTTTCTTCAAATGGTAAAACAGTGGAACTTCCTGTTTTAATTATCCCGGGGATACATCCGAATGTTATTGCAGTTGCTGTTGGTTATGGTCACGAAAGTAATGATATAACGAAAACTGCTGAATACATTGGGCCTTCAGCGGCGGGAGTTGGAAAGAATATGTATCCTTTTACAGTTTTTAACGGCAGAAATATTACTTATTCTGTACCGGTCGAAATTGAGAAGACAGATAAATTATATCCCATTGCTACATCACAAACTCATAGTATCACAGAGGGACGACCTGTGGTAAGAGAAACAACCCTTAAAGAATTTATTGAACACCCGGATGAGATGAATAAAGAGGAAGAGGAAGAATTGAAAGCATACGGTGCAAATTTTACCCGGGATGCAACAATGTATCCTACTTTTGACAGACCAGGAATCAGATGGGGGATGAGTATTGATTTAAATACTTGTATTGGCTGTAGTGCCTGCACTATTGCTTGTGTGGCAGAGAACAATATCTCTACTGTAGGTAAAAATGAAGTGGCCCGGTTTCATGATATGCAATGGTTACGTATTGACAGATATTATACCGGTAATCCTAAAAATCCGGATATTGTTTTTCAACCCATGCTATGTCAGCAATGCGATAATGCGCCCTGCGAAAATGTTTGCCCGGTGTCTGCTACCAATCACAGTAGTGAAGGGTTGAATCAAATGATTTACAACCGTTGTATCGGTACAAAATATTGTGCGAATAACTGTCCATATAAAGTTCGTCGTTTCAACTGGGCTGACTGGAATGGAGCGGATAGTTTTCCGGATAATCAGCGTGGCATCATTTCAGATGTAACAACAAATCTGGATGATGATCTTACAAGGATGGTTTTGAATCCTGATGTTACCGTGCGTTCCAGAGGTGTGATGGAAAAATGTACATTTTGTATTCAACGTTTGCAACAGGGCAAATTGAATGCTAAAAAAGAAGATCGGCCTCTGCAGGACCAGGAAGTGAAAACCGCTTGTATGCAAGCTTGCCCGACCCATGCTATTGAGTTTGGAAATATAAATGATAAGGAAAGTAAAATTTCCAGATTGCGTTTTGAAGAACAGAAGAACCGGAAATTTTATGTGTTGGAACAATTACATACACTTCCAAATGTAAACTATCTTACTCTGGTAAGAAATACTGAAAGGAAGGTTGGCAGTAAGAAAGAAAAAGTTTAGGAATAGAAATATTAATACGCTCAGAAATTATATCTGTAGCAAAAAGCTAATAAAAGAGTATGTCATTATTAAAATACGAATCACAGCTTCGCGAGCCATTAGTTGACGGTGATAAGACTTATCACCAGATAACTGAAGATATCATTGGCCCTGTGGAAACAAAGCCCACAAGGCTTTGGTGGATTGGTCTCTCTATAGCCAGTTTGCTTTTACTTTTTGGCGTATACTCCGTTTATAGAGAAGTCGTTTACGGTATTGGCCAGTGGAATATTAACCGTACGGTAGGATGGGGTTGGGATATTACCAATTTTGTTTGGTGGATCGGAATCGGGCATGCCGGGACATTGATATCTGCGATTCTTTTATTGTTTGGTCAAAAATGGAGAACGGGTGTAAACAGAGCTGCAGAAGCGATGACCATTTTTGCTGTGATATGCGCCGGTCAATTCCCCATCTTTCATATGGGACGTGTATGGATGGGCTTTTTCGTACTTCCTTATCCAAACTCACGTGGTCCATTATGGCCGAATTTTAATTCTGCACTTTTATGGGACGTTTTCGCGGTATCTACTTATTTCACGGTTTCATTGCTTTTCTGGTATACCGGTCTTTTGCCAGATCTGGCAACAGTGCGCGACAGGGCTAAAACAAAGTTCAGGAAAATGTTTTATGGTTTGGCATCGTTTGGATGGACAGGTAGTACTAAACACTGGCAACGACAGGAAAGTCTTGCTTTGGTTTTAGCCGGTTTGGCCACTCCTCTTGTATTGTCCGTTCATACTATTGTGTCTTTCGACTTTGCCACTTCAGTCATTCCTGGTTGGCATACAACCATTTTCCCTCCATATTTTGTAGCGGGTGCTGTGTTTTCGGGTTTTGCTATGGTGCAATCTCTTTTAATTATTACCAGGAAAGTTTTACATCTTGAAGATTATATTACCATTGGTCATATAGAAGCGATGAACAAAGTAATCGTACTTACGGGTTCAATTGTAGGTTGCGCTTACTTATCAGAATTGTTTGTTGCCTGGTACAGTCAGAACACGTACGAATGGTGGGCATTCCGTGAAAACAGGGCCAACATTTTCAGTCCTTATGGCTGGGCATATTATGGAATGATTTTCTGTAATGTTGTATCTCCACAACTTTTTTGGTCCAGGAAATTGAGAAGAAATGTATTGTTTACTTTCTTCATGGCGGTATTGGTAAATGTGGGGATGTGGTTTGAACGTTTTGTGATTATTGTTACTTCCATTTACAGAGATTATCTCCCTTCTTCATGGACAACTTATTACAGCCCAAGCATCTGGGAAATCGGGTTTTACCTCGGAACTTTTGGATTGTTCTTTGTCTGCTATTTTCTATTCGCAAAGTATTTCCCGGTTATTGCCGCAGCTGAAATTAAAGCGATCTTGAAACAGAGTGGAGAAAAATATAAAGATAAAATGTCGGATCTGGAAGAAATGGATACAGATGAATTTTATAAAACAGAAATGGAACACGCTCATTGATTCAAATAATCAGTGTAGCTGAAAAGCAAAAAACATTATTAATTTAAACGGCCCATTCAGGGTTACAGAATATGATTAAAAAATTTGTTGTGGGTTCCTTCGAAGACGAAAAAGTTTTATTCAGGGGTGTAAAAAATGTACGTCGGGCGGGATATAAAATTCATGATGTATATACACCATTTCCGATACACGGATTGGATAAAGCAATGGGATTGAGAGAGACAAGTTTACATACAATGGGATTCATTTATGGTATTACGGGAACAGCAATTGCCATCGGCGGGATGGGTTGGATTTTTACAACTGACTGGCCTTTGAATATCGGTGGTAAACCTCATTTCCCGTTACCGGCATTTATTCCGATAGCTTTTGAGCTTACGGTTTTGTTATCTGCTGTTGGGATGGTGTGGACATTTTGCTGGCTTTGTAAAATGATGCCCGGTGTAAAAAAACACCATTTTAATCTCAGATCAACAGATGATCTGATGACGATGGTAATTGAATGCACATCCAAATCAAATGAATCAGAGATTGAAAACTTTTTGGCGCAGAATGGTGCTATTGAAATCAATACGCAGGAAGCGGAAGAAGGATGGTGGTTTGGAAGATACGATAGAGAACAAAAATTATACAGAACTGAAGAAGTTGGTATAGGTGATTGATTAATATTAGAAAATACAAATCTTGATTATTTGTTGATTTACTAATTAGAACTTGTATTAAACCTGATTAAAAATATTCTAAACCGGATTTTTAGATATGAAAAAAATAAGAATTCTTTTATCGTTTGTTATCGTGATATCGATAGTCACTTTGATTAACGGCTGTGATAGCAAACGCGATCCGGGTAAGATTTATATGCCTGACATGGCTTATAGCAGAGCATATGAAGCCTATGCTCCTAACGGCCTTGCAAAAGAAGATATCAATTATGTTCCCTACCCTGTTGATGGAACGATTAGAAGAGGTGATCTGTTTCCTTATCCGCTTGCAAATGATTCGAATGGTTATAAAATGAGTGCTGAAATCAAAGATCCATTACCCCCGCTCAATGCTGCAGATATGAAAGAAGCAGGTAGGCTATTTAATATCAATTGTGCTATTTGTCATGGAGCAGGAATGGATGCACAAGGGCCATTAGCTACCGGAGGTAAGGTGCCTGCCGTTGCTAATTTAACTTTAGCTCAGTATGTAACAATGCCGGAAGGAACCATGTTTCATTCTATAACTTATGGAAAAGGGAATATGGGAAGTTATGCTTCGCAATTAACCCGTGAACAAAGATGGATGGTGATTAAATATGTAAAACAGCATCAGTTGGGAACTGGTACTGCTGCGACTGATTCAACATCAACTAGTCCATCTGGTACCGACTCGACAAAGACTGCAGGCAGCGATTCGGCATCAAAATAATAAAATTTAATTAAAAAAATAATTTTTAATGAACAATCAGTATGTAACACCGGCGGGATATAATAAATGGTCAGCGGGATTCATGATCGCTGGCTTGCTTACCCTTATTCTTGGGATCATTTTTTTGAACCCGGTGGCAGGAGCGCATGGTGATAATCTGAATAGTACCCGGTTTTGGGCAGTCTTACTTCAAAACAGTATTTTTTGGTTATTGCTTGTGAATGTGGCTACATTTTTTATTGTCATTAATACATTGGCAATGAGCGGCTGGCAGGAAGCATTTCGCCGCGTGACCGAAGCGGTTTCTTCACTCGTTCCGATTATGGGTGTTATTACAATGATTATTTTCCTTTGTATTGTTTTAGGAAATCGGACGGATATCTATCCCTGGTTGGATACAAACGCTGTTGCTCATGATGCCGTACTTAGAGGTAAGAAGGGTTTTTTGAATCCTACCGTTTATCTGGCGTATTCGCTTTTGACGATCGGACTTTGGACTTATTGGGGTAAAAAATTGCGCGATCTAAGTTTGAAGTCAGACGAGGCTGGTAAAATGGATTTTGAAACTTCAAAAAAATGGTATAAAAAGATGTCCGGAGTTTCAGCCTATTATGTGGTTTTTTATGTACTTACAGTTGGATCGATCATTCCCTGGCTTTGGATCATGAGTATAGATGCACATTGGTACAGCACCATGTTCAGTTGGTACACCTTCGGTAGCACATTTGTATCGGGTGTAGCGCTGCTAACTCTGTTTGTAATTTACTTCAAAAATAGAGGTCAGCTCGAATTTGTAACAAAAGAACACATACAGGATTTGGGAAAATATATGTTTGCTTTTTCCATCTTCTGGACTTATTTGTGGTTTGCTCAGTTTATGTTGCAGTGGTATGGAAATATTCCCGAGGAAACGATATATTTCAAAATTCGTTTGCAGGGACCGTATGAAGGTTTATTTTACCTGAATCTTATTTTGAATTTCGTAGCCCCGATATTGATATTTATGAAACGGGCAACGAAGAGAAATTATTTTATTGTAACTTTTATGTGTATACTGATCATCTTTGGTCACTGGATAGATTTTTATCAAATGGTAATGCCAGGGACTGTAAAAATGCAACCACATCTGAGTTGGTATGAATTCGGAATTCCTTTGGGATTTGTTGGTTTGATCATGTGGGGCGTGAGTAGGTTTGCATCAAAAGTTCCCATGACATCAAAGAATAATCCTTTCATAAAAGAAAGTATTATTCATATTGTATGAGTTTAAAATAAATAAGAAATAAAGCATAAACCGGTTCAAAATTTTCGCAATTAGAAAGAATCTAAACTTACCTTTGCCGGGAAAATTTGGAGCTAATTTGCGATGAAACCAATTTGGGATAATTTATCCGGTTATCAGATTAAGATTTGAAAATTTAAAAAATCCGTTGAGCGGATGAGGAAAAAATAAAGAAACATGAATACCTTTTTTTTAATAGCGATTGTTGTACTTATTTTCCTGGTGATTTTCCAGATTTCAAAAGCCAGTGAATATGTAAGTATTTTAAAAGGAGAAGAAAAAGCAAGGAAACAGACAAATAAGATCAATGGTTTTCTAATGATTGCTTTTTTGATTCTTGGGCTTGTAGGCGTTTGGTGGTGTAACGAGTTATACTACCCTAAAACTGGTTTGCAGTATGGTGCGGCTTCATCCCAGGGCCAAAAGATTGATACCATGTTGTGGATTACGATCGTTGTTACAGGCGTCGTGTTCTTTATCACACAGATTCTCTTATTTTGGTTTTCTTACAAATACCAGGAAAGTGATAAAAGAAAAGCATATTATTTTACCAATAACAATAAGTTGGAGTTGATCTGGACTGGTGTTCCGGCGATAACTCTTACCATCCTGGTGGTTTTTGGATTGAAATATTGGTTCAAGTTTACTTCAGATGCCCCTAAAAATGCTCAATTAATAGAGATTACGGGACATCAGTTCGGTTGGGAGATCAGGTATCCAGGAAAGGATGGAATCCTTGGTAGAAAAAATTATAAATTAACAGATGGGGCTAAAAGTAATCCACTTGGAGTAGATTGGGCTGATGCAGCCAGCCATGATGATATTCATGTTCCTACGACCATGCATGTGATTGTAAATAAACCTGTCAAGTTGGTTATTAATTCCCAGGATGTGATTCATGATGTTGGTCTGCCACAGTTCCGTTTAAAAATGGACGCAGTTCCCGGAACGCCAACAACTTTGTGGTTTACTCCTATAGTTACCACGAAAGAAATGAAAAAACGAACTGGTAACCCCAATTTCGTTTATGAAATTGCTTGCGACCAGATGTGCGGAAAAGGTCACTTTACGATGCGTGGCATAATTGAGGTCGAGTCTGAAAAAGAGTATCGTGAATGGATGATAAAGCAAAGACCTGAATATTTGAGAGCTAAACAGTTTTTAACATCCACCACTCCGAAAGATCCGAATCAAACAGTAGCCCTGGAAAGTCAGGGTAAGTAGTTTTCTAACAATTGCCGGAAGGCTTAAAAAATATCATTATGAACGACGAAGAAGTTTTGCATGAAAAGCCATTGGTTGTGCACGACACAGATCATGCTTCACACGATCACCACCATCAAAGTTTTATCACTAAATATATATTTAGCCAGGATCATAAAATGATCTCTAAACAATATGTATTGACCGGCATAATCTGGGCAATGATTGGTGGATTTTTTTCGGTTATTTTCCGATTACAGTTGGGATTCCCGGATCAAACCTTTCCTTTTCTAGAAGATATTTTTGGTAATTGGGCAAAAGGGGGAAGATTAGACACCGAATTTTATTATGCATTAGTTACCATGCATGGCACAATCCTGGTATTTTTTGTACTTACTGCAGGGTTGAGTGGAACTTTCTCGAATTATCTGATTCCATTACAAATTGGGGCCCGGGATATGGCCGCACCTTTTATAAACATGCTGTCCTATTGGGTGTTTTTCCTGGCATCAGTTATTATGTTCTCTTCTCTGTTCTTACAAACCGGCCCGGCAAGTGGAGGTTGGACCATTTATCCACCGTTGAGTGCTTTGGGTGATGCAATGGATGGATCTAAGGCGGGCATGGATTATTGGCTTGTAAGTATTTTCTTCTTTATAGTCTCTGTGCTTCTTGGCGGATTAAATTATATTACTACGGTATTAAACTTACGTACAAAAGGGATGTATATGACCAGGTTGCCACTAACGGTTTGGTCTTTTCTTTTCACGGCCATATTGGGAGTACTTACTTTCCCTGTGTTGTTATCTGCAGTTGTTTTGCTATTGTTTGACCGCCACCTCGGAACCAGCTTCTATTTAAGCGATATCGTGATCAATGGTAAGATTTTACCTAATGAAGGTGGAAGCCCGATTTTGTTCCAGCATTTGTTTTGGTTCTTAGGTCATCCGGAAGTTTATATTATTGCCCTTCCTGCGATGGGTATTACATCAGAAGTAATTTCAACGAATGCACGTAAACCAATCTTTGGATATATGGCAATGGTTGGCTCTTTCTTCGCGATAGCAAGTTTATCATTCCTTGTTTGGGCACATCATATGTTTGTAACAGGTATGAATCCATTTTTAGGATCTTTCTTCGTTCTGTTTACTTTGTTGATTGCCGTACCTTCTTCCATAAAAACATTTAACTGGTTAACTACTTTATGGAAAGGGAGTATAAGATTTACGCCGGCTATGCTATTTGCAATCGGATTTGTTAGTTTATTTATTTCCGGTGGATTGACAGGTATCTGGCTTGGTAATTCTTCTCTCGATTTTCATTTGCATGACACATATTTTGTGATTGCTCACTTCCATCTGGTAATGGGTGTGGCGTCAATGTTTGGTATGTTTGCGGGCTTGTATCATTGGTTTCCGAAGATGTATGGGAGACATATGAATAATACCCTTGGTTATATTCATTTTTGGATTTCTTTGGTTGGCGCTTATTTTATATTCTGGCCCATGCATTACGAAGGCTTGGCTGGTATGCCAAGGCGATATTATGATTTCAGTAACTGGGAATCGTTTAAGATGTTTGATGGCCTGAATGCTTTCATTAGTGTTAGTGCGATTGTCGTTTTTGCCGCGCAATTCCTGTTTATTTTTAACTTCTTTTATTCAATGTATAAGGGTAGAAAAATTACTGAAGAGACTAAGAATCCGTGGCATTCAACTACAATGGAGTGGACAACACCAGTTAATCCGGGGCATGGCAACTGGACTGGTGAAGTTCCTGAAGTTTATCGTTGGCCATATGATTACGGTAAAGATGGAAGAGATTTCATTGCACAGACAGAACCTGTTGGTGCTGATGAAACGAAGCATTAAGGATCACTAAATATCACTTATTAAATATCTGAATCAATAGCCCTGTTAATTCAGGGCTTTTTTAAAAAAAGGTTTTTGAATGAATAAAACGGCGACAATTATAACTCATTCGGCGTCTTATACACTGGCCAGCAAAGTGAAAGATTATTTTATTTTAATCAAATTTACTTTGAGTTTCTTGGTGGTGTTTACATGCGTAATCTGTTACCTGCTTGCACCGAATGTTCAATATAATTTATTATCAGTTATTGTACTTTTTATTGCCGGAATGTGCATTACTGGATCTGCGAATGCCATTAACCAGACCGTAGAAAAGAAGACAGACGCTTTAATGAAAAGGACGGCGTCACGTCCGGTAGCGTCGGGGAGAATGAGTACTAACGAAGCATGGACTTTCGCGATAATCATTGGTTCCATTGGGGTAATTATTATGGCTTACTGGTTTAATTTTGCCAGTGCAGTTCTTTCTATATTTAGTCTTTTCCTTTATGCATTTATTTATACTCCTTTAAA
>JBDTKF010000009.1:0-21189 GCA_039935455.1 Ginsengibacter sp.
ATGACGGACCGGAAAATAATTATGGTTTGCACGCGCCAGGAAATATTATTCATGAAGCAGGAACGGTAAGAATGGGAAATGATCCCAAACAATCTCCTTTGAATAAATGGGCACAGGCACATGAATGCAAAAATTTATTCAATGTCGATGGTGGGCAATTTGTTTCCCAGGGCGATAAAAATATCACCTGGACCATTCTCGCTTTGTCCATGCGCACCTCAGAATATATTGTTGATCAATTGAAAAAAAATCAGATCTAATCAGAGATATTTTTCTGAATTTATTCTTATTAAAATCAAAATTATGGACAGAAGAAAATCACTCAAAGTAATGGTATTGGGAACAGTGTCTTCGGGTTTTTTAATAGAAGCCTGTAATACTGAAGATAAAAAAACGGTTCTGAAGAAAGTTCCCAAGTCAGGTGAGAAAAAACATCCGGGTTTGATGAAAGAAGAAGTTGCTCGTCTGGAAGAAATAAATTCCACTACTTTTTTTACACCGCATGAAATGCAAACGATTACCATTCTCGGAGATATTATTATTCCAAAAGATGAGGTAAGCGGAAGCGCCTCTGAGGCTAAAGTGCCCGATTTTATTGAGTTTATCGTAAAAGATAAACCCGAGAATCAAGTACCTATGCGCGGCGGATTGCGCTGGTTGGATCTTCAATGTTTAAACCGGTATAAAAATCCATTCTCAGCATGTAATCATCAGCAACAAATGGAAATGGTTGACGATATTGCATGGCCCAAGAAAGCAAAACCGGAAATGAAAGCCGGTGTAAAGTTTTTCAATCTAATGCGAAATTTAACCGCAACCGGTTTTTATACTTCTGAAATAGGAGTAAAAGATGTGGGGTATATCGGGAACACACCAAATCAATGGAATGGCGTACCAGATGACGTTTTGAAACAGTACCATTTGGCATATACTGAAAAGGAATTAAAAGAATGTATCAGCTTTTCCTGATAATAAAAAAGCATAACGATTTATGCATAGACGAAAATAATTTTTTACAATTTTATTAATTTTTTAAATTTGATTATGAGAAAATTACGAATGGGAATGATAGGTGGAGGTAAAGGTTCTTTTATGGGTAAAGTTCACCGAACTGCTGCAGGAATGGACGGCCTCATTGAATTGGTCTGCGCTGCATTGAGCTCAAACCCTGAAACCTCACGACTTTCAGGTGAAGAACTTTGTCTTCCAGAAGACAGGATTTATCTTTCTTTTGAAGAAATGATCCAGAGAGAAAGCGAATTGCCTCCGGATAAAAGAATGGATTTTGTAAGTATTGTAACACCCAATTTTGTTCATTTTCCCCCAGCCATGATGGCTTTGGACCATGGTTTTCATGTTGTGATAGAAAAACCAATGACTTTTTCGTTGGAAGAATCCAAACAATTACAGCAAAAAGTTGATGAGACTGGATTGTTATTATGTCTTACCCATACTTATTCGGGATATCCTATGATAAAGCAGGCCCGCACCATGATACAGGAAGGCGCTTTGGGAAAGCTGAGAAAAGTTTTGGTGGAATATCCACAAGGGTGGCTTAGTAAACTAACAAATAACGAAGGAAATGATAAAGGCATGTGGCGCGCAGATCCATTGAAATCAGGAAAGGCCGGTTGTATGGGAGATATCGGAACACACGCCGCACACTTGGCAGAATATGTTTCCGGACTAAAAATTACCGCGCTGTGTGCAGATTTAAACACCGTTGTTGAAGGAAGAACTTTGGATGATGATGGGAATGTTTTATTAAGATTTGAGAATAAGGTAAATGGGACGTTGATGGCTTCTCAAATTGCGGCCGGTGAGGAAAACAATTTGAAACTTAGAATCTATGGAGAAAAAGGTGGGTTGGAATGGGCACAACAGGAACCGAATACCTTATTGGTGAAATGGCTTGATCAACCTGCTCAAATTTATAGAGCTGGAAACAATTATTCAAACATTCTGAGCAGGGGCGCACTGGATAATTGCCGGACTCCAGGAGGACATCCCGAAGGGTATCTGGAAGCGTTCGGCAATATTTATAAAAATTTTGCGCTGACGCTTTTATCCAAACTGGAAGGTAAAATTCCAACAGAAGAAATGCTCGATTTTCCTAAGGTGAATGAAGGCGTACGGGGAATGGCATTCATTGACAATGTAATTGCTTCGTCTAACTCAACTGAAAAATGGACTAACTTCAGTGTTTAATCAAACTTACTTAAGTATGAGTTTTTCTTTCCTGGAAACGAGATTATTCTACAGATTTGACATATTAGTCTAAACCCTGGTTAAAGATTCTAATTCTTTGAAGCATTTGAGAATTAGTAATTGATATGAAAGAAAATCTCTTATCCTTGTTCAAAAAAAATAAATTTTTCTAACCTTCAAAAATAGAATCAATCAATGAAAACAATTAAAGGTCCTGCTATTTTTATCGCACAGTTTATTAGTGATGAAGCCCCATTCAATGATTTGAAAAATATTTGTCAATGGGCAAAAGATAAAGGTTTTGTTGGCATTCAGATCTCCACTTTAGATGATCGTTTTATCGACTTGAAAAAAGCGGCAGAAAGTAAAACTTATGCTGACGAATTAAAAGGAACGGTCAATAGCTTTGGATTAGAGATTACCGAACTTTCTACCCATTTGCAGGGGCAATTAGTCGCAGTAAATCCGGTTTATGATATCTTGTTTGACAGTTTTGCTCCACAGCAACTTCGAAATAATCCAAAAGCCCGTCAGGAATGGGCCGTTCAGCAGTTGAAATATGCGGCTAAAGCATCACAAAACCTGGGATTGAATGCACACGCCACTTTTAGCGGCGCTTTATTATGGCCGACGGTTTATCCATGGCCTCAGCGCCCCGAAGGTCTGGTCGAAGAAGGTTTCAAAGAGCTTGCACAAAGATGGTTGCCAATCCTGAATACTTTTGATGAATGCGGCGTAGACGTTTGTTACGAAATACATCCGGGCGAAGATCTTCATGACGGAATTTCTTATGAAATGTTTCTGGAAAAAGTAGCTTTTCATAAAAGAGCCTGCCTGCTGTATGATCCATCTCATTTTGTTTTGCAATGCCTTGATTATTTAGAATACATCGACTTTTATCATGAGAGGATTCGTGCATTTCATGTGAAAGATGCAGAATTTAATCCGACAGGAAAACAAGGCGTTTACGGAGGTTATCAGAGCTGGCTCAACCGGGCCGGACGTTTCCGCTCACTTGGTGATGGTCAGGTTGATTTTAAATCTATTTTCAGCAAGCTGGCGGCTTATGATTATCCCGGATGGGCAGTATTGGAATGGGAATGTTGTTTGAAAAACTCTGAAGATGGCGCGCGTGAAGGAGCAACATTTATCAAGGACCACCTCATCCATGTTACTGAAAAAGCGTTTGATGATTTTGCACAAACGATCAAAGATGAAAATCTTAACCGAACCGTGTTGGGATTGGATCATTGATGGTCAAATGCACTCTAGTCGATTTGTCCATTCTTTTTTTATCATAATAAATTAAATTTTCAAAATCGAATTCATGAACAAAATTCTTCCCGTTCTATTGGCTTCCATAATCTTAATCAGTTGTGGTTCCTCAAAAGATTCTACTAAAAGTAATTCGCAGAATACACTTTCTTCAAAAGAAAAAAGCGACGGCTGGCGATTATTATTTAACGGAACAACCACAGAGGGGTGGCATAATTATGGAAAACAAAATGTGGGTGGCGAATGGAACGTGCAGGACGGGGCCATTCATTTTGATGCCACTGCAAAAAATAAAGAAAGTGGCGATCTGGTTACGAATGAAGAATTCGATAATTTTATTTTAAAACTCGATTGGAAAATCTCAGAAAAAGGAAATAGCGGGATTATATTTTATGTGAATGAAGATCCGGTGAAGTACCACGAGACTTACGCAACGGGTATGGAAATGCAGGTTTTAGATAATGGAACGCCCACCCGGTTGGGGCATCCCGATGGAAAAATTTATTCACATAGGGCCGGCGATTTATATGATTTGCTGGCTTCGAAAGGAGCTGCTAGTTCATTGGGCGAATGGAACCATGCTGAAATACGATCTATCAACGGAAAACTGGATTTTTATTTAAATGGAGAACACACTCTTTCAACCCAATTATGGGATACAAACTGGAAAGAAATGATAGCAATCAGCAAATTTAAAAACATGCCTTCTTTTGGAACTTTCAAAAAAGGAAAAATTGCCCTGCAGGATCATGGGAATGATGTCTGGTTCAAAAACATCCGCATCAAAGCATTATAATTCATTCTGCTTTTAGAAAGAATGCGAAATAAAAAATCAGGATATTTGTTCGTTTACTAAAAGCATATTTTCAATAGTTTTAAAGTCCGGTCAAAATAAGATGATTCAGAAAAAACGGTTTATCCCCATTATAGTTTTACTTTTCATTTCAGTTTTTTTTTCATCAAACGCAGGCGCCCAAACAATGCCTTCATTTCAGATGAAACTCAGTAATGGCAAACTTTTTTCATCTGCAGAAATATCTCATAAAAAACCGTTGCTCCTTATTTATTTTGCGCCGGACTGTGAACATTGCCAGGTCTTGATGAAACAGCTTTTGAAAAAAATGAGTACGTTTAAAAATACAGAAATTGTTATGGTCACATTCGAATCATTACAATCCGTGGCGGGTTTTGAAAAGCAATATCAAACTCATAAATATCCGAATCTGAAAGTGGGCATGGAGGTACCCGTATTTTTCTTCAGAAAATACTATCAATTAGAACACACTCCATTCACGGCTTTGTTTGATAAAAACAGAAAACTTATCGTCTCTTATAAAGAAAATACCCCCATTGATGGGTTGATTAAAAAGCTAAATCCCCTATTGAAAAAGTAGTATGCATATCAAAACAATCAAAGGCCGGCCTTATTCTTTTTAGAAATGAACTAAAAATTCATTTATGAAAACCTTTGCGGATAAAATTATCTCTTTCAATGAAAGCATCAAATACGATGGCCCATTGCCTCACAATGTGAGCATCATGAACCCTTTCAAAGAGAACAAAGAAGCATTGCTGACCTCCTCAAATTTCTATAAAAAATTTTACGACGATCACGATAAACGCTATTTAATTCTTGGAATTAACCCCGGGAGATTTGGAGCCGGCGTAACCGGAGTTCCATTCACAGACACAAAAAGATTATCCGAAGAATGTGGATTTCAATTTTCAGGAAAGCCTACACACGAGCCTTCTGCGACGTTTGTTTATGAAGTGATTAAAGCCTACGGCGGGGCAAAAAAATTTTACGCAAGGTTCTATATTCATTCCGTTTGCCCGCTCGGTTTCACGATTATAAATGACAAAGGGAAAATAATCAATTATAATTATTACGACAGTAAAGAACTGGCAGAAATGGTATATGGTTTTATCATTGCAAATATAAAAAAACAAATTTCTTTTGGAATCAGCAAAGACGTGTGCTTTTGTTTTGGAACCGGAAAAAATATTCGATTCTTAGATAAAGTGAATGAAGAATTCAGATTCTTTAAAAAAATTATTCCGCTAGAGCACCCCAGATTTATCATGCAATATAAATCAAAATCCAGGCAACTTTATGTCGACAAATATCTTAAAGAATTTGCACAGGCAATTTAAAAAAACACAGTAAACAAACAAAAAAAATAGATTTCTATTCTCCTGAAATAAGCGTGTCCAGGACAATTCTTGTTTGTTCTTTAGCATTTCGCGCTTTCTTTTTGAAAAACCCGCGCAATAAAAAATTATGTTGCACAGCCTCTAAGTCTTCGTCTAATTTTTTACTTGCCGTCTGGAGGTTTTGTAAAGTAATTTTTAATGCGCTGGCGGTTTTTTCGTCATTCAAAAACATTCCGGCAGGTGCGTTCTTATTGTTCAATCCATAATTCAATGTATGCGTCGCGGAGTCCAAATTACCCATAATTATTTTTGACTGATCGGCTACTTTTTGCAATTGTGAAACGGTTGAACGCAATTTACCAAAGACAACCGTGTCGGTTACGAGGTCATTCGCCAAAGTGCCTTTGACATTGAGTTTGGAAGTATAACTGCTCACGTTTCCCGAAAGTTTTTCGAGGTTATTTGAAGCTTTTTTCAATGAAACAACCATGTTATCAAGTTCGTTTGCAAAGGTGTCATCCATCAGTAGTTTTCCAATAGAGCCTTTCCCGGCCACAAGCTGGTTGCTCAGCATTTTGAAATTATCGGTTATAGCCAGCAGGTTGTCGTTATTTTTCGAAAGAGTGTTCATCATTTCATCCGTACTCAACAGTTTATCATTGTTCAAAATATCGCCCTCTTCGATTTGTTCGGCTTTAGACGTGCCACCATAAATTTCAATTATTTTATTTCCGATAAGCCCATCCGTACTTAGTCGCGCTTTGGCATTTTTACGAATAAAAACAAGTGATTGATCATCAATATTCATATCCACTTCTACTTTCCCATTTCCAATAAGATTTACTCTTTTTATGGTGCCCACTTTTACTCCCGAAAACCAAACGTTGTTTCCTTTCTGCAAACCGTTTACATTTTCAAAAAATGATTTAATTGTTATCGAATTTGAAAAAGCTTTTTTTTGGGAGCCAAGCGTGAGCACGGTCCAGACAAATATGCCCAGTCCGATAAAAATAAAAATGCCAACAATTACGGCTCTTCTGTTTCCTGTTGATTTCATAATTAAGTTATAAAATTGTATTTATAAAAATCCCGAATTCTTTCATCATCACTTTCAAAACCTTCATCAAATGTACCTTGCATTATAAATTTTCCTTCAAACAACATCGCCACTTTATCTCCAGTGGTTTTTGCGCAGGTAAGGTCATGAGTGATTATGATTGAAGTCGTATCAAATTGTTGTTTCACCTGGTTGATCAGATTGTTGATTTCAATGCACGTAATCGGGTCCAGGCCAGATGTTGGCTCATCATACAACATAATCGTTGGGCGCAAAATCAGCGTGCGGGCAATCCCAATTCTTTTCCTTTGTCCGCCGGATAATTCCGATGGCATTTGGTTGATCGTTTGCAAAAGTCCAACGGCATCCAAAACCCGTTCGATTTGTTGGGAGGCTTCTTTTCTTGATAAATGTTTCGAATGGCGGACCAGGGGAAAAGCCAGGTTTTCTCTTACTGTCATACTATCATACAATGCGCTGCTCTGGAAAGAAAATCCGATCTGTAAACGCAGTTGCTGTAATTCTTTATCGTTCAATGATTCAACTTCATTTCCCAAAACATTTACACTTCCCTGATCCGGTTTCAATAAGCCACAAATAATTTTTATCAATACAGATTTTCCACTTCCAGACCTTCCTAAAACCACCACATTTTCTTTGTATTTTACGTCAAGGTTTACCCCGCGGAGCACCTGATTTTCCCCAAAGGATTTATACAATTCCCGGATGGAAATCATCAATTTTCCCTCATCTCCATTATCAATTTTTGATCCTGTCAAAATCTTATACTATTGGTTATCTGAACAATAAGAATTTCTTCAATAAAAATTAAAAACATGGAAAGTACGACTGATAAATTGGCCGCCTTCCCAACACCTTCCGTTCCATTCTTTGCATGGAACCCTTTATAGCAACCCACAATACCAATGGTAAAACCATATACGATACTTTTTGTCAAAGAAGAAAAAATATCAAGGAATGAAATTTTTTCAAATGCCTGTTGAAAAAATGTAATAAAACTGGTCATTTCATTTTGATGCACATTGATAAAAGCTCCCAGCATTGCGACAAATCCAGTATAACACATCAGCATCGGAATCATCAAAGTTGTTGCGATCACGCGGGATACCACCAGAAACTTAAAAGGGTTTACTGCCGACACTTCCATGGCATCTATCTGTTCCGTAACTTTCATAGAACCTAATTCTGCTGCAATATTTGAACCTACTTTTCCGGCACAAATTAAAGCAGTCACTAAGGGAGCCAAAGCACGAATGATAGCTATCGCCACCAGGCTAGGCAGCCATGATGTTGCCCCAAACTCTGCCAATGAAGGACGAGATTGTTTGGTAAAAACAAGCCCGGTAATAAATCCTGTAAGCGTTATTAAGAAAAGTGATTTATATCCAACTTCATAACACTGCTTAATTATTTCTCTAAACTCATAAGGTGGTTTAAAAATTTCTTTAAAAAACCGGATTATGAATGTAAGTGCAGAATGAAGATCAATAAAAAAAGCATCGGCTTTCCTGGAAATAAGATTTTTTTCAACCGGTTTTAGATTTCTCATGCTTTGCTAAACTTTGTTTATTGAAAAAGCAAAGATGACACCTGAAAATCAAAATATAGAATATTTTATAAAGAAAAATTGTTTGAACTGAAAAGCAGCATGATAATTGGATGATTTTTAAAATCTTTTCAAACAAAATTCTAACCCATGACACTCCTTGGATTTCTAATACTGTTATTGATCGCTGCTGTTTGTGGCGGCATTGGCCAATCTCTTGCAGGTTATAACGTTGGCGGATGTTTGGTTTCTATTGTGGTAGGATTCATCGGTGCTTATATCGGTCTCTGGATCGCAGGGAGAATGGGATTGCCCGATTTTTTTACCATCAATATTGAAGGAAAACCGTTCCCAATTATTTGGGCAATAATCGGTTCGGCTATATTTACTTTTATAGTTTCCTTATTGCGTAGGGCTTTCAACGGGCGTTCCTAAAAACAAAGATTTTACTTTTTTTCACTGTTCCCTTTCTCAAACCCGAGTACAACCGAATTGATGCAATAACGCTGGCCAGTTGGTTTTGGTCCGTCTTCAAAAACGTGCCCGAGATGTGAATGACATTTTCCACAGTCAACTTCTGTTCGTTCCATTCCAAAAGAATTATCCTGAAGATAAATCAGGCTCTCTTTGCTGATCGGTTCAAAAAAACTGGGCCATCCGCAACTACTATTAAATTTTCCATCGCTTTTGAAAAGAGGGTTCCCACATACAGCACAATAGTAAGTTCCTTCCTCACTATGTTGATAATACTTCCCTGTTCCCGGTCTTTCAGTTCCTTTCTCCCGGGCAATATGATATACCTCTTCCGGTAATATTTTCTTCCACTCATCATTGCTTAGTTCCACAGGATCTTTCTCTTGCTTCAGAAAACCACTGCTATTTTTAACTGTTTCCATTTTGATTGATTTTAAAATAATGGTCGTTTTGTAAAATTACGGAATCAAAAATGGATGATTTGGTAAAAAAATATCGTTTTTCTGGTCCAATAGCCAATTTTTGAATTGCAACTAGTATATTTGATACTCATAAGGATTTTTATAACGCCAATGTTCAATCTTATATTATTCGGCCCTCCGGGCAGTGGAAAAGGAACTCAGTCAGAAAAACTGATTACTAAATATCATCTGAAACACCTTTCAACTGGTGATTTATTACGAAGTGAAATTTCCCGAAAAACGCCATTAGGCATGGAAGCCAAAAAGTCAATGGATAAAGGCATTCTAGTGCCGGATCAGGTCGTGATCGGAATGATAGGCGAAGCACTCGATAGCAATCCTGATGCAAATGGTTTTCTATTTGATGGTTTTCCGAGAACCGCAATACAGGCACAGGAACTGGACAAGTTGTTGATCAAAAAGAATACCTGTATTGATGTGATGCTTGCACTCGAGGTTAGTGAAAATGAATTGATAAAGCGATTGGTGAAGCGCGGCGAGACCAGTGGCCGTTCTGATGATGGAAATGAGCAGGTGATTAAAGCGCGGATTATCGAATATAACAGGAAAACAACTTCGGTTGCAGATCATTACCAGAAAGCCCACAAAGTTATCATGGTAAAAGGAGAAGGAAGTGTTGATGAAATATTTTCAGGTCTTTCTAACGAAATTGATCGGTTAATGAAGACGGACAATTGTTGATTTCATAATTCCACCATCGTGTTTCTTTTTTGTAACCCTTCTACTTTTTCTTACAAAGCAGCATTGAATTCCTTCATGATAGCCAGAGAATAATTTTCTCTCCAACAGATCGATGCATATCTTATTGCGGTGTATTCGAAAGAAATCTTTTTACATCCATTCCTTTTTTTATTTCTGCCATGTGCTCATCTGAAATTAAGTAAACCAGATTTGAAGCAACAATTAATTCGTTTCGGGTGAGACGAATTTTAACCGATTGTCTTTCTGTTAATCGCGTAAATTCGTGTAACACATGGCGAAAAAATTTTAAAAATGAAACTTGGAAACTATATAACCGGAAAATGGATTGAAGGCGATGGAGATGGTCAACATTTATACAATGCAGTAAACGGAGAAATAATTGCGAAAGCTACTACAAAAGGATTAGACTTTGCTTCTATTCTTGAATATGGAAGAAAAAAAGGAAGTCCTGCATTACGAAGAATGACTTTTCAGGAAAGAGGAAGAATGTTGAAAGCTTTGGCACTTCATCTCCTGGAACATAAAGAAAAGTTTTACGCACTTAGCTATAAAACCGGCGCTACCCGGGCTGATAGCTGGGTCGATATCGAAGGAGGAATCGGCAATCTTTTTTCTAATGCATCTTTACGAAGAAAACTTCCCGATGAAATTTTTGCTTTGGATGGAGAAAATATTGGCCTTAGTAAAGGTGGCACTTTCGCAGCGCAACATATTTTATTGCCAAAAGAGGGCGTGGTAATTCACATCAATGCATTCAATTTTCCCGTTTGGGGAATGTTAGAAAAGATTGCGGTGAATTTGCTAGCTGGCATAGCCGCAGTGGTAAAGCCAGCGTCGATTACTTCTTATTTAACCGAAGCAGTTGTAAGAGAAATTATCGCTTCAAATATTTTACCGGAAGGCGCACTACAACTTATTTGCGGCAGTGCAGGTGATATGCTGGACCATGTCACATCACAAGATGTTATTACTTTTACCGGCTCCGCAACAACAGGGTTAATGCTGAAATCAAATCCGCATATACTTGCTGAAAATGTTCCTTTCAACCTTGAAGCAGATTCATTGAATTGTATTGTGCTTGGTAATGATGTCACTCCGGAAATGCCCGAATGGAATATATTTATTAAAGAAATAAGAAAGGAAATGACTTCCAAATGCGGGCAGAAATGCACTGCCATCCGCAGAATATTTGTTCCTGAAAATAAAATGGAAGATGTGTGGAAGGCAATCAGTAAATCCTTATCTCAAACAGTAATTGGTAACCCTGAAAATGAAAACGTTCGAATGGGGTCACTTGCCGGACTGTCTCAAAAAGAGGAAGTAATGCAACAAGTGCAGAAATTATTGGCTTCTTCCCAAATTCTTTACGGAAGCCTTGACAGTGTAGAGTTGGTTGATGCCGATGATAAGAAAGGTGCTTTTATGAGCCCGCTTTTATTGAAAAATGAAGCCCCGTTTCAAAATGATGAGGCACATAATATTGAAGCGTTTGGTCCGGTAAGCACCCTGATGCCATATAAAAATATAGACGAAGCAATTGCTCTGGCCAAATTGGGAAAAGGAAGTTTATGCAGCACGGTTGTTACAGTAAACGAACAATTTTCGAAGAATTTTATTTTAGGAGCGGGCACTTATCATGGAAGAATATTAGTGCTTAACCGTGATTGTGCAAGAGAAAGTACCGGCCATGGTTCGCCTTTGCCCATGCTTACTCATGGAGGCCCTGGAAGAGCCGGTGGCGGGGAAGAGATGGGCGGACTGCGTGGGATAAGACATTACATGCAACGGGTAGCAGTCCAGGGATCACCTGCTATGCTCACTGCAATAACCAATGTGTATCAACCTGGAGCAAAAGGGAAAACAAACATCATTCATCCCTTTAAAAAATACTTTGAAGAGCTGGAAATTGGAGATCAGCTGATGACCGCAAAAAGGAAAATTACCTCAGAGGATATTGACAAATTTGCCGACCTGAGCGGTGATCATTTTTACGCGCATCTTAAAACGACTGATTTTGCAGGTACGATGTTTGATCAACAAGTGGCGCATGGATATTTCATTATAAGTGCGGCGGCGGGTTTATTTGTGGATAGTTATGATAAAAATCCGGTGCTTTTGAATTATGGGATTGAAGAGTTGCGGTTTACAAAGCCGGTTTATCCAGGAACTGAAATTTCTGTAAGATTCACCTGCAAAGAAAAGATTGGCCAGGAATTGAAAGAAATTACACCTGAAACCACTCACGTTAGAGGGATTGATATTCCAAAAGGGATCGTAAAATGGTATGTAGAAATTTTAGATGAAACGGAAGACCCTCTTGTCGGAGTTGCAACGATCTTAACTATGGTTAGAAAGAAGTTCTAACTTTATGAATGAAATTATTCGGTTTGACATCTAATAAATTTTTATGAATAACATGAAAGAAGCCTATGTAACTTCTCATACTGAGCACGGAATTACCACAATAGAGTTTTTTCATCCGCAAAGCAATTCTTTGCCGGGAAAAGTTTTGGATGCGTTGACGCAGGAAATACATTCTGCTGGTTCTGAAGAAACCAAAGTTGTTATCTTGAAAAGCGCCGGCGAGGGTGCGTTTTGCGCGGGCGCCAGTTTCGATGAATTAATGGCTGTAAAAAATGAAAGTGATGGCATGGATTTTTTCTGCGGCTTCGCCAATGTTATCAATGCCATGCGGAAATGTCCAAAATTAATTATCGGGCGTATCCATGGAAAATGCGTCGGTGGAGGCGTAGGTCTTGCTGCGGCTGTAGATTATGCAATCGGAGTAAAAGAGGTTGCTGTGAAACTAAGTGAGCTTGCCATCGGCTTAGGACCTTTTGTGGTTGGTCCTGCAATAGAAAGAAAGATCGGTAAATCCGCTTTTAGCCAACTTGCGATAGACGCTACATTGTGGAGGAATGCCGATTGGGCAAAGCAAAAAGGTTTGTTGGCCGAAGTGCACCAGTCGGTAGAAGATCTCGACGAATCTGTTTACAGACTTGCCAATGCACTGGCACATTTCAATCCACAGGCGATGCTGGAAATGAAAAAAATATTTTGGAGTGGTACCGACGATTGGGATTCACTTTTGAAAGAAAGGGCACGGATAAGCGGGCGTTTGGTTCTAAGTGATTTCACCAAAAATGCAATCGAAAGTTTCAAAAAGATGCGAAAAAATAAATCCTAAACCAACCGCTATGTTTCTAATTTAAAACCTTTTAAACTCAAAACTATGCAATGGCAGGGAAGAAGACAAAGCACTAACGTTGACGACCGGCGCGGCATATCTGGCGGCGGCTTAGCTTTCGGCGGCGGAGTTATCGGCGTAATATTTATTCTGGCAAAATTTTTTCTGGGAGGCGGCGATTTGAATGATCTGCAACAATTAGTTCCACCTCAGCAACAGGAAATGACGGCCGAACAAAAAGCCGCGGAGGAAACCGAATCGTCTTTTGTAAAAGTGGTTCTTGCTGATACGGAAGATGTTTGGACCAAATTATTCAATGACATGAACCGAACTTACACCGATCCTACTTTGGTCCTTTTTAACGGAACTACCACTTCTGCCTGTGGGAATGCAAGTTCTGCAACAGGCCCATTTTATTGCCCTTTGGATCAGAATTTATACATTGATCTATCTTTTGCTCAGCAGTTGAGAGACCAGTTTGGCGCCAAGGGCGATTTTGCAATGGCCTATGTGGTTGCCCATGAAGTAGGGCACCATGTGCAAGATCTTTTAGGTGTCACAAAAAAAATGAGTCAAATACGACAACAGGTTAGTGAGACAGAGTACAATAAATATTCGGTTCGGCTGGAATTACAGGCCGACTTTTATGCGGGCATCTGGGCGCATTACAATCAGAAAATGAAGAATGTTATTGATGAAAAAGACATCAGCGAAGCATTGGGCGCAGCAAATGCAATCGGTGATGATCGTTTGCAAGAACAATACCAGGGAACCGTTACGCCCGACTCTTTTACACATGGCACATCTGAACAAAGAATGTATTGGTTTAAAAAAGGGTACGAAACCGGCGATTTGAAACAGGGAAATACTTTTGCAGTAGCAAGTTTTTAACACCAGTTGCTGATAAGTTAAGTTTCTAACGACCAAAAGATCTGCAATTTGATTCCAAAAACTTTTCAATTTTTGCAAATTACATCGAATGATTTTTTAAATTTTAAAAAAATGGCATAGAAATAATTCATTTCTGACAACATTTTTTATCAAAGGACGAAAGCCTTGTATTCGAAGGATCACAAGCGCCCAGCAATGTAGTTTCAAAATCAAAATTTACAAAATGATTTACGATTGTGTCATCATCGGAAGAGGCCTGATCGGTTCTGCAGCCGCGAAATATATGAGTAATTTGAAAGAGAACGTATTGCTGATCGGTCCCTGCGAAGAAACAGTTTTGAGACAACAAATTATTTACGCAAGCCATTATGATCGTGCAAGGATCCAGCGAATTTTTGGAAGTGATTCCGTTTTTACCTTACTAAATCAACATTCTGCAAATCAATATTCTTCCATTGAAAAAGAAAGCAACGTCGTGTTTCATTCAACCGAAGGATGTCTTTACGTAAACCCTTACGGGATAGATTCTTACTTGGAAAATATTCCGCAACTGTCAAAAGAATTTAGCATCAATTTTCAATCTTTTGATTCCGGCAAATCTGTAAATACTTTTGCGCCTGATTATCATTTTCCGGAATCTGCAAGGGGGATTTTTGAAGAAGCTCCCTCAGGTCATATTAATCCGAGACTGCTGATCCACGCGCAATTGACGTTATTTGAAATCAATGGTGGAAAGCTTTTGAATGATACTGCCCTTGAAGTTTCCAATGAAAATAATGAGATAAAAATTACCACTCTCTCGGGAAAAGTTTTTTATTCAAAACAAGTTTTGCTTACGCCGGGTGCATTCGTAAACTTTTTCAATCTCATGAAACGAAAAATGGCCTTGATTCTTAAAAGCGAAACAACAATTTGGGCAAAAACCAATGCAAATGAAGCTTCGCGGTTGTCAAATCTTCCAGCACTTTTATATAAATTAAATGAGCCTCAAATCAATGATATATATCTGATTCGGCCGCTTCAATATCCGGATCGTAATTTTTATTTGAAAATGGGCGCCAATTTTCCGGATGATCTCTTTTTTAAGAATTTAACTGAAATACAGGAATGGTTCAAAAATGGCGGGAATGAAAACAACTTGAAGGTCATGAAAGATGCTTTGAAGCAACTGATTCCTACTCTTTTAGCTGAAAACTATTTTGTGAAAAAATGCATCGTTTCTTATACCACTCATGGTAAACCATATATTGGCGAAGTTGATAAGAATCTCTTCGTTGCAGTGGGCGGAAACGGATATGCAGCAATGAGTTCAGATGCATTGGGAAAAATCGTAGCTACTTTATTAATAAATGATTCCTTCCCCGAAGAATTTTTTCAAGAAGATTTTCAGCCGGTTTTTGAATAGTGACATCCATAAAAGTTTTTTCCTAAAACTTTTATTCAACACCTCCGCCTCTCTTATTCTTCGGTACAACATTTGAAGTAAAAATTAATTATGAGTCCAGGAACAATGGTTCAATATTTTCATTGGTACATGCCCAATGATGGAAATTTATGGAAAAAAATTAAAGAGGATGCACCAAGATTGAAAGAGCTTGGGTTTACATCCATCTGGTTTCCTCCTGCATACAAAGGTTCAGGAGGTAGCTACAGCGAAGGATACGATGTGTACGATCTTTATGATCTCGGCGAATTTGATCAAAAAGGATCTGTGCGCACCAAGTATGGCACCCGCCAGGAATATATGGATGCAATAGATACTGTGCATGAATGCGGAATGCATGCGATTGTTGATATTGTTCTGAATCACAAAGCCGGTGGGGACGAATTGGAAAAAATAAAAGTAGTCAAAGTAGACCCGGACAACAGAACAAAAGTTATATCAAGTCCTTTTGAGATTGAGGCTTATACGAAGTTCACTTTCCCCGGTCGAGCAAAAAAATACTCTGCATTCGAATGGAATCAGAGGTGCTTTTCAGGCGTAGATACTGCTTATCAAAATAATGAAAGAGGTATTTTCAGAATTCTAAATGGCTACGGCGATTCCTGGCAAGACATGATCAGTGATGAAAAAGGAAATTATGATTTTCTGATGTTCGATGATATTGATTTTAGAAATGAGTCCGTTCGGGAAGAATTGATAAATTGGGCAAAATGGTATTGGTATCAAAAAAATTTTGATGGAGTCCGGCTGGATGCTGTAAAGCATATCACACCTTCCTTTTATTCCGAATGGTTAAAAGAATTACGAAAAAGTATTGGTAAAGAGATTTTTGCTGTCGGCGAATATTGGGCACCAGGCTATCTTGAATCATTAATAAAATATATTGAAGCTACTGACGGGCAAATGAGCTTGTTTGATGCATCACTGCACCAAAATTTTCATAACGCATCTCAGCAGCAAAATAACTATGACATGCGCAATATATTAAATGAAACCCTGGTAAAAGTTATGCCTGAGAAAGCGGTAACAGTCGTTGATAATCATGACACACAACCCTTGCAAGCGCTGGAAGCTCCGGTAGAAGCCTGGTTCAAAGCAATCGCTTATGCAATCATCCTGCTTCGTTCTGAAGGATATCCTTGTGTATTTTATCCTGATTTATATGGCGCGCATTACAAGGACAGAGGAGCTGATGGTAATGAACATGAGATTTGGCTGGAGAAAGTAGAAGAATTAGAACCCCTCTTAAGAGCACGCGTCAACCATGGTTTTGGAGCGCAACGCGATTACTTTGACCATCCGAATTGTGTTGGCTGGACCAGGGAAGGTGATAATGTTCACAGTGGATGTGCTGTATTGCTATCCAATAGCAGCGAAGGTTTTAAAAATATGGAAATCGGGAGAAGATACGCAGGGAAAACCTTTATTGACTTTTTAGGCAAAATGACAACTGAGGTACAAATAAACGATGACGGTTGGGGCAATTTCTTAGCACCTGCCGGATCTGTATCTGTTTGGGTTGAAAAAAACGAATAGTCCCAGTAAACAAACAAATAACCAGAATTTATTTTCTCAGTAACAGAGTTTATTTTCTTTTAAAAATAGGAACCGTACTGCAAGCCTCGCCATACATGATACTTTTAGCGACAGGCCGCAATATTTTCGTTACTGCCACATAAGCAGACTCAGGGATCTTTTTATCGCCACAACCTTTAATCACAATTCTTTTTCCCTCAAATTCTTTCGCATTTAATTGCTCCACATTTTTTAAAAACAGCATATTGAACACTTCTTCTTCCTTGCCGAAAATAATATCTTTTACAAATGGCTGAAGATAACTCACAGCAAGAACATAAGCCCACAGTGGAATGATCGCATCTGTGGAACAGGTAATTGCCACATTCTTGTTTTGGTAAATACTCCAATCCATATTTTTCAATGCCTCACGATAGTCTTTCTCTTTTAGAATAAGTTCCATAAACAAATAATTCTTCAAGTCAAAAAGAACGATTTCTTCTTTCGGATAAAATTTTTCCAGATCAAGTGTTACCAATCCACTTTCCTTTACTTTATTAATGATTAAATCTTCCATCCTTTAAATTTTTGTAAAGTTACTAAATCATTTTTCGTGTTTTTTTGTTGGTTCACACAAACTAAAAAAGCCATCGCATTGATGGCTTTTTATGGAAATTATTTTTTCATTAGAAGAACCGGCTTCTGCTATCTTTAATATCTGCAATCTTTTTGAGTGAATTGAAAGATTGGCTTAAAGCATCCTGAATATTTTTATTCAACTCTTCATTCTGTTGCAATTTTTGAATCTCTGGTGAGACCGGGGGTTTTGTAGAAATGCTATTGACCTTTATTACAAACACTCCTGAATTCCCTGAAAAAGCAGGCGAAATTTTGGATTGATATTCTTTATTAAACGCCGCTCCTGCAACTCTTGGTTCATTGCCAATTCCATTAATAATTTGTGCGTCAAAAGTAAGTGTAGAATCAGCGCCACTGCTCAAAACCTGTAAATGGTAGGGCGCAGCCGCAGCTTCCAACGTTGCCGGATTATTAAGCTTCTTCGTAATCTCACGGGCTTTTTTCAGATTCATAATAATTCCTTCAACCATGGGCCTGGCAGTACTTACATCAGGAACGCCCGCTTTTAATTTTTTATCCACCACTGCAACTATATAATCATCTTTTACCGCAAACGGATCCGAAACCTGGCCTTCTTTAGCATCAAAAGCCCATTTAACAATCGTTCGTGCATCCTCTAAATTACCCAACTGATAGTCGTTTTCTTTGAGCTCAGTTGGAACGTCAATTTTTTTCAAACCATTTTTAGCCACATAATCGTTGAAAGATTTTACATCAGTAGCGCTACCTGATAATTTAATAGCAGCTGTATTTGCCGAGTTGATGGTTTGATCGCTTGGCACGATCTCTTTGGCCATATAAGCGATTTTGTAAGCCGGCTGTAAATTCTTTTTATCAAGAATTTCTATGTAATGCCACCCAAATTGTGTCTTTACTACTTTTTTGGTTTCCCCTTTATCATTCATTAAAAAGTCGCCAAATTCTTTAGAAAAATTATCGCTCTGAATAGTTGTCAAATCAAAAGTCATGACCCCTTTCTGTTGTCTGGCAGCCTGGTCAGTCGAATATTTTTGTTCTAATTGGTCAAAATTAGCGCCGGCTTGTATAGCCACGGCAATACTATCCGCAATCCGATGAGCCGAACTATCATCCATCAAAGGTTGTTGGGTTTGTGGATCAATTGTTCCTAATAAAATATGACGACATTCAATACTGTCGGGTAATATTTTTGTAGAAATTTTCTTTGCTAGCACAAAATTCTTTCCCTCTTCGTAAGGTCCTATAACCCCACCATCAGGCAATGATATAATTGAGTCTTTAAATGGAGATGATATTTTTAATTTAGGAACATATCCATCAAAATAAGGAATTGCAGATGAATTTCTTCCCAGGAAAAATTTTGCATTTGAATCAGCTGCAAACCGGGATTTTAAATCTTTCAAAGATTCTAATATCCGGGCACTGTCTTCAGGATTTGCTGAAGCGCTAAATGATACATATGAGACCATTCTTCCGGGTTCTTGTTTATATTTCTGTTTGTTTTTTTTAATGTACTCCTCAATTTCCTGGTCAGAAACTTTTACAGCGTTGTCGTTGATTACTGAATAAGGGACAGCTACATAAGAAATAACAGCGAATTGATTTTTCTCCTCATTCAATTGTTTTGAAAGCCATTTAGGTTGATACATACTTGCGGCAATCATCGAAGTATATTTGGTATACAAACTATTTAAACGCATCGGATCAATTACCTGTGAAATCACAGCATTTCTTTGCTCCTCATTTTTATTCTTCTTTGTTTGTATCCACCATTGTTTTGCCTGCTCAATATCATACTCTCCGGTTTCTTTACTGGTGAAAGCCTGTTTCAATTGTGGCGGAGCGTCGTTACTAAACATAATGGAACTCATTTCTTCCGGTGTAAAAGTGATGCCTAATTCCCGGAACTGCCCATCCACAATTTTTTCAGCAACCATTTGATTCCATACAGATTCCATGATCTGGTTATTCTGAGAAGAACCACCATTTGGATATTGTTGTTCAATTTCTTTCACTTTAGTATTGAAATTATCCAACTGGATTTTCTCTCCATTTACTACGCCGAGAGTTGAAGTGTTATTGTCTCCGAACAAGGAAGTTTGTCCGCTGCTCATAGAATCCATTAAAATAAAACCGATAAGGCTTATAGCAATTAACGCGATTACGATTACAGCCCCTTTTTCACGGATAGTCTGAATTATTGACATGTTGTATTTTCTCTTAGTTTTAGAATAAGGCGACAAAAATAGTGCAAAATAAAATAGGAACAAATTGTGGATAACGTATTAGGATGAGCGCTGGCAGCGTTTCTGCCGAAATTCGTTTCTATGAAAATTTTTGAATGAAAAAAGTGGATAAAAGTTTTCAACAAAAGGTGGTGTAAAAAATATTTTTTCTGTTAGTAAACACGTGATTTCAATTTTTTAATTCTTAATAAGTTCTAATAACTCGTATAGTATTTATGGTTTTATCTTTTTTTGTAGAAGTGAAAACATTTTCTTCAAGGTTAATTCACAATTTTAGAAAATAAATGATGCATTAATTTATTAACCTTTCATTTTGTTAACCAATGTTAAAAAGATCAAATTATTCAGGAATAACGTTAAAGAAGCATTGTGAAAAGAGTGTGCAAAGATGTGAATAAAAAGTAAGTTTTAAATTTGCATCAGAACAAAAAAACGAACTATCCACAAATTCACATCCCTAATAGTAATAGGCTTTTAAATAAATAATGAATTAATATTAAATACTATGGCAGATATTAACATCGAAAGCGCAAAAATGAATTTAGAAAAAAAAGGATTTCTTGATTTGGAAATTGATGTTAACTTAGACCTCTTCACAGAAATAGAACGTTTAAAAAAAGAAAAAAATGCCATCATACTTGCTCATTACTACCAGGAACCAGATATACAGGACGTTGCAGATTTTATCGGGGACAGCCTCGCTCTTGCACAAAAAGCCCAGTCCACAGATGCAGACATAATCGTTTTTGCCGGTGTGCATTTCATGGCGGAGACCGCTAAAATTTTAAACCCGAATAAAAAAGTTTTATTACCGGATTTGAAAGCGGGCTGTTCCCTCGCTGATTCAGCACCTGCTGATCTTTTCAAAAAATTTAAAGATCAACATCCCAATCACATCGTAATAACGTATATAAATTGCTCGGCAGGGATGAAAGCATTGAGTGATATAATTTGCACTTCGTCCAATGCAGAAGCAATTATAAACAGTTTACCTAAAGATCAAAAAATTATTTTTGCCCCCGATAAAAATCTTGGTGCTTATTTAATCAAGAAGACTGGAAGAGACATGGTTCTCTGGAATGGATCTTGCGTGGTTCATGAACTTTTTAGCCTTCAAAAAATCACCAAATTAAAGATCCGTCATCCAAATGCAAAAGTAATTGCGCATCCTGAATGTGAAGAACCTGTTCTAAAAGCCGCTGATTTTATTGGAAGTACGAGCGGATTATTAAAATACTCCAGAGAAAATCCAGCGACTGAATTCATTGTTGCTACTGAATCAGGGATCATACATCAGATGCAAATCCAATCACCATTAAAAACATTCATTCCTGCGCCACCTGATAATTCCTGCGCCTGCAATGATTGC
>JBDTKF010000010.1:0-23464 GCA_039935455.1 Ginsengibacter sp.
CAATAAATAGTTGGATTTTCTATTTTCATAAATAAACAATCATATGAATATTCCGTACATGGCAGATTATGAAATAAGATGAGCGATTTTATGATCAAGAATAATTTACCAGTTACCTTTATAGTAACAAAAAAAAATGGAAACTTTAATTTATTGCTACGATGCCTACTGTGACTGGTGTTACGGATTTAGTGAAGTAATCAAAAAAATAAATTCCGAATATAAAGGCAAGCTAAATTTTGAAGTACTTTCAGGAGGATTGATATTACCAAAAGAACCAGTAACAATTGCTGCCATTGCAAATTATACCGAAAGTATTTATAAAAACATTGAAGAAGTCACGGGTATAAAATTCGGCGAAGATTATCTATGGCATATCAAACACCCGAACGTCAGTGATTGGTTTCCCAATTCCGAAAAGCCAGCGATTGCACTATGCGTTTTCAAAGAATATTATCCTGATAAACAAATAAGTTTTGCTGCTGATTTACAGTACGCACTTCATTTTGAAGGTCGCGATCTTACTGACGACCAATCGTATCATCTATTGTTGGATAAATACAACATTCCGGTTGAAGACTTTTTTGAAAATCTGGATGATGAGAAATACAAGAAACAAGCTTATGAAGAATTCGATTTATGTAAACAATTGAATGTATCAGGGTTTCCAGCCGTATTTATTCAATTGAGCGAGACTAAATTTCATAAAATCGCTGAGGGATATACTGATTTTGAGATACTCAATGAAAGGATAACAAACCGGTTGAAGGAGGATGTAGCTTAACTGAAAAGGTTGGATGATCGAACGAAAATTACACCGCTTGTTCTTCTACCAGGTTTGCTTCCATTTGCTTCAAAAACCGGTGCAAGGCTTTCATCGTTTGAACGTCACGGACCATTAAAATTCCGTTCCTTCCAACTTGTTTTAATTTTGCCTTATTTGTTTTTGTTTGTATAAAATCAAGAATCTTTTCAAATGTTTTGCTACTAAAATAAGGGGACTCAGGATTACCAACAAAAAAACATTTAAGAATTTCATTCTTCAAAATTATTCTTTCAAATCCCAGTTCTACAGCAATCTTACGACAACGGACCGTTGTAAATAAATCTTCAACTGTAGAAGGAATCTGACCAAACCGATCAATCATTTCCTTGTGCAATACTTCAAGTTCTGTGTCGTTTTCGCAATTGTCAAGTCTGGAATAAAGGCTCAATCTTTCTGTAATGTTTTCTACATAGTCATCCGGAATTAAAATTTCCAGATCTGTATCAATTGTGCAATCAGAGACGTAATCATCCTGCTTTTGAATTTCATCTCTAAACACTTCTTTGAACTCCGTCCGCTTCAGTTCCCGAATAGCTTCATCGAGGATTTTTTGATACATCTCAAAACCAATTTCGGCAATAAATCCACTTTGTTCACCACCCAACATATTCCCTGCTCCACGAATATCCAAATCACGCATTGCAATCTGGAAGCCACTTCCAAGGTCACTATATTGTTCCAGAGTTGTCAGGCGCTTGCGACTATCAGTAGTTAATGTACTCATCGGTGGAGCCAATAAATAACAAAAAGCTTTCTTGTTACTTCTTCCCACTCTTCCCCGAAGTTGGTGCAAATCGCTCAATCCAAAATGATGCGCGTTATTAATAATTATTGTATTTACATTTGGAATATCAACACCGCTTTCTATAATATTTGTGCAGATCAGCACATCATATTTGTGGTCTATGAAATTCATAACCGTTTCTTCCAGTTTTCCGCCCTCCAATTGTCCATGCGCATAGGCAACATTAAGATCGGGACATAATCCCTGAATCAATGTTTTCATTTCCATCAAACCTTTTACCCGGTTTTGTATGAAGAAAACCTGCCCACCTCTTTCCACTTCATAATAAATTGCATCTCTGATGAAATCCTCGTTAAACACATGTACTTCCGTTTGAATCGGTTGTCGGTTTGGTGGCGGCGTATTAATAATACTGAGATCCCGTGCGCCCATCAAACTAAACTGTAATGTTCTGGGAATAGGCGTAGCCGTTAAAGTTAAAGAATCAACTGTCGTACGAATCTGCTTTAATTTTTCTTTCGCAGCCACACCAAATTTCTGCTCTTCATCAATGACCATCAAACCCAAATCTTTAAACTTCACATTTTTACTCAATAAAGCATGTGTGCCTATGATAATATCAATCTTTCCTTCCTGCAATCGTAGTAAAGTTTCTTTCTTTTGCTTCGCTGATTTGAAGCGATTCAAATAATCAACTGTTACCGGAAAATCGCTCAAACGCTCGCGAAAAGTTTTATAATGTTGATAAGCCAAAATTGTTGTAGGAACCAACACAGCAGCTTGTTTCCCATCAAGATTGCTTTTAAAAGCTGCTCTGATCGCCACTTCAGTCTTACCAAATCCTACGTCACCGCAAATCAATCTATCCATCGGCGATTCCTTTTCCATATCATGTTTTACATCCATAACCGCTTTGCTTTGGTCGGGCGTATCTTCATACAGGAAAGAAGATTCCAGTTCGGTTTGAATATAATTATCTGGAGAATGTGCAAACCCTTTATGGCTTTTTCTTTCCGCATATAACCTGATCAGATCAGTAGCAATATCCTTTACCTGTTTCTTCGTTTTATCTTTTAGTTTATTCCAAACATCGCTGCCCAATTTATTCATCTTAGGAATTGTTCCTTCCTTGCCACTGTATTTACTTATTTTATGTAGAGAAGAAATATTCACATACAAAAGATCCCGGTCTTTATAAATGATTCTCACCGCTTCCTGCACCACGCCGTTGGTTTCCAACTTCTGTAATCCGCTAAAGACGCCCACTCCGTGATCAATATGTGTAACATAATCACCCGGTTGCAATTCACGAAGCATTTTCAAAGTCAACGCCTTATTTTTATTGAAGGCCTGTTTTACACGATATTTATGGTACCGTTGAAAGATCTCATGATCTGTATAACAAACGATTTGTAAATCGTGATCAATAAAACCTTCATGAATAGAAACCGAAATTGGAACAAACTTTATCTCCGTGTTTTGGTCATTAAAAATTGAATGCAATCTTTCTAACTGCTTCGGATTTTCGCTGAAAATAAACAGGCTATATTTTTTTGTCTCAAACGATTTTAAATTCTCGATCAATAATTTAAATTGCCGGTTGAATGCAGGCTGCTGCTGAATCGAGAAATTGATTTCATTTCCCTGTAAAAAATATTTTTTAGTCCCAAACTCAATAATATGGCGCTGTTGCATCTGTTCTTCTAAAAGCGACGCAGGCACAAAATCTTCTTTAGATACTTCACGAATTTCATTCAATTCTCCATCAGAATCACTCATCACATTTTTAGTGGATAAAGGCGATGATTGCTGAATAAGCGCCGTTTCCAGATCTTCACTTTCCCGCTCAATAATTTGTTTTATAAATTCCCAATCTTCACTCCAGACAACTGTGTTTTCGGGTAAAAAATCGAAAAGTGACACCTTTTCCATGCCCGTAAACTGTGTTTCTACATTTGGGATGATATTTACCTGCAAAAGTTTACGTTCACTTAATTGTGTTTCAGGATCGAATAAGCGAATGCTATCAATTTCATTATCAAATAATTCAACCCGGTAAGGCTTTTCATTCCCATATGAATATATATCAAGAATGCCACCACGAACAGCAAACTGGCCAGGCTCGTAAACAAAATCACACCGACTGAAACCATGCCCCACAAAGCGTTTTAGCAATTCTTCAACTTTGATATTTTCACCCTGCCTGAAAGAAATAATGTTTTGAGAAAGTGTTTGTGATAGAACAACTTTTTCAAAAAGTGCTTCCGGATAAGTAATAACAACTTTCCGGTTTCCCCCAACGCTTAACCTGGTTAATGCTTCTGTTCTCAACATCACATGGCTACTATTCAGGTGATGAAAATCTTTTTTTGTTTTGAAAGATGAAGGGAAATAAAAAATGTCTAAAGCACCGGTAATATTTTCGACTGCGTTTTGAAAATAAGCAGCTTCTTCAGCATCTCGCAAAATCACCAAGTGGTTCAACTGTTTGGTAGCAGATTGGTTGAATACAGCAGAAAAGATTAATTGAGAGGCACTGCCATGTAAGCCTGAAAGATGAATATACTGGGGTTCAGAAAATAAGATCTTATCCGCAATTTTAAAAATGCGGGGATCATTTGAATAATTATTCATCAACACATCAAGATTCATTCAACTACCTTTTTCTAAGATTTGCAAAGTTAATGGCTTTGATTTTAAATCCTTGCTTTCAATAAAATGAATATGTATTTATAACATCCTTTTTCATTTTTACTTTTTCGTTCGAAATATCATTTGTATTTTTCCTAAAAATACCTGCATGGCATTAGAACCCTGGCGCACTGGCATTGTGATTCGTATCATAGATGAAACCTACAATACGAAGCGTTATTTTATCCAGGTGAATGAGTTGGAGCATTTTAATTTCAAGGCAGGACAATTTGTAACACTTGACCTTCCAATCCATGAACTAAAAAATAAAAGATGGCGAAGTTATTCAATCGCAAGCTGGCCGGATGGAACAAACATTTTTGAATTATTAATTGTTTTATTGGAAGGCGGGGCTGGATCAACTTATTTATTCGATGACGTTAAAGTTGGCTCTGAGCTTACGTTTAGGGGGCCACAGGGAGTTTTCACATTACCGGAAACAATAGAAAAAGACCTTTTTTTTATTTGTACAGGCACCGGGATTGCTCCATTTAGAAGCATGTTGAATTATATATTGTTACAAAACATTGCACACAAAAATCTTTACCTGATCTTCGGCTGCCGGACTCAGAATGATTTATTGTATTTTGACGAAATGAGAGTATTGGCGGAAAAATTGGAACACTTTTACTTTCTGCCTACACTCAGCCGTGAAAAGTGGACCGGACGCATGGGTTACGTTCATTTATTATACCAAGAAATTTGTAGCAGAAAAAAAGAGGGCCTTGAAAATCCTGAAAACTTTGAGGCCGCCGCATTTTATTTATGTGGTTGGAAATTTATGATCGACGATGCACGAAAAAGAATCATTGAGTTAGGATACGACAAATCATCCATTCATTTCGAACTGTATGGATAATTGTATCTTTCGAAATCCAAAATAAGAAAATCCGATATTTGTTTGTTTACTGATTGTACTTTTCAAATAAAAATAAAAACACCATATGAGAAAAGATCATGGAAGGGCAATGGTTATAACATCTTTTATTATCATTATTTCTTTCTTCAATTTTGAAAGATTGGCTGAATGTGCGTGCATCAGAACCATTCATGTGGTCACGCTTTTAGTTTGCGGAATTGCTATCGGTATTTTCCTGTCAAATCTTTTCGCATTTCTCAAAAAAAAGAAAAACGAATCCAATGTGAAATGAAGAAAGGTGCTATTAGTTTCAAAGTTTTTGATTGATTATTTTTTTGACATCAGCCAGAGGAATTCTTTCCTGTAACATCGTATCTCTGTCCCGAATCGTAACCGTATTGTCTTCCTTCGTCTGATGATCAATCGTTACACAAAACGGGGTTCCAATCGCGTCCATTCTTCTATAACGCTTGCCAATACTATCTTTCTCTTCATAAAAAGTATGAAAGCTTTCTTTGCAGTCTGCAGACAATTGTTTAGCAATTTCGGGTAACCCATCTTTTTTCACCAAAGGCAAAACGGCAAGCTTGTATGGAGCAATTTTTGCAGGAATTTTTAGAACAACACGACTATCGTTGCTTCCATCTTCCTTAACCCATTTCTCTTCTTTGTAAGACATGGATATAATTGTTAGAAATAATCGATCTAACCCAACAGAAGTTTCCACCACAAATGGAGTATAATTTCCGTAAGGTTTGCCATCTTCCTTCAGATCATTATCAAAATACTGTAATTTTTTCTTACTTAGTTCCTGGTGCTGCTTTAAATCAAAATCCGTTCGGGAGTGAATGCCTTCCAATTCTTTGAAACCAAATGGAAATTCAAATTCAATATCTACAGCAGCATTGGCATAATGCGCAAGCTTTACATGATCATGAAAACGAAGTTTCTCCTCCGGAATACCAAGGCTTTCATGCCATTTCAATCTCTCAGCCTTCCAGTATTTGTACCAGGTCATTTCGGTCCCGGGGCGTACAAAAAATTGCATCTCCATTTGCTCAAACTCGCGCATACGAAAAATAAACTGGCGGGCAACAATTTCATTTCGAAAAGCTTTTCCGGTCTGCGCAATGCCAAATGGGATTTTCATCCTTCCGGATTTTTGGACATTCAGGAAATTCACAAAAATTCCTTGTGCGGTTTCAGGTCGTAAATAAATTGTATCCGCTTCGCCTGCTACGCTTCCCAGTTTGGTGTTGAACATCAAATTAAACTGACGAATCTCCGTCCAGTTGCAAGTTTGGCTTACAGCACATTTAATATTTTTTTCGTCAATCAATTTTTTTAACCCCGGAAAATCATCTTTTGCCAAAAATCCGTCCATCAATTTCAAAAGGGCATCTCCCTCTTCCTTCTTTCCTTCCTGGGCCAATTTTTCCGCATGTGATTCAATTAAATGATCTACACGATATCGCTTTTGACTGTCCTTATTATCAATCATCGGGTCACTAAAATTATCAATATGACCACTAGCCTTCCACGTCAGTGGATGCATAAAAATCGCTGCATCAATCCCCACAATATTTTCATGCAACTGGGTCATACTTTTCCACCAGTAATCACGAATATTCTTTTTCAATTGTGAACCATTCTGTCCGTAATCATAAACGGCGCTTAATCCATCATAAATTTCACTGGAAGGAAAAATATAGCCATACTCTTTGCAATGAGCGATTATTTCACTAAAATTATTTAATTCATTTGGCATAAGGGTGCAAATATAATAAGAGTATCTTCTTATTTTGATTGTTGCGTTTTATTTATGAAAATGGTTCTAAATAAAAAACCCCGGTAAACTTTTCAGTCTCCGGGGAAGAATAAACCGTATAATAGTACACACAACAAAAAAGTTCAAAATTGAAAATTAGTTTTTCTCTTTTGGCTGATATCTTATGCTAATCAGGTTTTTTCCCATCTAAAAAAGTATTGATAGTGCTTATCTCTGCTTTGTTATTTTCATCAGATTTAACGGTATAATTGCTATAAAAACTTTCAACATCCGCTATGGAATTATGTAGTTCCATGTTGCGGCGGAGGTATGCCGGAACAGACTCAAACTCATTGTTAGGATCCGCAGCGTTTACGTTAAAGGAAAGATTCCTCAACTTCGCAATACGATCCATAGCCCGGCGCTTTAGTTCTTCTGCTTCGTCCACCATCGGCGGTTCCTCAACAGTTGACATCATGATGGGCATCGTTTGGTGTACTTTCTTTTCCTGATTTTCCTCCGCCGCATTATTGGAATCTTTCACGACCAATCGCATTTCTTCCACAGGTTCGTCTCCCTGTTTGGAAATTGGCAATGGCGCGAGTTTATCAATAGTTTCGGATTTTGATTTCGGCTTTTCCTCAGCATATATTTGCTTTGGCTTTGCCAAATAACCGCCCGACGTTGTGGCGGTGCTAGCTTCTTTATGCGTAGTTTCGGTTTTCTTGTTTTGATCCAAATCCTTCACCTCATCGTGGGAAGTATCCTTCCCATTTTTTGAATCATATTCCGAAGATAGCTCGAAACGAACAATATTTTCTGAGGATTTATCAACAGTAATTTTATCATTAACTGGTAGTATTCTTACTATATCACTTTGTGGTATTTCTACTATTTTAGGAGCCATCTTTTCCTGATCCTCATCTTTAATATTCAACGCTTCAGATACATCCTCATCTTTTAAGATTTTGAATTCATTTTCTTCTCTAGAATCTTTTTCATTAAGGATAATCTTTTCATCAATGGATTCATACTTTTCGATAATCGATTCATTTTTATCATCAAAAAGGAAAAGCGGCTGGCTCGGTTTCTTTTTTTCTTCGCGCAAAACGACTACAACTTTTTCATCCTTTTTCGGTATTTCTGCAACAGGTTCTTCTTTTTTGTCAAAAGGATGCTTGTGCTGAAATCCAGTTGCAATCAGTGTTATCCCGATTTTTTTATCCAAAGAATTATCATAACCTAAACCAAGTATCACATCAGAATCTTCACCAGCCTGGCTCAACAAATGATTCTGAATAGTTTCCACTTCATCCATCGTAAACTCAGTTTCACCTTCCGCAGAATTAATATTAATAAGAATCCATTTTGCTCCCCGGATATCATTATCATTCAATAACGGCGAATTCAATGCCTGCTCAATTGCATTCTGAGCACGATTTTCACCCTCACATTCCGCACTTCCAAGAATAGCTACACCACCATTCTTCATCACAGTACATACATCAGCAAAATCCACATTTATCTGGCCTGTACTATTGATCACATCAGTAATACATTTTGCTGCGGTTGCCAAAACGTTATCTGCTTTAGCGAAGGCCGCCTTCATAGTCAAGTTTCCAAATTGATGGCGTAATTTATCATTACTAATTACCAATAGCGTATCCACATGATCTTTCAACTTATTAATTCCTTCTTCAGCCTGAGAAATTCTCTTTTTCCCTTCATAAGCGAAAGGTGTTGTCACTATACCAACGGTCAAAATGCCAAGATCTTTACAAATTTTCGCAATGATTGGCGCTCCTCCGGTTCCGGTACCACCACCCATTCCAGCGGTTATAAACGCCATCTTTGTATTTACTTCAAGGATCTTTTTTATCTCTTCCAGGCTTTCTTCAGTCGCCTCGCGGCCAATTTCCGGATTGGCGCCTGCTCCAAGGCCTTGGGTCAGATGCGGACCTAATTGAACTTTGTTAGGCACTTTGCTTGTAGTTATTGCTTGTGCATCTGTGTTGCAAATAATAAAATCCACTCCATCAATATTTTGGCTGAACATGTGGTTCACTGCATTGCTGCCACCACCGCCTATCCCTATCACTTTTAGGATAGAGGATTGTTCTTTTGGCAAATCAAATTGAATCATAATAGGGTTCCTCCATTTTCCCCGAAGGGTTTTTTGTTTTTTTGGTTAGTAATCAATCCGGAATTTTCCAGTGAATTATCGAACTTTTTGATAGGGTTGTTTTTTTCAATCGGCAGCAGGGTATCATTTATGCTGCCCGGAAATTTATTCTTACAATTTTGCATCCTCTTCATCTTTGAACATATCAATTAGTCCATTTTTACAGGAGTCCAAAAAGCTTTTCAAATTTTTTCGTGGTCTCACCACATTTTTTCTTTCAGGTTCGGGATCATTCTCATCTACGGCTGCTTGTTGCAATCCTTCAGGTACATGCACTTTTGCAAATTGCTGTTCGAATTGTTTGCGCTTGTTCTCATAATCATTGTATCCTTTCAGGATTAATCCAAGACAAGTTGAATACATTGGTTTTGCCAATTCTTCAATATGTCCGGATGCAAGATGTTCGTTCGGATAACCAATGCGCGCATTTAATCCGGTGACATATTCTGTCAGCTGAATCAAATGTTTGAGTTGTGAACCACCGCCGGTAAGAACGACTCCACCATTGAGCATCCTGCCATCAAGACCGACCTGCTTCAAATGATAGGAAACAAAATCCATAATCTCACTCATACGTGCCTGAATAATTGCTGCAAGATTTTTCACACTAATTTCTTTTGCAGCCATTCCACGCAAGCCCGGAATGGTAATAAAGGTGTTCGATTTTGCTTCGTCCGAAAGTGCGCTTCCAAACTGAACTTTCATCTGTTCAGCTTGCGTTTTCAATACTCCTAATCCGGTTTTGATATCGTTGGTAATATTTTCACCACCAAAAGGTATTACCGCAGTGTGTTTTAAAATACCTTCATAGAAAACAGCGAGATCAGTGGTACCGCCTCCAATGTCCACAATGGCTACACCGGCTTCCATATCATGTTCACACATTACTGCGGCAGCAGAGGCAAGCGGTTGAAGCACGAGATCTTTGATTTTTAATCCTGCTTTTTCTACGCTTCGGTTAATATTTCTGATCGCGTTTTTATCACCTGTAATAATATGAAAATTGGCACCAACTTTTACGCCGCTATATCCGATTGGATCCGGGATATTTTGAAAATTATCAACTGTAAATTCCTGTGGAATTACATCAATGATCTGATCCCCGGCAGGAATGTAAGTTTTGTATTGATCGTTAACTAATTGATCAATTTCCGATTGCATGATCTCTTCTTCAGTATTCTGCCTTACAATATCACCACGCGTTTGCAAACTCTTAATATGATGGCCAGCAATACCTACATACACTTCCGTAATAGGCAAATTCGGATTGCTCGCATAGCAATTTTCCAAAGCAGTTTGAATAGCTTTAATGGTTTGGTCAATGTTTAACACCATGCCGTGTTGTACACCGTTGCTGTTGGCGCGACCAAAGCCAAGAATTTCGAGTTTGCCGAATTCATTTTTTCTTCCGGCTATGGCTGCGATCTTGGTAGTACCAATGTCGAGGCCGACGATAATGGGCTGTTCGTTGTTCATCTTTATTACTTTTTTTTTACCATTTCATCTTTTTCACGTTGCATACAACGCAAATAAAATATGAAATAATGTTGTTGTACGATATGGTTTTTTCTTTTTTCTATGTTTATTTTAATAATCACTTTTAGGTGGCATCACCGCCTTAGGAACCATTGATTCCGGTTTTGTTGTTCGTGCTTCCTTCTTTATCAATTCTTTTTTTACCGCTGCTTTTTTTGCAGGGGTAGGATTTGGTTTTCCATTGGATGATGGATGTCTGATTACTGACTTATTCTCTTTGAAACTTTGCTTCTTAGAAAATGGTTTTTCATGATCATGGACTGGGGTTACAAGACTGACTTTTTCATTGACCGCCGGGGCCTGCACCGATTTAGGGGCAAACGTATTGTTCAATTTATCATTGTTATTATCAGATGGCTGTGGCAACTGAATCTTTGTTGAATCATTCGCATTTCTTTTCGCTTCCTCAATAATATTTTTCATCACCTGAATCGTCCGTAACGAATCAGATTTGATTTCTGCAGCGTCTCTATTCACACCAACTACCTGGTTCCTGAACTGAATATCTATAACAGAATATTTGTTCCATCCAACTCTTGTTTGAACCTTTTTATAAAAACAGAGGAGCTTATTAAACTTCTCTTTGTAATTATTGCTGTTACCGAATCGAATGATTTGATTCCCCAACTTCGGTATCAGTTCAAAACCCCCATTTGGCGTAACATCTATCTGCTCGATTTGTGCCATCCAAAAAGGATTGGATCCAATATACTGACTCAAAACTTTGATATCATTCAACAATATGCTATCTCCTTTTTTTAATATTCTCACTTCTGTTGGAAAATTTGTAAAGACAGGAAGTCGCGCAGAAAATTTTTCACTCAAAGGAAGCCGCGTCAAAAAACTATCGATATAAAAAGAAGCTCCGGAGATGGTGAATATTCTTGCAATCGGCTCACGCTCTGTAATTTTTATTTGCAGAACATTGTTATTATCAAAAAACATTTCCGCTCGTCTGATCCAATCATTTTTCTGTAATCGATTTTCCATTTCGCTAAGATCACAGGAGCTAACTGTAGCTTTTTGTAATTCCTTCCCATTTACTTTCTTAAGAATATCAAGCACATCACTTTTATCTACAAAATAATTATCCTGAACTCCGGAAATATTAATTTCAATTCCTGAAATCTTTTCACTGTTTTTTTTACTGATCGCCGCAACTAATAGCACAACAGTCCCTGTCAACAGTAATCCCCATACTGCGACCGCAAGAACTTTTTTGAATGTGTATTTATTTTTTGCTGGCATATATTTCTAAAAAGTATCTTCTAAAATTTCTTTAATTGGTTGCACCATTCTATCTATATCTCCCGCACCGGCAACGATCAATACGTCTCCATAGCTATTCTCATGAACGGACTGTAAATAATCGCCGCCGATATATTCCAACAAACCTTCTTTCGAGATAACAGTCGCATTCTTATTTTTCATTTCTTGCAAAATCAATTCACTTGTAACTCCTTCAATTGGTAATTCCCTGGCCGGATAAATCGGAAGAATCAAAATCCTGTCAGCCATATCCAGACTTCCAGCAAATTGTTTCACAAAATCTTTGGTTCTTGAGTAAAGATGCGGCTGAAAAATTACCGTACATTCTCTTTTCTCAAATAAGCTTTTTGCTCCTCTGACCAAAGCATTCAATTCCTGTGGATGATGTGCATAATCGTCAATAAGAACAACATTATTTTTTTGCTTCTCAGCCTTATTGACATCAATAATATATTCGAATCTTCTTTTGACTCCCTTGAAAGTTGCGATAGATTCTTTAATTTTTTCGGGATCAACTTCCAAATAATCAGCAACCATAATTGCGGCTACAGCATTTTCCACGTTGTGCATTCCTCCCATATTCAACTTCACATTTTCGAAAACTTTTTCATTTATGGTTACATCAAATTCATACCCTCCACTCTTCATCGTAATATCAGAAGCATGTACATCAGCGTCAGCATTTTGCAGACTATAACGGAGATGTGTAAACGCAGTATATTCTTTTTCCGGCAACCCATATTTCGTTAATAAAAGACCATTCGGTTTCAACTGGTTTGCAAATTTTGTAAACGCCTCTACCATATTTTCTTTAGTTCCATAAATATCCAAATGGTCAGCATCCATCGCTGTTATCACCGCAACATTTGGAGAAAGTTTCAGGAAACTCCGGTCATATTCATCGGCTTCTACCACAGAAACGCCATTATCACTACTCCAGAAATTAGTGTTATAATTCACTGAAATGCCACCCAGGAAAGCACTACAACCAAAACCCGATTGACGTAAAATATGCGCGATCATCGTGGTGATTGTTGTTTTGCCATGCGTACCGGCGATACAAATATTAAAAGTGTCTTTTGTAATCTGTTGAAGAACATCACTTCGTTTCTCTAATTCATAATTGTTATTCTTGTAATAATTATATTCTTTCTGATCTTTTGGAATCGCGGGAGTGTATACAACCAAATCAGCATTTTTATCTATCAATTCCGGATTGTCATCATAATGAATATGCATTCCTTCTGCTTCCAGCTGTCTGGTAAGAGAAGTGGACGTTTTATCATAACCGCTCACGACAACGTTCTCACTCAAAAAATATCTGGCCAACGCACTCATGCCAATGCCGCCAATGCCAATAAAATAAATTCTTGATATGGTCGTAAAATCTTTCATTCGGTTTTATCAGTTCTTGATGCTATTTTATCTTTTTTAAAATTTCTGAAGCGATTACTTCGTCCGCGTTATTGTGGCTCAACTTCGAAATATTATCTCCTAACTGCTTCATTAATCCTTCATCATTTATCAATTGTAGTAAACAAGGAAATAACCGGGATTTTGCTTCCGCATCAGGGATCGTCAATGCTGCTTTCTTATTCACAAGGGTCATTGCATTTACGGTTTGATGATCTTCTGCAGCAAAAGGATAAGGAACAAAAATTGCAGGCTTTCCTGTTGCACACATTTCTGCGACTGTCATTGCGCCAGACCTTGCCACTACTACATCTGCGGCTGCATATGCATTTTCCATTTTATCAATAAAAGCATTTGTCCAGATATTCATTCTTTCTTCTTCGATTTTCGCAGCATTACCTGCATAGTCTTTTCCTGTTTGCCAGATTATTTGTAAATCATTTTTTTTAAAAAAATCTATATTCTCCTCAACAGTTTCATTGATAGTTCTTGCACCGAGACTTCCCCCCATAATAAAAACGGTTTTCAACCCGGTCTTCAATCCAAAAAATTTCAAAGCTGTTTCTTTGGAAATTTTTTCCGAAAAAACGTTCCGGATGGGGTTTCCAGTCACCAAAATTTTTTGTGCAGGAAAATACTTTTCCATTCCCTCAACCGAAACAAAGATTTGTTTTGCCCTTGATCCTAATATCATATTGCTTTTGCCGGGTAGAGAATTTGCTTCATGAATAAAAGTTGGGATATTTCTGCTTTGTGCGGATCGTAAAACCGGGAAGCTGGAATACCCGCCAACACCAATTACAGCATCCGGCTTAAAAGATTTCAGAATTCTTCTAACCTGTAAAAAACTTTTGATCAGTTTTATGGGCAATCCGATATTTTTAATCAAAGAACTTCTGTTATAACCAGCAATATCAAGCCCCACAATGTTGAAACCAGCCATAGGAATTTTCTCCATTTCCATTTTTCCTTTTGCCCCGACAAACAAAATTTCCAACTCCGGCGATTTCCTTTTTAGTGCATGAGCTATTGCCAATGCGGGAAAAATATGCCCTCCTGTTCCGCCGCCTGCAATAATAATTTTCATGTCACTTCATTTTATGTTATCCCAAAAACCAAACAAGTAATCAATGTTTAATCTTTAATAGTTTCATCCAACGGCTCCTCAGCTTGTTGAGTAGCCAATAATGCATTTTTGCCTTCCGCATCTTCCACATTTCTTGCGACGCTCAAAATAATTCCAATAGAAAAGCAGGTAAATAAAAGACTACTTCCCCCCATACTCACCAACGGTAACGTCACTCCTGTCGTTGGAAAGAGATTCACATTTACGGCCATATTGACCAGCGCCTGAATCACGAGTGTAAAACTCAATGCAACAGCGAGAAAAGCTCCAAAAGCATACGGACATCGCTGAAAAAGTTTGATACTTCGAAACAAAAAAAGAAGGTAGATCAATAAAATTATTGTCCCCCCCGCTAGTCCATATTCTTCGATAATTATTGCATAAATAAAATCACTGTAAGGATGTGGTAAAAAGTTTCTTTGTTCACTTTTGCCAGGCCCTTTTCCAAAAATCCCTCCGGTTGCAATCGCAATTTTTGCCTGCTGAATTTGATAAGATGCATCTTCTTTATCAGCATACATAAAATCCTGAACCCTTTTCACCCATGTGGGCATCCTTCCAAAAGATAAAACAGCAGGCAAGTCTTCAGACACCTGTTCCTGTGGGTTATAATAATGATGGGCGACGGAAACTAAAAATATAATTGGAATTAAAGCCACTCCCACTACCAATAAAATATGACGCACTTTAATTCTTCCGATAAACATCAATAACAATGCTATACCTCCTATCAATACCGCCGTTGATAAATTTGCGGGCGCAATCAAAATACAGATGACTCCGACAGGAATAATTAATGGGAGGAAACCTTTTCTAAAATCTTTGATCACATTCTGTCTTCGGCTCAGGAGCCTGCTCATGTACATAAATAATGCAAGCTTCGCAAGATCTGAGGTTTGAAAAGTAAGATTGATAACCGGCAATCTTATCCATCGGCTCGCATCATTTATATGGCTTCCGTATTTTAAAGTATACAGTAAAAGCGGGATAGAAATAACAAATAAGATCGTAGCAACACGGGAATAAATTGTATAGTTTACGCGGTGTGCAAAATATATAATTAACACACCAAGACTGATATAGCCTACCTGGCGGAATAAATAACTCTCTGTAGATTTATTCATTCGATAAGCAAGTGAACCGATGCTGCTGTAAACAACCAGGATACTAACCATCGTGAGCAAAATCACCACAGCCCAAATAACTTTATCTCCTTTCGTGCGACGCCACAGATTGCCTGTAACTTCCTGCGCAGAAGAAAAAGTATTAGATACTATTTGTTTTGTTTCACTCATTTACATTAATTTCTTTATAGATTCCAAAGACTATAAATCTTTTACAGCTTCAATGAATTTCATTCCCCGATCTTCATAGTTTTTGAATAAATCAAAACTTGCACATGCAGGAGACAATAAAACCACATCACCTTTGTCAGCAAAATGAAACGCAGATTGTACCGCGTCTTTTGCACTGTTGGTATTGATCATTAATTGAACTTCCTTTCCAAAAGCTTCATGAATTTTCGTATTATCAATTCCCATACAAACAATTGCTTTTACTTTCTCTTTTACCAATTCTTTCAAAAAAGAATAATCATTTCCTTTGTCGACACCACCGAGAATCAAGATAACTGGCTGGGTCATCGATTCAAGCGCATACCATGTGCTGTTGACATTTGTAGCTTTACTATCATTTATAAATTCGACGCCACGGATCGTTGCCACGGTTGACATCCGGTGTTCAAGGCTTTTGAAAGTTTGGATGGCATCTCTTATTTTTTCTTTTCGGATTCCCATCACCGCTGCTGAGATGCCTGCTGCCATTGTATTATATTGATTATGCTTGCCTTTGATGGCGAAGTCTTCGACATTCATTTCCATTTCTTCGTTTTGCCATTTTAAATGCATTTTCGCATTTACGATGTAGGCTCCTTCGGGTAATTCGTTGTTCATACTGATCGGTAGTAGGTTAGACTTGTTTAAATAATTGTTTAAATATTTGTTCGTTACTTCATCATCTTTGTTATAAATAAAAAGATCCTGCGCGGTTTGATTTTCAATAATTCTGTATTTACTTTTTATATAGTTTTCAAACTTGTGTTCATATCTGTCCAAATGATCTTCGGTGATGTTTGTCAAAATGGCAATATCAGAGCGAAAAGATTTTATATCATCCAATTGAAAAGAACTTATTTCTACCACATATATTTTTTTCGGATCTGTTGCAACCTGCCTCGCAAATGAAAATCCAATATTTCCAACCATTGCACAATCCAACCCCGCTGTTTTACAAATATGATATAGCAAAGAGGTTGTTGTTGTTTTTCCATTACTTCCCGTAATTCCTACAATTTTGCTATCACCTTTAAACCAATAAGCAAATTCAATTTCACTGATCAGTTGAATCCCTTTTTTCCTGATCTCTTTCACCATTTCATTTTTCTCTGGAATGCCCGGACTTTTTACAATAACAGAAGCATTCAATATTTTCTCTTTTGAATTCAGCCCTTCTTCAAAATCAATTCCATTTGAAACCAGCTCATTCTTACAATTGAGCTTTATGGAGCCTTCATCACTTACAAAAACATCATATCCTTTTTGTTTCGCTAGTAGTGCGGCGCCAATGCCGCTTTCGCCGGCACCAAGTATTACTATTCTTTCTTTCATTTAGTTTTTAATTGGGATAAACAATTAAAAAAATGGTTTTTCAACGGTATGAACTTAATGGGCCACAAAACTATTCACAGGGATAGGATTCAATTCAACGTTCAAACCAGTAAACAAACAAATAATCAGTATTTCTTTTTTCTTTTCTATTCAATAAAAAAGTGTTTTCATAAAGACAAATTCCTAATTATTTATTCCAATTTTATTCAATCATGTATTATTCATTACATTTTTAATCAAATCAAAAAATCATTTTCATAAAGACAAATCCTATTATTATCAGGCAACCGCCAATTTTTTTTAATAACCAATTTTCGAATCGACTTACTATCTCAATTTCAAGGTCACCACTGCGAATACCATTGTCAAAATGGTCACTACCCAGAAACGCACAGCAATCTTACTTTCATGATATCCTAATTTCTGATAATGATGGTGCAGGGGACTCATCAAAAAAACCCTTCTACCCTCACCATACTTTTTCCTGGTGTATTTGAAATAAGAAACCTGGATCATTACACTCAGGTTTTCTATCAGAAATACAAAGCAAAAAATTGGAATCAGCAATTCTTTCCTTACAATTATAGCCAGCGATGCAATGATGCCACCAAGAGCCAAACTTCCGGTATCGCCCATAAAAACCTGGGCGGGATAAGCGTTATACCATAAAAATCCCACACATGCTCCAACAAAAGAAGCAATGAAAATCGCCAGTTCACTTAGGTTAGGGATGTACATAATGTTTAGATATTCCGCAATGCGCACATCACCGCTCACAAATACAAAAACACCCAATCCCAAACCAATTATCGCGCTCACTCCGGTTGCCAAACCATCCAATCCATCCGTAATATTTGCTCCATTGGATACAGCCGTTACAATAAATATTACGATAAGGATGTACAAAATATAAGTGTAATCTTCCCAACTTGCCGGCAACAACCGGGCATAATTAAACTCGTGTGTTTTTACAAATGGTATCGTCGTAATCGGCGTCTTTACTGTAACAAACCGGTGTACTTCTCCGTTAGAAATAATTGTGTCTTCGCCCACTTTATGTTCACCTCTTTGGGGCACAAATGTGCTGCCCGCTTTTACACCGATAATCTCACGCTTTACAACAACGTTTGGATTAAAATAAAGTGTAGCTCCTATAATCACTCCAAGAATTACCTGACCAAATATTTTAAATTTACCGGCAAGTCCATCGGCATTTGATTTCTTGAAAGGGATTCCTTTACTCTTTGATAATTTTTTTGCTCTAATTTTTAAATAATCATCAGTAAAACCTATAATGCCCAACCATACCGTACACAGGATCATCAATCGCACATAAACTTTATTTAGATCGGAAAGCAACAAAGTAGGAATTAGAATCGCAAGAAGAATAATAATACCACCCATCGTCGGAGTACCACTTTTCATCTTTTCTCCAGCTAAACCAAGCTCTCTGACTGATTCACCTATTTGTTTCTTCTTCAAAAAGTGAATCAGTTTTTTTCCATAAATCATGGTAATAACCAGAGATAACAACACAGAAATCAACACTCTGAAAGTGATAAAATGGACCAGGCCGCTGCCAGGAAATTTTATTCCATTTTTAGCAAACCATTCAAAAAGTTGATACAGCATTTTTATTTTTTATCCGGCTTCCAATCCGCAAAAAAGAGTTTTTGGAAATCCTTTTTTATAATTAATTATTCATCTCCTGATCGATCCACTTATCGTTTCCCTAAAATTATTTATCCATGAGTTCAAACATTTCAGCCAAAATCTCTTTATCATCAAAATGTTTTCTAACTCCATGAACCTCCTGGTACTTTTCGTGCCCTTTTCCTGCAATAAGAATAATATCTTCCTTGCCAGCAAGCGTTACAGCCGTTCTGATCGCCTCTTTCCTATCCGTTATGGAAATACATTTTTTTCTGGCAGTTACCGGTATTCCTGCTTCTATTTCTTTGATAATTTCATTCGGATCTTCATTTCGCGGATTGTCTGACGTGAAAAAGATGTTATCGCTGTATTCGCAGGCAACCGCCGCCATTTCCGGTCTTTTCGTTCTATCGCGATTACCACCACAACCAACTACGGTGATAATTTTTTCTTTCCCTTGACGAAGATTTTTAATCGTTGCCAGAACATTCAACAATGCATCAGGGGTATGCGCATAATCCACAATTCCTACAATTCTCTCCTTCAATGAGACCATGAAATCGAATCTTCCTTCTGCGCCGGTCGTATTGCTCAATATTTGCAAAACCTTCTCTTTATTTTCTCCCATACAAATGGCTGCCCCGTAAACTGCTAACAAATTATATGCATTGAATGTTCCGATCAATCTGAAGTGAACCTCGACCTCATCAATCATTAACTCTAATCCCAACAATGAATCTTCAATAATTTTTCCTTTAAAATCTGCTACTGTTTTGAGGCTATACAAATATTTTTTGGCTTTCGTATTTTGTAGCATTATGCTTCCACGCCTATCATCTGCATTGCTTAAAGCAAACGCTGAAGATGGTAGTGAATCAAAAAAGGATTTTTTTACTCTTATATATTCCTCGAAAGTTTTATGATAATCAAGATGGTCGTGAGTGATGTTGCTGAAAATTCCACCAGCAAAATTCAGATCATCTACCCGATGCTGATGAATTGCATGTGAGCTTACTTCCATAAACACATGCGAACAGCCATCTTCATACATTTTTGACAAAAGTAAATTCAGACTGATAGGATCAGGAGTTGTGTGCGTCGAAGGCAGAATCTGATCTTCAATCTGGTTTTGGACAGTGCTTATCAAACCACATTTATAACCAAGCGAGGAAAATAATTTAAACAATAAAGTAGCAATTGTCGTTTTACCGTTTGTTCCCGTTACACCAACTAAAGTAATTTTTTCGGAAACACGGCCGTAAAAGTTATGTGCCATAATTGCCGCGGCATTCGCTGAATTTTCAACCATTGCATAATAAACATTTTCATCTATTATTTCTGGAATTCGCTCACAGACTACTGCAGTTGCGCCATTCAAAATCGCCTTATCAATGTAGTCATGACCATTTGAAAGGGTTCCGCGCATAGCGATAAAACACGTGCCCGTACTTGCTTTGCGCGAATCAATCTGCAAATCATTTATTTCTGCACCGGTGGTTCCAACTACCGATTGAATATTTACTTTATACAATATTTGTTGCAATGAAGCCATTAATTCAACTGTATTTTTATTATTTCACCCTTATTAAAACCTGAATTCTGTTGAAGCGACTGGTAAATCACTTTTCCCCTCCCGGTTGTTGACACTTTCAAGCCCATATTCTCCAATAAATAAACAGCATCTTTCAAACCCATTCCTGTAACATCCGGAATTCTATGAGCCGAAGTAGAAATATTATCAGCAATCAATTTCGCGCTTCCATCCTGTAAAACCGTTGTCCGCCACGATCCTGAAGCCGCTGAATCTGTTGTCGTATAATTAAATTCTTCAAGCATTTTGTTTACATCTTTTTTCATTCCATAAAATCTATAGAGATCTTTATTGAATAAATATGCGTTTGGATTGAAAGTGTTTTTTGAAACAACATTAGCAAATAGCCTATCTGCTATTTCTTTGAAAACAGGGCCGGAAACCGATGCACCGTAAACATGTTTGGATTCGCTGCTGTTTTGAATTACAATTCCGATGCTGTATTCGGGGTTATTTGCAGGAAAATATCCCATGAATGCCGATTGATAAATTTTAGAACCTTTGTTGTAGCCACGGTTATCCATCGCAGTAACAGCCGTTCCTGTTTTACCCGCGAACTGATACAAATTGCTTTCAAGTGCATGAGCGGTACCATGTTCGCTTTGTACAACAGCAAGCAAGCAACTCTGCAGTTTTCCTAACGTTTCATCACTACATATTTTGTCAATCAAAACCTTTGGTTTAAAAGATTGAATTTCTTCTCCCATCTCGTTAATGGAACTGACCAGATAAGGCTTCATCATTTTTCCATCATTAGCAACTGCATTATAAAGCATCAGCAAATTCAACGGAGTTTCTAATTCTTCATAACCATGTGCCATGAAAGGAATGGAAGTTTTTGCCCAATATTTACTCGTCGGCTTTTTGATGTATGGCGTTGCAGCGCCAACAATGTCAATCCCGGTTTTACGATCAAGCCTGAGTGCCTCCAGATGATTATAAAACTTTGAAGGCTGATTATGATAATATTCATCTGCAAGCTTTGCAAAGGCAACATTTGAAGACATCGCAAATGCTTCTTTTACGGTTACCTTTCCGGTTCCCAGGTGCGAATCAGTAATATGCAAACCATAAAAATTCTTTCGCCCGCCTTCACAATCTACGATCGTTCCCGTGTCTACATATTTATCTTGAAGAAGTGCGATCAACGTTGCCAGCTTGAAAACAGACCCTGGCTCAGTTCTCATTCCAAGTCCATAATTATAATCTTCCCAATAACTTCCGTCCGGCCTTAAACCCAGATTTGCAATCGCTTTGATTTTACCGGTTTTTACTTCCATTACAATGCAACTTCCATGAATCGAATTATTTTGATCCATCATTTTCAACAAAGCATTTTCTGCCACATCCTGAATGTAAGTATCGATGGTTGTGATTACATCCTTCCCATTTTCCGGATCTATTTCAGCGCCATCAACAGGCACATAGGTTCCCGATAAATATCGCATCAAACGCTGACCTGTCTGGCCTTTCAATACGCTATCATACGACCTTTCAAGACCTACGTTTTTACTGGTATCGCCACGTGATAGCCCAATCGTGCGATTGGCAAGGAGCACATATGGGTTAATCCTATTGTCCCTGACATCCACTATAAAACCACTCTTATTTCTTCCTTCTCTTATCAACGGAAACTCCCTCAACACCTGGTATTGTTCGAAAGAAATTTTCTTTTTCAAAGGAAAATATCTGGCTCGTTTTTTATACTGGGTTACTAATAATTTTTTATAATAAGCAGCGTTTGCATCTTTGAATAAAGTAGCCAAGGATGTACTTACTGAGTCAATGTTTTTATAAAACCTTTTTCCATCTTTTTCCCGAAGTCCATCGGCCATAAAATCAATATAAATATCAAAAACAGGAATTGAAGTACTCAACATATTTCCATCTTCGCTGTAAATGCTCCCACGTTCCGCATCAATATCTATATATTTCAAATGTTGTTTATTAGCCATGCTACGCCAGTATTCCCCCTGAACTTTTTGAATATACACAGCACGTCCCACCACCACTATTCCCAACATGATTATCATGAGAAAGCTGAGATGTACACGCCATAATATGTCCTTTTTTATATCCAATTCGTTCTATGCTTTTTTGAATCTGACTAAATAAGAAAGTTCATTATTTATTGATTTACTGTTCGATTTAAAAAATACTTTTCACTTTTCCACCAAAGTGTCCATAATCCTAAAAGGAGGTGTCAGCAAGGGTTTCAAACCCAACGGTTCCACTACTCTTGCCAGTTCACTTTCTTTACTTCTAAATATTACCTGTTGTTTTATTGTTTTAAATTTATACTCCATTTCTTTGAGATTCTTTTCAGTTTGATTGATCTTCCGCATCGTCTTATCGGCATAATGCCCGTTAGCGATATAAATAATAGCAATCGCAGATATAAAAAAATAGAAAGGAATATTTTTTACAATCCACCTGTTGTACATCAAATTATGATGACTCTTCTTTTTGATGGGAGGAGACTTTTGTTCTTCGTCTGTTTTGTTTTCTGATGTCATTTCTTCCTATCTATTTTCAGTAAATCAATAAATAATGCTGATTTCTATTTCGCTTTTTAGAAATTACTTTTCTTATACAACCTTTGTCTTTTCTGCAATCCGTAATTTTGAACTTCTCGATCTTGGATTAATTTTTAATTCTTCCAGTGATGGTGTTACCGGTTTTTTTGTAATAACTTTTAATACTTCTTTGGGTTTGTTTCCAAATAAATCCCGGACTTGTTCACTTTCAAAATTCCCATTCTTAAAAAAATTTTTGACAATGCGATCTTCCAAAGAATGAAAAGTAATTACCGCTATTCTTCCACCTTCATCCAACACATCCTGCGATTGTAAAAGCATTTCTTTCAACACAGTTAATTCATCATTTACTTCGATTCTCAAAGCCTGGAAAACCTGTGCAAAATATTTTTCAGGAATTCCTTTTACCACCGGATAAATCGCATTTTTGAATTCATCTATTGTCTTCAAATTCTGTCTCCTTCTTATTTCAACAATTGTCTTTGCCAGGGTTTTTGAATTCGTAACCTCGCCGTATTTTTCAAAAATCTGATGCAGTCTTTCTTCTGAATAACTTTTGAGAATATCGGCAGCAGTCTGGCTTTCATGCTGATTCATCCTCA
>JBDTKF010000011.1:0-18609 GCA_039935455.1 Ginsengibacter sp.
CCCAAACATGGCCGTTGAAATTTTTAAGGGCTTCCCAAAAGCTTTCATCACAAAGATGAGTAGCATCTAAAATGATATTCAGCCTTTCCATTTCTTTTAATAATTCTTTCCCCTTGTTTCCAATTCCACCTTCAGAATCTGTTCCATATGCATACACGCCGGGGCCGTAATGTGCAGGACCCATCGCGCGCAATCCACTTTCATAATTCTTTTCAAGATATTTCATGTTCACAATGGAATCGGCTCCTTCAAGGCTAAGAATATATCCGATGGGCAAATCTTTGGTATTTTCTTTTTGCCATTTTTCTACATAATCTTTTAATGATTTGACATTATTTATCTGATGCATTTCTCCTTTATCTTCCATGGCTTTGTACCAGGCTAATTGCCCCTGAGTCTGTGCCCACGCCTGCTCCTGTGAATTCCATCCATGCAATTTGTTTTCTGGTTTTACGTATCTGGCTATCATCGTTGCTACACAAATGCCAATATTTCCTTTTCGCATTTCAGGTAAAGAAACCGTTCCGTTACCTCTATCCGGCTTATCATTCATTCCTTTTTCTCTTTCGCGAATTTCATGAATTGATTTTGTAAAATCACGATTCCATTCCATAGCATTCATGCTTAGGTCAAGATGTGCATCAAAAATTAAATTGGACATATCAGTCTTTTAAATAGTAATTTTTTTCTTCCGTGCTTCAATTTTCCATGTGTCAACATGTGCTCCGTTTTCAATAATATTCGCTTCATCATACAACGCAACGGTGGGGCAAATGTGATAAGGAATGCCGTACAACAAATCACCAACATGAATATTGTCCCAATCTTTTACAGTAACCACCAAATGTTCTTCGCTTTGGGATTTCACTTCATAATTTTTCAAATTCAAAAAAAATATTCTTTTTGAAATCGAATTCTCTGCCGCAACAGATTTGTGTCCAAGATCTGTTGTAATAACGCCCGACATAGGTTTGGAAATAACCCTTGTTAATAAAACCGCTGCGAATTCAAAAGGTTGCTCAGCTAGCATTGCGTTATAACCATAATCCCAAAGCACACAAGTGCCCGGGCTACAAAACTCTTCTTTATTTAACGCATGAATCGTAAATGTTGGCGTTCCTCCCGAAATGATTACCACGTTCTGTAAATTAGAATTTCGGGTTATTTGTTGCTTTACTGCATTCACTCTTTGAAAAGCTTGTTGACATTGCTCTTTTCGCATTTCAAAATTAGCTTCATGAATATGTCCATCATAAACATGTAACCCCTGGAATCGAAGATTGGAAAATTTGTCTATTTGAAGAAACAACTCATACAGATCATCCGAACCTATCCCTGTGCGATGCATTCCATCATCCACATCAATATAAATATTCGCTTGCAAATTTTCTTTGGTGAATAAATTATTCAACATCATGGCAGAATCGAAATTATCAACCAACGATGAAAATTGAATTGCGGGAAATTTTTTAATGAGAAAAATGAAGCGCTTTGCTTTTGTAAAATTAAGTTGATATGCTATCAAAATATTTTCCGCACCAGCTACCGAAAGCATCTCAGCTTCTGCAATCGTTGCACATTTGAATTGCGAAATCCCGGCTGCCAGTTGCATCTGTACAATCTCGGCCATCTTATGAGTTTTCACATGAGGCATTAATCTTTTCACATCGCCGGCTATGTCGATCATCGTTTGAATATTTTTCGCCACACGATCTTTATAAATCAACAATGCCGGAGAATCTATTTCTTCAGGATTATTTACTTTATACCAAAATTCATTTTCCATTAATTCCACTTTTCTAAAATCTATATAAAAAACATTCAGGCTAATTCGAAAACTGCTTCTATTTCCACTGGAATATTGTCAGGCAAAGAGCCCATACCTACAGAACTTCTTACACCTACACCATTTTCGTTGCCCCAGATTTCGGCAAATAATTCACTACAACCGTTAATAACAAAGGGTTGTTGTTCAAAATTTATGGTACAGTTTACCATTCCAAAAACTTTAATTACTCTTTTTATTTTATCCAGGCTTCCAAGGCCGGCTTTTAAAGTGGACAAAATTGTCAGGCCGGTTTGTCGAGCTGCAAGCTTTGCCGCGTCCGCATCCATCTCAAATCCTACTTTTCCTTTCATCAAAGTACCTGACTCCAAAACAGGTCCATGCCCCGAAACATAAATTAAATTTCCTGATTGAAGAAAAGGTTTGTAAACTCCACCAGGTTTGGGTGGCGGCGGTAAAATCAGGTGCAATTGCTGAAAAGTTTCTTCAGGAGATGGCATAAATATTATTTTAAGAGTTAAAAGCTTTTCTACAAAGATCTGGTTTTACAATTGTTTTTTATAGACACTTTTAGGCAAATTGATTTAAAATCAAAACACAAATCAATCCAGTTACAGAAACAATCGTTTCCATGATGGTCCAGGTTAGAAAAGTTTCTTTAATGGTTAAATTAAAATATTCTTTGAACAACCAAAATCCTCCATCATTCACATGTGAAAACATCAGGCTTCCGGCGCCAATAGAAAGCACCATCAATTCTGGACGAATGTGTGCATTCAGTCCCAGAATAGGCAACATAATTCCAACAGTTGTTAGTCCCGCAACTGTTGCAGATCCAATACAGACACGAATTATTGCAGCAATCAGCCAACCTAAAATGAGCGGTGATAATTGCATGTCTTTCAAAATGTGCCCAATATAAATGCTTATTCCACCGTCACTCATCATTTGCATAAAAATTCCTGATCCGGCGATAATTAAAAGTATTACAGAAATACTTTTAAAAGCTTCTTCCAATTGTTTCATGATCACGGGAATTTTCTTTCCTCTTTTCATCCCTAAAAAATATATGGCCACAAGAACCGACAATAACATCGCGATGTTAGGATCACCAATAAATTCCATGATGCCACCCAAAAAACTTTTTGGTGAAACAATAAACAAAATAAGTGCAGTAACCGCCAGCAAAATTACTGGCATCAAAGCGGTGAACAGGCTGATCCCGATTGTTGGCCTTTCGCTTTCAGGCATCGGTTCAATCTTTAAAATATTGTTGGAAGGTTTTGGTTTATATCTTTTAAGCGTTTTTGCGAAAAGTGGTCCGGCAATAGAAATCGTCGGAATGGCGACAATGATCCCATAAATCAAAGTTCTACTCATATTCGCATGAAGTTGTTCAGCAATTGCTGTTGGCGAAGGATGCGGCGGCAGAAAACCATGAGCAACAGAAAGTGCCGCCAACATTGGTATTCCAACGTATAATAATGGTAATTTGGTTGTAGCAGCGATGGCAAAGATCAATGGAACAACTACAATGAATCCAGCTGTATAAAAAAGAGGAATTCCAATGATCAACCCCGCCAACGCCATTCCCCATTGAATATATTTGGTTCCAAAAATTTTCGTAAGTGAATCCGTGATTTGTTGCGCAGCGCCACTATCAGCAACTAATTTTCCAAGCATTGCTCCAAAACCAAGAATAATAATCAGTGGCCCCATCGTATTCCCAATTCCTTTTGTGATCGCTGCAGAAATCTGGTGGATGTCCATTCCGACAGCGACACCAAGACCAATGCTCACAAGAAGGAAAGAAATGAACGTATCAAATTTGAAATAAACAACAAGCAAAATCAATAATAAAATTGCTGTGACACAAAGCAGTAATGGCATAAATAAATATTAATTTCGTTTTAAGAATTTATTTATAATTTTTGAAGATACTGAAAATGAATAAACACAGTAATGAAAAAAAAATTTAGCAGTTGAATATTGATACAAAATAACTCACAAATTCAGTCTCATCAAATGAACAAACTTTCATACGCTTTCTTTTCAGCAAAAAGTTAAAAACAATGAAAACTCTTTTATTGATCCGTCACGCAAAAAGTTCATGGGACGATCCCATGCTTTCAGATTTTGAAAGAACCCTAACTGAGCGCGGAAAATCAGACGCTAAGATGATGGCGAAAAGATTGAAGGAGAAATCTATCAGGATCAATTTTTTTGTAACAAGTCCCGCCAAACGCGCAAAAAAGACTGCGAAGATTTTCATGAAAGAATTTGACAGGAAAGAAAAAAATTTATCGATAGTTCCCACTCTATATGAAGGTTCTGTTAAAGATTTTTATGAAGCGATCGAAAGCCTGAACCATAAAGTAGATACTGTCGCCTTGTATGCTCATAATCCTGGTATAACGGAGTTTGTCAATTCTCTCAACTGTTCACCCATTTACAATATGCCCACCTGTGCTGTGTTTGCTTTGCAAATAAAAACCGAAGATTGGAAAGAGTTTCATAAAGCACAAAAAGAATTTTTATTTTTTGAGTATCCCAAAAAAATCGATTAATGCAGGATACTACCTTTATTTATGGAGTTGTGATATTACTCTTCAATCAACATTAAAATTTGGTTTTCTTCTCTCTATAAATGCTGAAACCCCTTCTTTAAAATCTGCGGTAGCAGCGGATTTCTGTTGAAACAGGTCTTCAGTTTCTAATTGTTGCCAGAAGTTTTGTTCTAAGGATTTATTCAAAGCCTGCTTTGTATATGCCAATCCTTGTATAGGTAACTGCGAAAGTTCAATCGCGATTTTTTTTGATTCATCTTGAAATATTTCATCCGAAAAATATTTGTATATCATTCCAATTCTCTCCGATTCTTTAGCAGAAACCTTTTCGCCGAGCATCATCAACGCAGATGCTTTTTGCAAGCCAATTAATCGTGGTAAAAAATAAGTTCCACCACTATCCGGAATCAATCCAATTTTACTAAAAGCCTGTATAAAAAATGCGCTTTCAGAAGCAACCACAATATCACAACATAAAGCAATGTTTGCTCCAGCTCCTGCAGCAACACCATTTACAGCAGCCACCACAGGTTTGTTCAGATTCCTTATTTGTTTTACAATAGGATTATAATGTTCTGATAAAATCTTTCCCATACCAACACTATCGGGATCTGCAATCTCAGTTAAATCCTGTCCGGCTGAAAAGGCTTTTCCAGAGCCAGTTATATAAACACAACGAATAGATTTATCCGTATCACACTCATCCAATCTTTGTTGTAACGCTAACGCCATCTCCCGATTGAATGCGTTAAATTTTTCAGGTCGATTCAAACTGAGATAAGCGACAGCGTTTTTTACTTCAAAAAGAATGGTCATAAAGCGTATGTATTATTTCCGTCTAAAAAATATTAACATCAGTAAAGATCAATGGCATTTAAAATAATCAAAAGGTTCACGACAATCATTACATTGATAAATTGCCTTACAGGATGTAGATCCAAACTGGCTAATCAGATTCGTATTCATCGAATGGCAAAGGGGGCAGGGAACTGGTAATTTTTGCAAATAATCTTTGTCAAAAGTCTTTGATACGGGCGGTGCAATCCCATAAGATTGTAATTTTTCTTTTGCTTCTTCACTCAACCAATCTGTCGTCCATGCAGGAGAAATCTGGTGTGTAATGGTGATTTTCTGAAACCCATTTTCTTTCAATGCCTTCCTGATATTCATCCCAATGACATCCATTGCAGGACAGCCACTATATGTTGGCGTAATTAAGATCTCAATACCCTCATCTTCAATCTTTATACCTCTGACAATTCCCAAATCAATAACAGATAATACAGGAATCTCGGGATCGTTCACAGAAGATAAAATCTCCCAGATTCGTTTCTCATTCTCTTCTTTCAAAGAAGCACAAATAATATTTTCATTATTCTGAATCATTTTTTAATTCATTTTTGTTCTACCATTCCAATCCAGGATATGCCCGCTGCATGAACTGCATTTCAGCAAGAATGAAGCCCAAATGCTCGGTATGAATTCCCGTTTTACCGCCACTTTGCATCCAGATATTTTCCTCCGGAAAATCAAGGGTAGCTTCTTTCAAGATAGTAGTTACCTCTCCCAGCCAATCTTTTTTAATATTATTAATCTCAATACCAACATCATCGTTGAAATCTAATTCAAACCCGGCAGAAACAAACATTTCACCGGTGTATGGCCACAAATCAGTGATTGCAGTTTGCATTCGCATTTTACTTTCTTCAGTCCCATCGCCCAATCTAATTATCCATTCGCTGCTCCACTTCACATGATAGGTAACTTCCTTCAAAGATTTTTCCGCAATGGCTGATAATTGTTTATCAGCAGCGTAAATTAATTTTTGATAAAAAAAATATTGCCAGGTGCTGAAGAAGAATATTTTACCAATTGTTTTTGCCCAGTCTCCGTTGGGAAGTTCGGTTATCAATAAATTTTTGAATTCACCTGCATCCCTTAAAAAAGCCAAATCATCTTCAGTAATACGATTTCCATTTTCTTTATTGGAAGTACTTATTTCTGCTGCATATTGATAAAAATATCTTGCCTGACCGATTAAATCCAATGCAATATTACTTAAAGCAATATCCTGCTCCAGCATGGGCCCATGGCCGGTCCATTCACTCAGGCGGTGCCCCATAATTAAAGAGCTATCGGCAAGATAAAGCGTATAATATTTTAAATTGGTTGAATCTTTTTTCAATTTCAAACTTTACATGTATTTTAATTCATCCGGTAATTGATAAAAAGTTGGATGACGGTAAATTTTATCATTTGCCGGATCGAAAAAACTTTCAGATTCATCAGGATTTGTTGAATGAATGTTTTTCGATTCCACCACCCAAATACTGACACCTTCCATTCTGCGAGTATAAACATCGCGCGCATTTTCAATGGCCATTCTGGCGTCAGCGGCATGAAGACTACCGGCATGTTTATGTTCAAGTCCTTGTCTGCTGCGAATAAAAACTTCCCAAAGCGGTTCTTCCTGATTCATTTTATTAGTTTTTAAATATAAAAATCAAACCCTGATTCTTATTTCTTTTCCATATGCAACAATGCATCAGCCGTTGTAACTTTATTGGGCATTCTACTTCTTTTCTTTTGCGCATGAGCCATTGCCGCCTCCCTTACCCACAATCCTTCCTGATGGGCTTTGGTTCTTGCATCCAAACGTTCTTTGTTACAAGGCCCGTTTCCTTTTACTACATTCCAAAATTCATCCCAGTCTATCACTCCAAAATCATAATGTCCTCTCTCTTCATTCCATTTCAAATCAGTATCGGGAATCGAGATGCCTAAAATATCGGCTTGTTCTTTGCAGATGTCAACAAATTTTTGTCTCAACTCATCATTTGAAAATCTTTTAATTTTCCATTTCATGCTTTTGGCAGTATGTGGCGAAGCATCATCATTTGGGCCAAACATCATCAGGCTGGGCCACCACCAGCGGTTCAGTGAATCCTGTGCCATCGCTTTCTGTTCTTTACTTCCACGGCAAAGCGTTAATAAAATTTCATAACCTTGTCTTTGATGAAAACTTTCTTCTTTACAAATACGCACCATTCCTCTTGCATAAGGTCCATAAGAAGCGCGGCAAAGCGGAACCTGGTTCATAATTGCAGCACCATCGACCAGCCATCCTATTGCGCCCATATCCGCCCAGGAAATTGTAGGATAATTGAAGATTGAAGAATATTTTGCTTTGCCACTAAGCAATTGATCAACCATCTCTTCACGTGAAATATTTAAAGTTTCTGCAGCACAATACAAATACAATCCGTGACCGGCTTCATCCTGAACTTTAGCAAGCAAAGTGGCTTTTCTTCTTAATGAAGGGGCGCGAGTGATCCAGTTGGCTTCAGGCAACATCCCAACAATTTCACTATGTGCATGTTGACTAATTTGTCTGATCAACATTTTTCGATAGTCATCCGGCATCCAGTCTTTCGGCTCAATTCTTATTTCTTTCTCTAATTTATCGTAGAAGGTTTCCTGAAGCTTTTCTATGTCCATGATGAAAAATCTTTATACTCAAAGTTACTCATTGTGACGTGGATTATCACGAACTTTTAGTTAAAAGAAAAGGAGAAAGATTAAAAATCAATTTCTATGCTTCATCATAATCCACCACTACTTTTTTACTCCTTGGGTGTGATTGGCAGGTTAAAATAAATCCGGCTTTCACTTCGCTTTTCTCAAGGCCGTAATTGGCTTCCATTTCTACTTCGCCTTCCAGTAATTTTGCTTTGCAGGTGCAGCAAACGCCGCCTTTACAGGCGAATGGCAAATCGGCTCCTTGTTCTAATCCTGCATCCAATATGGTTTTACCATTAAGCTCCAGATTAAAATCAAAACTCCTTCCATCTATTTTCACCGTTATCTCACTTCCCTCTTCTACCGTTTCTTCAACAGACTCATAAATTTTAGTATGCTCTTTAGTGGGTGTTGTAAATAATTCATAATGAATTCTTTCCGGTTCAATCCCCCATCCGCAAAGAAAATCTTTAACGGTATAAATCATTTTTTCAGGACCACAAATAAAGAAATCGTCAATGATATTGAAATTAATTAACCTGGAAAGATGATCACATTTAGATTCATCAATACGGCCATAGTTGAAATCTGCCTCAGTTCTCTCACGGCTCAAAATATGATATACCCTAAACCTTCTCAGATATTTATCTTTCAGCGATTCTATTTCCTCTTTGAAAATAATTGATTGCAAATTTTTATTCCCATAAACAAGTGTAACACTACTGTTTTGTTCGGTAATGAGAATTGTTTTTATGATGGAAATGATTGGAGTAATTCCGCTTCCTGCTGCGAAGAAAACGTAGTCATTTCTATCAGAAACAGTCCTCTTCGGAAAAAAAGTTCCGGTTGGTGGTAGTACCTCCAACACATCGCCCTTTTTTAATTGTTCATTTGCAAAAGTTGAAAACAACCCTCCTGTGACTTTTTTTACCGCCACCCGCAATTCATTTTCCAATGGACTACTACAAATAGAATAAGATCTTCTTGTTTCCTCCTCATTGTTGAACGTCCTTAAAGTAACATTTTGACCCTGAACGAATTGAAAATCTTCTTGAGCTTCCCCGGGAATTTCAAATGCAATCGAAACACATTCCGCAGTTTCTTTTTTTACATCCTTTATTTTAAGCTTATGAAAATGTATAGCCAACGTTTGATTTTAAAATTTTCCAAAGGTAAGTTAACAAAGAGCATTTTTATTTAAATAAGTATTAAAGTAAGTCTCAGTAATTATTTTTTTATTTTATTTTCATCAATTCAGATTACCTAATTTCGCAGCGCAAAGCTTTATTCAATGGAATTACACGCAATAGATACAGTTGAAAATATTAATCCACAGGAATTTAAAAGCAAGTATTATTTACCCAAGAAACCACTGGTAATAACTGATTTGGCTAAAGAATGGCCGGCGTATAAAAAGTGGTCCTGGGAATATTTCAAAGGTATTGTCGGTGATAAAAAAGTGGGTTTGTATAATAATGTAAAAAGTGATGCCTATACACCGATTAACACCGCCGATGATTACAAAACTTTCGGCGAATATGTAGATATGATTCAAAAAGGTCCGGCAGCCTGGCGCATATTTTTGTTCAACATTTTTGATCATGCACCTGAATTAATCAATGATTTCACCTGGCCAGAACATCTGATGACGGGCTTTGTAAAAAAATATCCCATGCTTTTTACGGGCGGGGAATCTTCTATAACACACATGCATTTTGATATTGATCTTTCACACATTTTGCATACCCAGTTTTGCGGGAGAAAAAGAGTTTTGTTATTCCGGCACGAAGAACAACACAAACTTTACAGAAAACCTTTCGAGGTTCTAAGCCTCGCTGATTTTTCAAATTATGGCAAAAATGAAGGACTTCCTGATTACGAAAAATTTCCTGCATTGCGCCATGCAGTTGGTTACGATCTGATTTTAAACCCTGGTGATACTTTATTCATGCCTGCAGGGTATTGGCATCACATGGAATATCTCGATAGCGGTTTTGCTATGAGTTTACGCGCACTTCAAAGTTCGCTATCCGGAAAAGCAAAAGGTGTCTGGAATTTATTCGGTATGAGAAGTATTGATACCGTTTTGAAGAAAACAGTTCCAAAATGGTGGTATGATTATAAAATCAGAAAAATTGATGAATATGCTACACGGGAAATAGAAAAATTTTCAAATTAAATTTAAGGATTATTGGTTTTATCAATAATTAATTGCTAATTTAGCATTCCTGTCCTTCTTTCCTCTTCCTATATTTAAAAGACCCGCAAACCAATATGATTATTTATGTGGGGATTACAATTTTATTTTTTTTTAATAACTCAATAACTTAGAACTCTTTTTTCAGAAATAAACGGAAAATCAACTTTTTCTTGTGGTTTCAGAGGTAAGCAAGGCCGGTGATTTTTATCACTGGCCATTTTCGTTAAATATCAGATGGTCTAAATTTTGTATTTTTATGAATAACTAAATAAATTCAAATGAATTCAGATTCAATGATAACTACAGATGATGAAAGTGAAACAACAAGTCACAAAAATTCATCTGAAAACTTTTTTTCAGGAAATATTAAAGAAGATTCCGTGAACTACGAAATTGATGGGACAAAATATACCGGTTTCGTTTTTTATAATGAGGATCAAAAAGAAAAACGTCCTGGAATTATAGTAGTTCATGAATGGTGGGGGTTGAATAATTATATCCGGATGCGTGCAAGGGAATTAGCAAAACTGGGATATATCACTTTGGCCGCAGATGTTTACGGAAATGGAAAAACAGGCAATGATCCTGAATCTGCACAGGCGCTCGCTACGCCTTTTTATAATGATCCTTCATTAACAAAAATAAGATTAGATCCTGCCATTAATTTTTTGAAGTCATACGCTCAAACTGATCCTTCCTCAATCGCTGCTATTGGCTATTGCTTTGGAGGGTTTGTTGTTTTGAATGCAGCAAAACTAGGTTCAGATTTAAAAGGTGTGGTAACTTTTCATGGCGGTCTAAGCGGTGTAATGCCTCCAAAACATTTAAAAACGAAATTTTTAATCTGCCATGGTGCAGATGATGAATTTGAAAATCCTCATGTTGAGGAATTCAGAAAAGAAATGGATTCTTCAAACATAGATTACAATTTCAAGATTTATCCCAATTCAACTCATGCATTCACGAACAAGGATTCAACAGAAAAAGGCCAAAAGTACCATATGCCAATCTCGTATAATGCAGCAGCCGATAGGGATTCATGGGAAGATATGAAAAAATTTTTGAGAAACTTATTCTAACATTATCGCAATAAGAATTCGCTGTATTTGTTTGTTTACTGTTTTAAAAGTGATTTTGAAAAAACAGGAATGGTTTTTTCTTACAATTTTTTAATATTTATCTAAAAATATTGTTATGGAAAAAACGAAATTGAATCCTTACGAAGACCCCACAATTGACGCTGAATCCAATAATGGTCCAAAATGGAATTTTGATCCCAGGAATGAAAATTATTATTTGGGGAAAATTAATGAATCGGGAAACACTGATCCGGATATGAGCTATTACACCGATGGAGAAAGCGATCGTTATTACCGGAGAAATGAATTAAAAATAAATACCGATCCTGATTCCGAGATTGTTCACATTTCCAAGCCATACATAAATAATAACTTCGAAGGTCGTAAGAGAAGAAAATATATTCCCAAGTGGCTGCATCGGAAAAAAACATCGGAAAACTAAATCGATATAAAAGAACGTGAACCGGGAGTTGATTACGTCAGAGAAGGTTTATTTCCAGAATAATGAGTGTGGAGTACCTTTTTGACTAAAAAGTTCGCAAAGAATCATTACAAAAAATATTCAAAAAAAAGATTAGAATATCACAGTAAATTGCTCCATAATCAGCATAATGAATTACCGGTTTATAAAAAAAATATCAAGCTACATTTTTGCACGTGAACTTTCACGAAAACAGAATGATTCTTCATTCGCCTATTTTTCTAAAAAATCACGTCTCCGTTTTTCGTTTTAAATTTGCCCGATGGAGGAGAAGAAACAGCGAAAAAAATTTTTGGATCTCAGCGTTCTGCGAAAAGTTTTTGCCTATGCTCTGCCTTACAAAAACAAAATTTATCTTTCCGTTTCCCTTTCGATACTTCTTGCAGTTCTTTCTCCGCTGCGCCCCTATCTTATCCAGTACACCGTAAATAACTTCATAAGAGATAAGGACATGTACTGGCTCATAATGATCACCATCATTCAGATAGGTATGTTGTTATTGGAAACAGGATTGCGGTTTTACTTCGGTTACATTACTTCCTGGTTGGGACAGACAGTGGTAAAAGATCTTCGGGTAACGGTTTATAAAAAAGTTCTCAATTTAAATCTATCTCAATTCGATAAAACGCCCATTGGAACACTAACAACCAGAACAGTTAACGATATCGAATCCATCAACGAAATTTTTGCGAATGGATTAATCCCCATCATTGCAGATCTGCTCTCAATTATTTCTATTTTATTATTTATGTTTCTGCAGGATTGGCGGCTTTCATTGATAAGTCTCGCGCCCTTCCCAATCCTGATCATTGCTACTTATTTTTTCAAAGAAAGCGTCAACAAATCTTTTATAAAAGTGAGAAATGCCGTAGCTGCTTTGAATGCTTTTGTCCAGGAACACATTACAGGAATGAGCGTAGTACAGGCTTTTGCTGTAGAAGATAAAGAGTTTAATAAATTCAGTGAAATAAATAAACAACATCGGAATGCGAATATCAAAGCCATTTTTGCTTATTCGGTTTTCTTTCCAATTGTAGAAATTGTGCTTGCTTTTTCAATCGGATTATTAGTTTGGTGGGGTGGAAATTATTCTGCAAATGCAGGTGTGATCATTGCTTTCATCATGTATCTCAATTTATTATTCAGACCACTCAGGCAGATCGCTGATAAATTCAATGTGCTGCAAATGGGAATGGTCGCCAGTGAAAGAGTTTTCAAAGTTTTGTCAAATGAAGATGTAACTCCAAATACAAGTAATGGCATTCACTCGGGAAATATAAAAGGAGAAATCGAGTTCAAAAATGTTTGGTTTGCTTATAACAAGGATGAATACGTTTTGAAAGATATCAATTTTAAAATAAATCCAGGTGAGACACTTGCAATTGTTGGCCACACGGGGAGCGGGAAAACTTCTATCATTAGCTTGTTGAACCGTCTTTATCCAATCAACAAAGGAGAAATAAAAATAGATAATCGAAATATCAGAAATTACGACATTGATTTTTTAAGAAGCAGGATAGCCGTGGTATTACAGGATGTTTTCTTATTCAGTGGTTCTGTGTTGGATAACATCACATTGCGCAACCCAGCCATAAAAAGAGAAGAAGCAATTGAAGCTGCAAAGATGATTGGCGTTCATGATTTTCTGATGCAATTACCCGGAGGTTATGATTACAATGTAATGGAAAGAGGTGCAACACTTTCACTTGGTCAGCGGCAATTATTGTCATTCATTCGTGCACTATTATACAACCCGTCAATCCTTATCCTGGATGAAGCCACTTCTTCCATTGACAGCCAAAGTGAGTTATTGATCCAGAACGCGATCCATAAATTAATTAGTGGAAGAACGTCAATTGTAATTGCCCATCGTTTATCAACGATCCGAAAAGCAAATAAAATAATTGTGCTCGATAAAGGCGAGATCAAAGAAATGGGCACGCATAGCGAGCTAATGAATATGCAGGGACAATATTATAATTTACACAAAATGCAATTTGAGATGCAAAAAAATGAAGTAGCGTCCATTACATCTCAAGAACTTTAAAAAGAATACAGTAAACAAACAAATATTGACGATTCTATTCTCCTGAAATGTTCAGCTTCAAGCCATCATAAGCCAACCGGATATTCGTTGGCAATTCATTATTGATATCATCATGTAAACCCATTTGATGACTGATATGAGTGAAATAAGCAACCGGAATTTTCAATTCATTTACCAAATCAACAGCTTGTTGCAAATTAAAATGAGAGATGTGTTCTTTTTTGCGGAGTGCATTTACCACCAGAATTTCACTTCCTTCAATTTTTTTCTTCTCTTCACCCTCAATCCTGTTCGCATCTGTGATGTAAGTAAAATTTTTGAATCTGAAACCGAGGACCGGCATTTTTAAATGATGTACCAAAATTGGAATCACTGGAATATCACCCACTTCAAAAGGCTGATCGCTAATTGTATGTAAGGTTATATCAGGAATCCCGGGATATTTTTTTTCTGAGAAGATGTAATAATAATCTCGTCGCAGCGATTCCTCCGTAAGTTTATTGGCATAAACTTCTACCGGCTTTTTCTGAAAAAAGTTAAAAGCTTTTATATCATCCAGCCCGGCAATATGATCTTTATGAGGATGCGTAAACATCACCGCATCTAATTTTTTTACATTTTCGCGAAGCATTTGTGTACGAAAATCCGGCGTAGTGTCAACAACCAAAGAGGTCTTCTCACTTTGGACCAAAATGCTGCTACGTAGTCGTTTATCTTTTTCATTTGTAGAAGAACAGATCGCACAATTACAGGCAATCATCGGAACTCCGCCGCTGGTTCCGGTACCAAGAAAAGTAATTCGAAGATCAGGATAGCTCACGCTCCAAAGCTATAAAATATTTTATGGCCAAAAAGACGAAAAAAATCAGAAAAAATTATTTCTCAGAAATTTCTGCTTTTTCCATTAACTCTTCATACAACTTCTGAGAGTTCTGAGTAAGCGAATCATAATTAATTTTCAGAATTGGAATCAGGTCCATGAGTGTATTGATCCTCCCCTCAGGAATCAAAAATTTGTTCAGCACGACAACTTTCTTATCCTCCAGAATGCAATACCCGCTTTGAAAAGAGCCTCGTTCGTAGCGGACAATATATCCAGATTCCTCCAGAATCTTTTCCAGTTTATTTAAGTTGGTCTGATTGTATTTCAAAAGAATCAGTTTAAAGTTCAAACAAATTTACAGCAAACGATTTACTTTCTCCCTTCCGAAAATACTCACATAAATTTATAACCACAACATCATCCTTCCCGGCTAATAAAGATTAATTTTACGCGCATAAAACGAGATTGAATTGGCCGATATCATAAATTTATTACCTGAAAATATTGCGAATCAAATTGCTGCGGGCGAAGTGATTCAGCGACCGGCAAGTGCTGTTAAGGAGTTACTCGAAAATGCTGTTGACGCCGGAGCCACGGAAATAAAATTATTTGTAAATGACGCAGGGAAAGCTTTGGTCCAGGTTATTGATAATGGAAAAGGAATGAGCGAAACGGATGCCAGGATGAGCTTTGAGCGCCATGCAACCTCCAAAATAAAAAATATTGATGACCTCTTCCATATAAAGACAATGGGTTTTCGCGGGGAAGCTCTGGCCAGTATCGCCGGTGTGGCTCAGGTAGAATTGAAGACAAAAAAAGCTGGTGAAACCATTGGCACTTATATTGAAATTGAAAACAGTTTGGTAACTTCTCAGCAACCCATTGCTACAGGAGAAGGCACGAATATTTCAATGAAAAATTTATTTTTCAATGTGCCTGCACGAAGAAATTTTTTGAAAAGTAATGCTTCGGAATTACGACAAATTGTCGATGAATTTATACGTGTGGCCATGTCTTTTCCATCCTTATTTTTTTCATTTACTTCAAATGGTCAGGAAGTTTTTCATTTAGAAAAAGGCTCTTTGAAACAAAGGATCATTCAGATATTGGGAAATAATTATTCGGCAAAAATTGTGAGTGTGAAAGAAGAAACCGATTATTTAAATATTCATGGTTTCGTCGGAAAGCCTGAAACAGCAAAGAAAACCCGCGGAGATCAATATTTCTTTGTAAACAACCGATTTATAAAAAGCGCATACCTCAACCACGCTGTGATAAACGCATTCAGTGAAATGATTCCAAAAGATAGTTTCCCGATGTATACATTGTTTATTGATATTGATCCGTCACGTCTTGATATCAATGTGCATCCTACCAAACAGGAAATAAAATTTGAAGATGAAAAGATAATTTATGCCTTCGTTCAATCTGCTGTAAAACACGCGCTGGCTCAGTATTCTGTAACGCCTACATTGGATTTTGAACTCGATGCTTCTATCCAACAGTCCGATGCAGTAAGTAAACCATTTACGATTGAAAAACAACTTTCAGCAACCGGAACTTCATTGTACAACACTTTTACAAAAAAGAATCAGGCGCATTTCATTGAGAATAAAAGTGATCTGGGGAGATGGAATGATTCTTTGTTGAACCAAAATAATCCCGATGATCCAACTAAAATTAGTTCTGAAAATCCTATTCAGATAGAAAATTTTTACAACACACCATTGAAGAATGCGACTCCTGCATTTTCGAACAAGAATCCCACTTCAGAAAACTTTATTCAAATACATAACCGTTTCATTGTTGCCGAAAACGAAAATGGGTTCATGGTGATTCATCAACAAAACGCACACGAACGGGTTTTATACGAGCGCTTTACAGAAGCAATGAAAGGTAAACCAATAGCCATACAAAGAAGCCTGTTCCCAACCGCAATCGAGCTGGCTCCAACTGACGCGGTATTACTTACCGAACTCCTGGATGACTTAAATATTCTTGGCTACCAGGTGGAACCTTTCGGCAACCACAGTTTTGTAATCCAAGGCTCTCCTGCTGATGTGGCGGGTGGAAACGAAAAAGAGTCGTTGGAAAAAATTCTGGAGCAATATAAGCACTTCAATACCGATATGAGTTTCAGTAAAAGAGAAAAGTTATTGCGTTCAATGGCGTGGCAACAATCTATAAAAGCCGGAAATTATTTATCTGAAAAAGAAATTAAAAAACTGGTAGAAGATTTATTTGATTGCCAAATCAACAATACCACTGCCAACGGGAAGCCGGTTTTTTTGGAGTTCAAAAAAGCTGATTTGGATAAAATGTTTGGAAGATAAAAATTGGGTCCACGGCAATTTTTATCAAAAACTTTTCAGTCGTCATTTCGTCTTCATTTCAATAATAAATAATTTTAAGCCGATTTATTCTCCATTTCTATTTTTAATTATACTTTTACCGCGTTCTTAAAAGTGTTTCAAAAAATCTGTTTCAAAATGGTTGATGTTATTCTAGGACTCCAGTGGGGCGACGAAGGAAAAGGAAAGATTGTAGATTATTTCGCATCCTCTTATGATATGATTGCACGGTTCCAGGGCGGTCCAAATGCAGGTCACACGTTGTATGTAGATGGGAAAAAAATTGTACTCCATCAAATCCCCTCCGGTATTTTTCGTGAAAATAAAATCAATTTGATTGGGAGCGGCGTGGTACTTGATCCGGTTATATTGAAAAGAGAATGTGATGCAGTTGCTTCTTTCGGTGTTGATTACAAAAAATCTTTGTTTATCAGTGAAAGAGCTCATTTGATCCTGCCAACTCACCGCGCCATAGACCGGGCGAGCGAACTGGCGAAAGGAAGAGATAAGATCGGTTCTACGTTGAAAGGAATTAGTCCTGCCTACATGGATAAAACAGGCAGAAACGGGTTACGTGTCGGCGATTTGCTCAATATCAATTTCAAAGAAAAATACGGGCAGCTTAGAAAAAAACATCAACAAATTCTTGATAATTTTTCGTTTAGCGAAGACATTTCGCCTGCTGAAAACGAATTTTTTGAAGCGTTGGAGTTTTTGAAAACTCTGAAAATAGTAAGCGGAGAATATTTTATAAATAATGCAATTGCAAACGGGAAGAGAATTCTTGCGGAAGGCGCACAGGGAAGTATGCTGGATGTAGATTTTGGAACTTTCCCGTATGTTACTTCTTCAAACACAATCACAGCAGGAGTTTGCAGCGGATTGGGTATTCCCCCACAGAAAATAAAAGATGTAATTGGCATTACAAAAGCTTATTGTACACGTGTTGGCAGTGGGCCGTTTCCAACAGAATTACATGATGACATGGGTGAGATCATCAGGAAGAATGGAAACGAATTTGGTAGTACAACGGGCAGACCACGCCGATGTGGATGGATCGATTTGGTTGCATTGAATTTTGCCTGTATGATTGATGGAGTGACGCAATTGGTAATGACGAAAGCTGATGTGCTCGATTCTATCGATGTGCTAAAAGTGTGCAATAAATATAAAATAAACGGGAATGAAATTTCGCATGTTCCTTTTCAAATGGAAGGCGAGAATATAGAACCGGTCTATAAAGATTTCCCAGGTTGGAAAACTGATATTACCGGAATTAAGGATTTCAAAAACCTTCCTTCTCAAATGGATACTTATATTGATTATATAAATCTTAATTTGGGAATACCGGTAAAGTATATTTCAAACGGGCCAGGAACAGATCAGCTCATCGTGGCTTCATAATTGTGCCAAATATTACTGAAATATTTATAAAAGAAAAGTATAAAATATTTTTGGTTAATTAAAAATGAAATTGAAATTTTACAAAAAAATCCCTGGAAGTTATGAAAGCAAAATCTGAAAAGGAAAAACAATTTCCAACAAAGAAAACTGCTGATGCAGGTACAAATGATTCGTCGAAAAAGAATTCAAAAAAGTCTGAAGATGATGAAGATGATTTCGATGACGATGAAGCTCCGGTGAAGAAAGGGAAAGCGCCTTCCAAAAAAAGAAAAGAAGAGGATGAAGACGACGATGAAGAGATTCAAGACGATTGGGAAAAAACAGATGATGATTTTGATCCAGATTTTGAAGA
>JBDTKF010000012.1:0-15393 GCA_039935455.1 Ginsengibacter sp.
AGCAAGAAAGCAGGCTAAATGTAGCAGATAACAGTGGCGCCAAAGAAGTGTTGTGCATCCGTGTATTGGGAAATTCAGGCCAGGATTATGCACACGTTGGCGATAAGATTGTGGTAACGGTAAAAGACGCTATTCCTGCCGGTGGAATTAAAAAAGGAACTGTAAGCAAAGCCGTTATTGTACGTACAAAAAACAAACTTCGCAGAAAAGATGGTTCTTACATCCGTTTTGATGACAATGCTGTAGTGCTTTTGAATGCAGCAGACGAACCAAGAGGAACCAGGATTTTTGGGCCAGTTGCCCGCGAATTACGGGACAAGGGTTACATGAAAATCATTTCACTTGCACCGGAAGTATTATAATATAAATTGTATCTTTGCACCCCTTAAAAAAAAGGGTATTTAATAAGTAATTAATCAAGACAATATTTGTCAAAAATGAAGACAAGATTTAAACCGAAGTTTAACATAAAAAAAGGCGATTCAGTGGTAGTGATTACCGGTGATGATAAAGATTTGAAGAAACACCGTAAAGTGCTGGAAGTGCTTCCCGAGAAGCAACGTGTGCTGATCGAAGGTGTAAACATCGTTACAAAACATACCAAGCCTTCTGCGCAGAATACGAAGGGTGGAATTATGAAAGTAGAAGCGCCGATTGCCATTTCGAATGTAATGCTTTGGGATGCAAAATCCCATGCTCATTCTAAAATCAGCAGGAAGAAAGAAGATGGAAAATTAATTAGAACCGCAAAAAAATCAGGGGAGGTAATTAAATAATGGCAACAGAAAAATATACTCCAAGACTGGAAGAAAAATACAAGAAGGAAGTTATACCGGCATTGATGAAAAAGTTTGCGTATAAAACAATCATGCAGGCTCCCAGGCTTTCAAAGATTTGTATTAACCGCGGTGTAAATGGAGCGGTAGCTGATAAGAAACTAATAGACGTTTCTATTGATGAACTGACTACTATTTCTGGACAGAAAGCAGTGGCTACGATGTCTAAAAAAGATATTTCGAATTTCAAGCTGCGCAAAAATATGCCGATTGGTGCAAAAGTTACTTTGCGTGCTGTTCATATGTATGAATTTTTAGACCGTCTGGTTTCCGTATCATTACCCCGTGTTCGTGATTTCAAGGGTATAAGTGAGAAATCTTTTGATGGCCGTGGAAATTACACGTTGGGTGTGACTGAACAAATTATTTTTCCTGAAATTGATATTGATAAAGTGAACAAAATTACCGGTCTTGACATCACTTTTGTTACAACAGCTAGCACGAATGAAGAAGCGTTCGAACTGTTGAAGGAACTGGGAATGCCTTTTAAAAATATGAAGAAGTAATTTTAGAAGGTAATAATTGGATTTCAGTTTTTGAACGTCCGGTTAATTTTAAAAAATATAAATAAAAAAGATTAAAACCAATAAATGAAGATGCGAAAATGTCCAAATGAAGCTCAACGCTAATTTTCAAATTTTCAAATTTTCAAAATTCAAATTTAAAACATGGCTAAAGAGTCAATAAAAGCAAGGCAAAGAAAACGCGTTAAAATGGTGGAGAAATATGCCGAAAAAAGAAAGGCATTAAAAGATGCGGGAGATTACAGAGGATTGGATCTTCTGCCAAAGAACGCGTCACCAGTTCGCCTGAAGAATCGTTGTCAACTTACCGGTCGTCCACGAGGATATATGCGCCATTTTGGTCTTTCACGAAATATGTTTCGTGACATGGCCCTTGAAGGAAAAATCCCTGGAGTAAAAAAGGCAAGTTGGTAGGCTTATAGCCAAAAGGTATTCAATCGGATATCGCATTGTAATTAAAAACAAAAATTAAAAGAAAATAAACAATGGTCACTGATCCTATAGCAGATTATTTAACAAGAATCCGCAATGCACAAATGGCAACTCACAGAATCGTAGAGATTCCGTCGAGTAATTTGAAAAAACGTATTACGGAAATTTTATACAACCAAGGGTATATTCTAAAATACAAGTTTGAAGATGACGCAAAACAAGGCGTTATTAAAATTGCCCTTAAGTATGATCCTCAATCTAAAGTTCCGGCAATTGAAAGCCTTGAAAGAGTTAGTCGCCCGGGACTACGCACTTATTCAAAACCTCACGATTTCAAAAGAGTAAAAAACGGATTAGGTATCTCTATTATTTCCACCTCAAAGGGCGTGATGACAGATAAACAAGCGAAGGCTCAGAATGTCGGTGGGGAAATATTGTGTAACATTTATTAACATGAATTCTGTTGTCGGAGTAATTATCACTTTTTTGGTATTATTCTTTGCGATAAGATATATTTTGAGAAGTTCGAATAAAAAATAATTGTACTGGTTGATAATTAAGCCTTAGTCGTGGCTGAACACTACCAGATTAAAATTTAAAATACTAAACCGGCTATGTCAAGAATTGGAAAAAATCCTGTAACAATTACCAAAGGTGTAAATGTTAACTTAGGTACGAATAATGTAATTACTGTGAAAGGCCCAAAAGGGGAATTACAGCAAGCAATTGATCCGGATATCAAAGTGGAAGTGAAGGATGATAAAATTGTGTTTGTCCGGCCTACTGATCAGATCAGGCACAAAGCCATGCACGGCTTATATCGGGCGCTGGTTCACAATATGGTTTTGGGAGTTACGGAAGGTTTTACAAAAACTTTAGAATTGGTTGGTGTTGGTTACAAAGCATCACATCATGGAAATTTGCTTGATCTTTCTTTAGGATACTCACATAATATTATTGTTGAAATACCCAAAGAACTTACCGTAACGACTGCTCAGGAAAAAGGTAAAAATCCAAAAGTAATTTTGTCGAGTGTCGATAAACAATTACTTGGACAAGTGGCTGCTAAGATTCGCAGCCTGCGCAAACCTGAACCGTACAAAGGAAAGGGTATCAAGTTTGAGAATGAAGTGTTACGTAGAAAAGCAGGTAAATCTGCTGGGAAATAGACTGAATAGAAATATTCTTTCCAGTAAACGGACAAATAAGAATGATTTCGGTCCGTATTGAATGAACATAAATAAAAAATAAATTTTCCGGCAGTATCGGAATATAAAATAGAATAAAAATGAACTCAAAAGTAAGCTCACGTCAAAAAATAAGATATCGCATCCGCAAAAAAATTAGCGGAAGTGCCACAAAACCCAGGCTCAGTGTTTTCAGAAGCAACAAAGATGTTTATGTTCAGTTGATCGACGATGCCAGTGGAACTACTATTGCATCGGCATCATCGCGCCAAAAAGATATTGCTGCACAAACAGGAAATAAGGTGACAACGAGCAAAATGGTTGGCGAAGCAATCGCAAAGAAATCACAGGAACTTGGAATCAAAGATGTGGTTTTTGACCGTAGTGGTTATTTGTATCATGGCCGTATCAAAGCAGTTGCTGAAGGTGCAAGAGAAGGTGGTTTGATATTTTAAATAAAAATAAAATTTATAAACAGTTATAATGTTGAAACCAAATACACAAAAAATAAAAGGCAGCGAACTTGAATTAAAGGAAAAAGTCGTATCCATCAATCGTGTGGTAAAAACTACCAAGGGTGGAAGGGCTTTTAGTTTTTCAGCAATCGTGGTTGTAGGCAATGAAAATGGTGTTGTAGGCCATGGTTTGGGAAAAGCGAAAGAAGTTCAGGAAGCTATTCTAAAAGGAATAGACGACGCGAAGAAGAATTTAATCAGAATTCCGTTGTTGCATGGTACTATTCCTCATGAACAATGGTGTAAAGATGGCGCTGCTAAGGTTCTTATTAAACCAGCGGCAGCTGGTACTGGAGTAATAGCCGGGGGAAGCATGAGAGCGGTTCTGGAAAGCGCTGGAATTACAGATGTATTGGCGAAAAATCTTGGTTCCGCTAATCCTCATAATGTGGTGAAGGCAACTGTGAAAGCGTTATCTCAGTTGAGAGAACCCACTTCAATTGCAAAAACAAGAAATATTTCTTTGAAGAAAGTTTTTAACGGATAAAGTCAATTTAGAATTATGAAAAAGATTAAAATCACACAGGTCAAAAGTGGCATTGACCGTTCACAAAGACAAAAACTTACGCTAAAAGCTTTGGGGTTGAATAAATTGAATGCCTCCAGAGAAGTGGAAGCTACTCCCCAAATCTTAGGTATGGTAACTAAAGTAAATCATTTGATTAAAGTAGAAGAACTGGCCTGACCAGTTTTTCTTTTTTTATAATTACAATTTCTAAGCGAGCTCCTGGTACAGGGGCGTTAAGTCAAAATAAGTACAATGCAATTACAAAAATTAAGACCTGCAAAAGGCGCAACACACAAAGTAAAAAGATTAGGACGCGGCGAAGCCTCCGGTAAAGGTGGTACATCTACCAAGGGAAACAAAGGCGGACAGAGCCGTGCTGGTTATAAAATTAAAATGGCGCACGAAGGTGGCCAGATGCCTTTTCAAAGAAGAATTCCAAAACGTGGTTTCAAAAACATTAACCGCATTGAATATAAAGTTTTCAACATTGGACAAATTGACCAGTTGATTGAAAAATATGAGATCAAAGAATTTAATTTGGAGAATCTTTATATCAATAATCTCATCAGCCAAAATGATAAAGTAAAGATTTTGGGAAATGGAGTTACAAAAGCTACTATTCCATTTAAAGTGAATGCAGTAAGTAAAAAGGCAAAAGGCGCTATCGAAGCTGCCGGAGGTTCTGTAGAAATAATAAAATAATTTATTGATATTTGCAACCTGTAATTCTAATTGCGAATAATTAAATCATTATAATTCTGTGAAGAAATTCATCACAACATTAAAAAACATCTGGACAATAGAGGAATTAAGAAATAAAATTCTGATTACTTTAGCGCTCATTTTTGTTTATAGGGTAGGTTCTTTTATTGTTCTTCCCGGAATTGATCCTAACAAGCTTTCTAACCTTGAAAATAGTACCCAGGGCGGAATGCTCGGCTTACTTGATGCATTTGTGGGTGGCGCATTTGCAAAGGCATCAGTTTTTGCATTAGGAATTATGCCTTACATATCTGCATCAATTTTCATGCAGTTGGTAACAGTTCTTGTTCCTAAAATTTCGAAAATTCAAAAAGAGGGCGAAAGTGGACAGAAGAAGATCAATCAATGGACCCGCTATCTAACCGTTATTGTAACTGCTTTTCAGGCTGCAGCATATATTGGCTTTTTGGAATCATCCAGCCAGGGCGCATTGCTGGAAGCATATAAACCATTCTTTTGGGTCTCTACCGTTTTCCTGCTTACTTCGGGTACCATGTTTGTAATGTGGCTGGGCGAAAAGATTACAGATAAAGGTTTAGGTAATGGTACTTCCTTAATTATCATGATCGGAATTTTGGCTCGTCTTCCTCAATCATTCATGCAGGAATTTACCGCCAAACAAACTCATGGTGGTGGTGGATTATTGATATTCTTGATAGAAATTGCCGCTTTTATTGCTGTAATTTTAGGATTAATTGTATTGGTGCAAGGGGTAAGAAAAGTGCCCGTAAACTATGCGAAACAAATTGTTGGAAACAGACAATTTGGTGGTGCAAGACAATTTCTTCCTTTGAAGGTTAATGCCGCTGGTGTAATGCCAATCATCTTTGCTCAGGCTATTATGTTTTTGCCCACCATATTTGCAGGGTTTCAGACAACCGGTAAAAATTGGGCAGTATATTTCACTGATCCGACGAACGGAGTTTATATGATTGTATATGGTTTTATGACGATTGGATTCACATTCGTTTATACATCCCTCATCTTCAATCCGAAACAAATGTCTGATGATTTGAAACGGAGCAATGGATTTATACCAGGCGTAAAACCCGGACAGCCAACTACAGATTATATAGGAACAATCATGGATCGAATCACATTGCCGGGTTCAGTATTGCTGGCAATTGTCGGAATTCTTCCTGGCATCATGGAATTGCTGGGCGTATCGCAAGGCTTTGCAACGTTTTACGGAGGAACATCTTTGCTGATTATGGTTGCCGTTGTTCTCGATACTTTACAACAGATTGAAACACAGTTGTTGATGCGCCAATATGATGGATTGATGAGTGGAGGCCGCATTCAGGGAAGAACTGCAGCACCTGGTATCACTGGTGGAATTTAATTTCCGGATATTTAAAATAATTTTTAAGGCCCTGGCAACACTATGCCGGGGTTTTTTGAAAATATAAAAAAGATGATCATTTATAAATCTAACGCTGAAGTTGAATTGATTCGGCAAAGTTGCATCCTGGTAAATGAAAGTATTGCTTATGCGGCAGCTTTTATAAAACCGGGAATTTCCACAATGGAACTTAACAATAAGGCGGAAGAATTTATAAGAAAACATGATGCAATTCCTAATTTTCTTAATTATCATGGTTACCCATACGCATGTTGTATTTCTGTAAATGATGCGGTGGTTCACGGTTTCCCGACGACTGATCCACTAAAAGACGGCGATATTATCTCTATTGATTGTGGGGCCGTTAAGAAAGGATATCACGGTGATAGCGCTTATACATTTGCCTTAGGAACTATTTCAGATGAATTGAAACAATTGCTTCGGGTAACTAAAGATTCACTTTACAAAGGAATTGAAAAAGCAATCATTGGAAACCGCATTGGCGATATTTCATTTGCTGTGCAGGATTATACCGAACGAAAATTTGGATATGGCGTTGTCCGGGAATTGGTAGGACATGGGCTTGGAAGGGAATTACATGAAGACCCGCAGGTTCCCAATTACGGAAAGAGAGGTATAGGACCTAAAATGAAAAATGGTCTCGTCATTGCCATAGAGCCAATGATTAATCTTGGTGGTAAAGAGGTTTATAATGATAAAGATGGCTGGACTGTCCGAACTGCTGATGGAAAGCCTGCGGCACACTATGAACATACAATCTGTGTCAGAAAAAATAAAGCGGATATCCTTTCTTCTTTCGATGCGATCGAAGCTGCTGAAAAATCAAATACGAATTTGTGTTCGGATTATTGATTTCATCGGTGTTGTTAATCGTTTCTAAAAAATAGAAATCGAGATTATTTCTTTGTTTACTGTTTGTCCTTTTTTCATTTTTGAGAAATGGCTTTTAAGAATCCTTTTTTGATGATGGACTTAGTTTATGCAAAAGAAAAAATTAATTGTAATCGGTGGCGGGGCAGCAGGTTTTTTTTGTGCTGTAAATACTGCTGAAAGTAATCCGGAACTCGAAGTGGTGTTGATCGAGAAATCAAATAAATTATTAAGTAAAGTAAGAGTGAGTGGTGGTGGCCGTTGTAATGTAACTCATGCCTGTTTCAGCGTTGCTGAAATGATTAAAAAATATCCACGTGGCGAAAAATTTTTAAGACAAGCCTTCCATGCATTTTTTACAACAGACACAATTGATTGGTTTGAAAAAAGAAAGGTGAAATTAAAAACAGAAGCCGATGGAAGAATGTTTCCTGAAAGTAATTCTTCGGAAACTATTATCAATTGTCTGGTTCAGGAAGCCAACAAATTCCGGGTTGAAATTTTGATGAATCGTGAGATCGTAAAGATTAAAAAAACCCCTGATAAAGTAAATAGAATACGGTTTCAACTATTTTCAAAAGATGAGACTATTTTGGAAGCGGATTATGTTTGCATCGCCTGCGGTGGCTTTCATAAACCCGTTCAATATAATTGGCTTACAAAGCTTGGACATTCTTTTGAAAGTCCCGTGCCATCGCTGTTTACATTCAATGTACCCAAAAATCCCATTTCAGAATTAATGGGAATTTCTGTGGAAAATATTCAGGTAAAAATCAATGGAACGAAATTTTCGCAACGCGGACCGCTGCTCATTACTCATTGGGGATTCAGCGGCCCAGTAGTTTTAAAATTATCTGCGTTTGCCGCGATTGAACTTTCAAAGATGAATTATGATTTTTCAATTTCAATCAACTGGATTGGTGATTATCATGAAAATTCTGCTTTAGAAAAATTAAAATTGATCAGGAATGATTTTGCTTCGAAAAGAATATTGAATAAGAATCCATTTAATCTTCCTCAAAGATTATGGGAATATCATTTGACACAATGCGGGATAAATCCCGAAATAAGGTGGGCGGATCTTCCCGCAAAACAACAAAATCTTTTGTCCAAAGAGTTGTGTGCACAGCAATTTCACGTAAAAGGGAAGACTACTTTCAAAGAAGAATTTGTAACAGCCGGTGGAGTAAAATTGAACGAAGTTGACGCAAAGACAATGCAAAGCAAAGTTGTTCCCGATCTTTTTTTTGCAGGAGAAATTTTGAACGTCGATGGAATAACCGGTGGCTTTAATTTTCAACATGCATGGACAAGCGGCTGGATTGCCGCAAAAGAAATTACCCACTTATCAAAACTTGAATGATTATTTCTTTGTTTACTTTAAAAAATAGCTTATTTTAACTTCAAACTGATTCTGTCAAACCGATCAGCTTTGAATGTATAACCGCTTCAGCACTGTGTTTGAAATAGCAACAACTGACGCCATAAGATTCTATTTTACTGATAATTGATAAGGTGTTATCTGATTTTACATTGCCAACACAACGGATATAAACTGCAAAAATATTTTCAGGAAAATGTGTCACAACTGATAAATAAATTTCAGGATCTTTTTGAGAATCATCTCCTAAAAGAACAAATTTTAATTTTGGAAAGTACTCGATCACCCGAACAATTCGCGCGAATTTTGTCATCAGGTTAGTCCTTCCAAAATTCCAAAATTGAAAAATTCTTTTCAGAGAACTCAAGAGAAAAATGCCTTTTGGAAACTCATTAACAAGAGAAAATTCTTCCAATAAATTATAAAGGTTCCATTCACTGCCTGAAACGTAAAAGAATGGATTATAACTATTATTCTTCTGCCAGCTTTGAGCAAGTAAACGATAATGATTGGCAACGCCTTCAAATGGTTTTCTGGTGTGTGCATTTTTTGTAAATAAAACGTATAATTTCCTTCTCAAAACCCGTGAGTATGATACCAGGAACGTATCATCAATATCGGAAATAAAGCCATATTTGGAAGCAACCGGAATGTAGAGTGAGCCATAACTTTCGATAAGTTGTAAGTTGTTTGCTTTTTCTTCAAGTTTTACTGAGATCTTTTGCCAGCCTTCATTAGGTGGTGTTTCTGGAAAGATTTCCAGCCTGAAAAATCCGTCTTTTTCTGCCATTGATTTGTAAATTATTCCTCCCCATTCAACAGATATTTTTGCATATGAAAATGGAATCACCATGAACAAACGGAGCATGGAAAAAAAATTAATGATCCGGTTTTGGCGATAATTGTGGCGGGGTAAAGGACTTAATTTTAAAACATGTCCTAGTACGGTAATTTTTTTATCATTTCCAAAACCATTGTACACCTTTATGACGGGTTGAGGGTTCAATCGTAGTAAAGAATAAATCTTACTCTTTAACTTATTGAGAAAGGGAATTTCCTTTTCTTTATGTGAATCTTTTTCTGTCATTTTAAATATTACAAGATGAAAATGCAACCTTCTTCTGAATTAAATATATTATTTATTATCAATCCGGCTTCCGGTGGCAAAAAAGATATCAAATGGGAGCCAATTATACGTGCATATTTCAAACAACTTTCTTACCAGATTGAATTTTATATTCTGTTGGGAAAAGAGGATGAATCCACAATTAATTATTGGATAGAAAAAATGAATCCGCAAAAAGTTGTTGCGGTCGGTGGTGATGGAACCGTAACCCTTGTAGCGAAGCAACTTATAGGTTCGCCTATTCCATTGGGGATTCTTCCTGCTGGTTCTGCAAACGGCATGGCAACTGAGTTGAATATTCCGAATGACCCGGCTTTGGCGCTTGATGTAATTATAAACGGTGGGGAAAGGAAATGTGATGTTCTTAAAATCGATGAAGAAAATATTTGTATTCATCTAAGCGATTTGGGACTGAATGCGCGGATTGTAAAATATTTTGACAAGAACGCAATGCGCGGCATGTGGGGTTATGCAAGGATGTTGATTAAAATTCTTATTGAAGGAAAACCAGTGAACGCGCATATTCAGGCTGATAACCTGGATACTCATATTCCGGCATACATGATTGTCATTGCAAATGCAACCAAATATGGTACAAATGCTCTGATTAATCCCGAAGGAGGTATAGATGATGGTAAATTTGAACTCGTAGTTGTAAGAAAGATTTCGTTATCAGGATTTGTAAATATGTTTTTAACGAAGAAGTCATTCAATCCTAAAAATGTTGAAATATTTCAGACAACCAAAGCAGTCATCACTATGAAAAGAGAGACACATTTTCAAATAGACGGAGAATTTATGGGGAAAAGAAAAAACGTAGAAGTTAAAATTATTCCTTCCGCCATAACCTTGCTCATTCCAAATGCAGAATTAATTAGCTGAACAAATTATCACAAAATAGAAGTAAAGTTTGGACAAAATTTAAAAATATTTAATGAATCCGATCACCACGTACTTCCATACTTTGCATTAAATCCGTCTCATAAACAATCCATTCTTTCCATCTTTTTCTTACTTTTTCTTTGGGAAGATACGTATCGGCAAGGTTGATGAATACGGTATAATGACCAGCTTCGCTTTCCATAAATTTTCGGTAAAAAGCCTTCATATAAACATCTTCGAGTCCTTCGCTTAATCGTTTGAAACGCTCGCAGCTTCTTGCTTCTATTAATGCCATCGTTAGAAGGTGATCTAGAAATCTCTCTTCAGGACTTCCTCCTTTTTTTTGAAATCCAAGGAGTTTATTCACATATATATCTTTGCGTTGCGGACCCAATAATAAATTTCGCTTGTGCATTTCTGTTAGTACTTGTCTGAAATGTCCCCATTCTTCAGTAACAATTGGAGCCAGTTCATTTACTAACTTTTCTCTGTCGTTGTATTTGGTTATAAGTGTGATACAACTCGTAGCTGCTTTCTGTTCGCACCATGCATGATCGGTTAGAATTTCTTCCATTGATATAGCGGCAAGATCTACCCAGCGCGGATCAGTTACCAACCGTAATCCCAGGATATTTTTGGTGTCTTGTGAAATGGTTTCCATTTTTCAAAAATAGATTTAAATTATCTGATCAGCCACTGAACGATTCACGCATCGATCAATTAACTAATTTTGCTCTTATGAAAGAGGATTTTCTTAATAAAAAAATACAAGACAGGATTGATGCGAATGCATTGCGATCATTGAAAATTATGAATTGCAAAACGGATTTTTGTAGCAATGATTATCTGGGAGTTACTAAAAATAAATTAATTGAGAGCTTTATTACTTCAAGGCTTTCTCATGGAAGCACTGGCTCACGGCTGCTTTCAGGGAATTATGAATTGATTGAAGAAACTGAAAAACTAATTGCGGATTTTCATCATGCAGAATCCGGGCTGATTTTCAATTCCGGTTATGATGCCAATACCGGGTTATTGAGTTCTGTTCCTCAAAAAAATGACACAATAATTTATGATCACCTGAGTCATGCTTCGTTGCGCGATGGAATCCGTTTATCTTATGCCGCTTCTTTTTCTTTCTTACACAATAATCTGGAAGATTTGGAAAAGAAATTGGCAGTTTCAAAAAAGACATCTCAAAATATTTTTGTTGTTACAGAAAGCGTATTTTCTATGGACGGAGATTATGCACCTCTCGATAAAATTGTTGATCTGTGTGAAAGATTCAATGCTTGCTTAATAGTTGATGAAGCCCATGCAACGGGAGTTGTAGGTGAAAATGGAGCAGGATTTGTCCAGAAGTTACATCTCGAAAATAAATGTTTTGCGCGGGTTCATACATTTGGAAAAGCATGCGGTGCACATGGCGCGATTGTTTTGGGATCTGTAAAACTTAAAAAGTACTTAATTAATTTTTGCCGCCCGTTTATCTATACAACTGCGTTGCCACCGTCTGTGGTGCAAGGTATTTTTGTTTCTTATAAAATATTTCCGGGCTTACATACAGAACGCCATCATATCCAGCAGTTGATTCATGTTTTTAAAAATGTAAAATTGAAATATCAAATTCTGCCGAGCGACACGCCCATTCAAATTGTCATTATTCCAGGTAATGAGAAAGTGAAAAAAATTGCGGACAGCTTACAGGAAAATAATTTTGACATTCGCCCAATCCTTTATCCAACTGTTCCGAAGGGACAGGAAAGATTAAGAATTGTTTTACATGCTTTCAATACGGATGAAGATTTGCAAGGGGTTTTGAAAATATTATCTGCTCATTAAATCTTAATTATTCAAAACAGAAATTGGGTTTATTTGTTTGTTTACTGCTTTGAGTAAGCATTGCTTGCCTTTACATTGCTAATCTCTTTCTTTCACAATCTGAATCTGGCTTAAAAAGATGACACCATATACATCATATAAATCTTTTTTTTAAAATAAAGTTAAAAATATTAGTAATTGTCAAATATTAAAATTAGGTTTACTCTCCAATTCCTGGAAATCTCACTTTTTCCGATTACAATTATTCGTTCCAATCTCTATTAAAAGCTTTTAGCTTCATCATCTGTCTCCACTAACTGAATTTTTTTCTTGTTTCAATGATTTAGATTGAATCCATTCCTGTCATAAACCGAAAAGGACCTCAACCATTTCGGGCACTCCATTTATTGATACATTTTAATTTCCATTTAAATTAAATCAAATGAGAACAATTCAACTTTATTTTCAGGAGAGAAGACAATTTTATAATTTTCAAATTAAAATTAAGTTTTCAAAATTCTTTTTAATTTTAGTTTGCCTTTTTGGAAGTTTACTTTTTCAAATAAATACAGCAATTGCGCAAGTTACTCCCTGCAAAGGCTGTACAGCAAGTGATGTAAATGTTTTATCTGTTGCATTAGTTGGTACAGATCATAATCCTCTACCTGTCACCTGTTCTGGTTCAACCCAGATAACAGGCGTATTAAAAATCACAATAGATCAAAATGCAACGACCCGGTATGGCTACCGCGTTTCCGGAGATATATTAGTAGATGGGCAATATGTGTCTATGTTTTCTTACTGTAATTCGAGTGATTTTAGTGGAGTTTCGGTAATATATATAGATGCCAGTCCCATAAACTGGACCTGCGGAACTAAACTTCAGCTTAGAAATCTTTTTGTAGGTTGGGGTATAAATGGGAACACTCCTAACAAAAATGCCTGCTATCTTTATCCAACTTCTGATGCTTGTGACCTTTTAGCTCCCCATTGTGCTCAATTTCCAATTAATGGCGAACCTCCAATTGTTATAATTACGCCACTAAATGCCAACTTCAGTTTTGCCGGATCCTGCCCTTCATCACAGGTAGCACAAACATATTCTTTTGATACAACTGCAACCAATGGTGGAACTTTGCCTTATCCGTCAAATGCCTTTAGTTGGACGATCGTCAATAAAATAACAAGCGTCCTTGTAGGAACCATGACTGGTGCAAAACCCACTTTTAATTTCTCACCTTATGGATCAGGCACCTATACTGTTACCTTAACTGTTACAGATGATAATCCTACAGCAGTGAGTGCGATTTCCAAAGATATTACTGTTACAAGTTGTTGTCCACAACCGAATGCAGGAACAAACGGAACCTTAACAGTATGTTCAGGAACAACACCAACCAGTACTCAATTATTTGCTGCGTTAGGCGGTTCACCTTCTTCAGGTGGAGTATGGAGTGGCCCGGTTAACGGAGTTTATACATATACTCTAACAGCAGCAGCACCCTGTTCGAACACGGCGACATCTACGGTAACAGTAACAGAGGCGGCTAAGCCGAATGCAGGAACGAGTGGCTCATTATCCATATGCACTGGAAGTACCGTAACAGAAACTCAGTTAAATGCAGTTATAGGTACGCATGATGCAGGCAGCTGGTCTCCGGCTTTGGCAGGAGCAGGCACTTATACATATACCGTGGCAGCGACATCACCATGTACGGTAGCAGCAACAGCAACTGTAACAGTCACAGAGCAGGCCAAGCCGAATGCAGGAACGAGTGGCTCATTATCCATATGCACTGGAAGTATAGTAACAGAAACTCAGTTAAATGCAGTTATAGGTACGCATGATGCAGGCATCTGGTCTCCGGCTTTGGCAGGAGCAGGCACTTATACATTTACCGTAAAAGCGACCGCACCATGTACAGCAGATGCGACATCAACCGTAACGGTAACAGAGAAAACACAGCCAAATGCGGGCACAAGTGGTTCGTTAGAAATATGCACTGGAAGTATAGTAACAGAAACTCAGTTAAATGCAGTTATAGGTACGCATGATGCAGGCAGTTGGTCACCAACATTGGCAGGAGCAGGCACTTATACATTTACCGTAAAAGCGACCGCACCATGTACTACAGATGCGACATCAACCGTAACGGTAACAGAGAAAACACAGCCAAATGCGGGCACAAGTGGTTCGTTAGAAATATGCACTGGAAGTATAGTAACAGAAACTCAGTTAAATACAGTTATAGGTACGCATGATGCAGGCATCTGGTCTCCGGCTTTGGCAGGAGCAGGCACTTATACATTTACCGTAAAAGCGACCGCACCATGTACAGCAGATGCAACAGCAACTGTAACGGTCAAAGAGGCGGCCAAGCCGAATGCAGGAACAAACGGAACCTTAACTGTATGTTCAGGAACAACACCAACCAGTACTCAATTATTTGCTGCGTTAGGCGGTTCTGCAACAGGAGGCGGAGAGTGGAGTGGCCCGGTTAGCGGAGTTTATACATATACTGTAACAGCTACATCACCATGTACGGTAGCAGCAACAGCAACTGTAACAGTCACAGAGCAGAGAACTGCTATACCGACCTTATCAATCGTTCAGTCAACCTGTTCAGTTTCTACGGCTACCATCACTGTTACATCGTCAACAAGCGGACTATTGTTCAGTTTTGACGATGGTGTTTATGCAGCTTATCGATCAGGAGGTTATACAACAAGTACTACAGGAAATCATACTGTTAGCGCGAAGAATACTACCGGTTGTATCTCAGGAGATGCTACAACCACAGTAAATCCTGCTCCTCCGTGCGGTGGCCCTATCTTCACCTATACACAAGGATTCTATCATGGAAAAGGTAAAGGCTGTACTCCTAATAACGGCTCAATGTCAGCACTTCAGGTAATGCAGTTGTCTTTGCAACATATGGCAGGTGGAACATTGTATTTGGGTAAAATCGGCGCTTCCTTTACTGCAACTTACGCTCAGGCTTCTTCATTACAAAGTATTTTGCCTGGAGGTGGAAAGCCTACAAAATTAGGTGGTAATTATAATGTAACAACTAATTACCCTCCATTGAAAAACGGCAGAATAAATAATGTATTCCTTTCTCAAACTATCACCCTGGCTTTAAATATAAATATCCCGGGTAATGGCTTAGGTGCATTTGTATTGCA
>JBDTKF010000013.1:0-21435 GCA_039935455.1 Ginsengibacter sp.
ACAATAATGTTCCAGGCTGCACATATTGTTCACCAGAAATTGCGTCCGTTGGTTATACTGAAAAAGCAGCGAAAGAAGCAGGCTATGAATTGAAGGTTGGAAAGTTTCCTTTCATTGCCAGCGGAAAAGCAACAGCAGCGGGTGCGACAGAAGGTTTTGTGAAAATTATTTATGATGCCAAATACGGAGAACTCTTAGGATGCCACATGATCGGATATAATGTGACAGAAGTTATCGCCGAGGTGGTTGCAGCGAGAAAACTAGAAACCACTGCACACGAAATACTGAATGCCATCCATCCACATCCAACAATCAGTGAAGGTGTGAAAGAAGCTACAGCAGTGGCTTACGGAGAAGCTACGGATATTTAGATTTAAGTTTTAGGCGAATTAGGAGATTTAGGTATAAAACATTTTTTACTGAAATATCTTTTCGAGGGATTGGTTTTATCCTCTTGGGAATTTACGCTGTCAGGATAATTGTTTATGCTTTGTATTTTCAAAATTCAGATCATGCTTATTTACTGATTTGGAGGTTTGGCTTTAATTGACAAAAAATAAATTAATAATAATAGTAAACCAATAAATAGTCCGGATTCCTGTTTTATAAAGTCTCTTCTTACATTTACAGAAAGTAAATTCAACCTTCAAAAATATTACGAATGGCAGTTAATCGATTCTACACCATTTTCCTATTTTTACTTTTTGCTTTTTATTCTCATTATTTAACAGCGCAGGATACCGGATCAAACTCAGTCAAAATTTCATCAAATTCATTCGAAGATAGCGCTACACAAATGGCTCAACAGGTTAAAAATGACCATTACCTTAAACCAACTGCACTTCTTATTCCGGGAACATTCCTTATTTATGGAGGACTAAAACCGGCAATACATGATATATCCAAGCTGGATAATCAAATTATGAATCACATTCAAAAAAATTACCCTGACTTTGATACTGATGTTGCTGATTATTTGATGTGGGTGCCTTCTGCTTCAGTTTATGTTATGGATGCTTTTCAAATTAAAACAACCCACAATTTTAAAGATCATCTTTTTCTTGACGCAGGTTCAATTTTGATAACAGGTGCATTGGGATTTGGGATGAGAAAGATTACAGAAAATATTGAAGCTTACAATTCTGATAATACCAGGTTCCCTTCGGGACATACCGCCAATGCTTTTCGTGGAGCTGAAATTATTCACCAGGAACTAAAGTTTTCCCGGCCTGTTCTTAGTTATAGTGGGTATCTGATGGCAACCGGTGTCGGATTATTGAGAATGTATAACAAACAACATTTCTTAACTGAGATCGTAGCAGGTGCTGGTCTTGGAATACTTTCAACAAAACTTACTTACTGGATTTTTGATAAAATCAAATTGACGAACAACAGAAAATCAAATCAGATTTTTTAATTTTAATTTCCGTTTATCCATAACTGAGCTCTCCCATTTGCTCAAAAAAGCTTGCTTGAAAAATAAACATCTATTATAGAGAACCGTATCTAATAACGATTATGTTTCATAAATAATAAAACATTAGTCCATTTTTTGGATAATCTTTAGATTTAATTGACATTTCATTACTCCTGTATATTTTGGTATTTCGCAATAAATAGTTAGAAGTTTTATCTTGCTCAAGAGTGAGGAAGGTTCGTGTAAGAAAGATTCATCTGTAAAATGATTTATGAAGAACATCAAATTGATTGAAGTACCAAGTGAAATTGGAGCGGGCACTCGTGGTGCCAGCCTGGGGGTAGAAGCTATTAAAATAGCAGCCCTTGATTTTATGAGCAATTTTTTTGTTCATTTCCCCTCAGAAAAAATTGAAACCGAGAACCAGTCTCTGTTTGAACCGATTCAGTCTCCTTTCGCAAAAAGAATTAATGGCGTTTTAACAATGTATGATCGGGTTTCAAAATCGGTAAAAGATTCTATAGAAAATAATTTTTTCCCTGTAGTTATCAGTGGTGATCATAGCTCATCCGGTGGAACCATCGCGGGAATAAAATTGGCAAAACCTAAAAGCAGGCTCGGAGTTATTTGGATAGATGCACATGCCGATCTCCATACTCCTTTTACAACTCCTTCGGGCAACATGCATGGGATGCCTCTTGCAGCCTCGATTGGAGAAGACAACCAGGAATCAAAAATGCATCAGCCAGATGATAAAACGATTAAAGAATGGAGTCAGTTAAAAAACTTTGGAAAAATAAATCCGAAAGTTTTACCCGAAGACATTGTATTTATTTCATTGCGTGATTTTGAAAAAGAAGAAAGACACTTAATAGATAAATATAAAATGAAAGTGATTACAACAAACGAGTTGAGAAGAAAGGGGCCTGAAAATGCTGTACGCTCTGCGTTGCGTTCTTTGAATGAGTGTACAGATATTTATGTAAGCTTCGATGTGGACTGCCTGGATTCTTCTATTTCAAAAGGAACCGGAACACCTGTCAGCAATGGATTGCGGGAAAGAGAGGCGGAAGACCTGGTTAGTAAGTTCATGCAAAATAGAAAGATTTGTTGCTTCGAAATCACTGAAGTAAATCCTACTCTAGATAAAGAAAATTTGATGGCAGAAATTGCATTTAATATTTTACAAAGAAGCGTAAATGTCTTGATGATGTACTAATGATTTATCTGGAAATCAAAGACCTTGGGGAATTTCCTTTTTTTGACGATACATTTTTAATGAAGGATCCAGGATAATTGCATTATCACAGATTTTTTGTCCTTTCTCTTTTTGTCCCATTTTTTGGAAAGATAAACCAATCATGTATAGTGTTGGCGCGTCTTTTGGGGTGATATTCAAAATCTTTTCAAAATAAATCAACGCTTCAGAATACTTCTTTGTATGATACATCGCGTAAGCGATATTCTTCATCAATTCTTTATTATTGGGCTTCCGTTCCAGAACTATATTCAAAGTTTTAATACCATTCTCTACATTTCCTGAATAGAGCTGGGCGAATCCATAATTTTCATAAAAATCATTGCTTTTAGGATACCCTTCATTTTGAGCCAAATCAAAATATTTCAATGCATTTGTATAATCGTCCTGATTATAATAAATTAAAGCCAGCTCATATATCCATTGACTTTTCAATTCTAAATCAATCGCGTTTTGATATTGGAGGATTGCACTCTTTTCATCCTCCAGTTCTAGATAAGTTCTGCCTAGAGTATAGACTACTAAGGCATCCGGAGCATTCTTAGCAATGTATTCTTTTAAATATTTTTCAGCTTTTCCATAATCTTCAAGGCTATAGTAACTCATTCCAAGTATGCGTGAAGTATGACCACATTTTATACATTTCTGAGCAAGATGAATGGCTTTTTGAAACTGGTGATTATTGAAGGACAATGTAGCTAATTGATAAATGACTTCATTATTGTTTGAATCCAGTTCATATGCTTTAGAGAAGTTTTGATTGGCTTTATCAATCATTCTCATTTCAAGAGCCGCTTTTCCGTTTTCAATGTAAGCATCTGTAAGATTGGAATTAAAAGAAATGGCTTTATCAAAATTGGTGGCAGCAATCGCAAACAGATTCGCTTTGCTTGCTTCTGTGCCTTTACCATAATAAAACTGTGCGCTGTCTATATTTTGACAAAGTGAAAGTTGAATATAAAAACATCCGGCTAAAAAAATGAGGAAGCTTTTCATGTTGATAATTTTGCAAAAAAATACTACCGAAGTACTATTGCACTTAACGCCGGAAGATTGAGATTTATTTCAAAACATTTATTTTTTTTATCCAGGACGGTTGCTTTTATTTCCTGCTCTGTAAATTTTCCGGTTCCATAATATTGTGCGTCATCACTGCAGAAAATTTGTTTCCATGATTCTTTTTCATGCGTATAAATTTTCCAATCATACCTTTCTACAGGGGTCATGTTGAAAACAACAATTAGAGTATCTTTTTTTCTTTTTCCTTTTCGCATATAACACATTACACATTCATTGCGATGATCAAGGTCTACCCATTCGAATCCCTTCCGGTCAAACTGGTACTCATACAGCGCCGGTTCGGAGGTGTATAATTTATTCAGGTCGCGCAGGCAATCCTGAAGTTTTTGATGTGGTTCATATCGAAGTAAACTCCAATCAAGTTCCGTACTAAAATTCCATTCAGAAGTTTGTCCAAATTCATTTCCCATAAATAACAATTTTCCGCCGGGATGTGTGAACATGTAAGAATATAGAAGTCTAAGGTTGGCAAATTTCTGCCATTCATCCCCCGGCATCTTATAAAGCATGGGCGATTTTCCATGTACCGTTTCATCGTGACTTAATGGAAGAATGAAATTTTCATCAAAAAAATAGGACATGCTAAAAGAAAATTTATTCTGCGAATCTTTTCTAAATAAAGGATCAATTTTAAAATAATCGAGTGTATCGTGCATCCATCCCATCATCCATTTCATTCCAAAACCCAGCCCTCCGCCTGTTGTAAAACCGGTGATCTTTGGCCAATCTGTTGCTTCTTCCGCGATCATCTGAACATCCGGGAAATCGCGATAGACCATTTCATTCAAACTTTTTATAAATGCAATCGCTTCCAGGTTTCCATTGCCTCCAAATTCATTTCTTTCCCACCCTCCTTCTTTACGGGAATAATCAAGCCGAAGCATTGAACTGACGGCGTCTACGCGCATTCCGTCAATATGATATTCGTCAAACCAATAGCGTGCATTGCTTATCAAAAATGAGCGCACTTCGCCTCTCGCATAATTGAATATATAAGAATTCCAATCGGGATGGAAGCCTTTTCTCATATCGGCATATTCGTAAGAATGGGTTCCGTCGAACATGAACAACCCATGTGCATCATTGGGAAAATGGGAAGGCACCCAATCGAGAATGACTCCGATATTTTCCTGATGAAAGGCTTCGATCATTTCCATAAAATCCTCGGGTATGCCAAATCGTGATGTTGGTGCAAAATAACCCGTACCCTGGTATCCCCAACTGGCATCATAAGGATATTCCATTACCGGCATCAATTCTACATGAGTAAATCCCATTTTTTTTACATAGGGAACCAACAACTTTGTAATTTGATGATACGAATTAAAAGAATCTTCGTCGGCCGGATTCGGCTTCATCCAGCTTGCAAGATGAACTTCGTAAATGCTCCACGGAGCTTTCAGTGAGTTATGCTTTTTGCGTGTACGCATCCACGTTAGATCGTTCCATTGATGCTGAACATTTTTTGTTTTGGATGAAGTAGCAGGACGCAATTCCCAATGTCTTGCAAAAGGATCCCCTTTGTATAGCTGCACTCCTTCGAACCCGACAATGTAATATTTATAGTTTTCATATTCCTCAACATCCGGAATGAATCCTTCCCAGATGCCTGATTTATCGAGTCGTACAAATAAGGGATGCGATTCAGTATTCCATTGATTGAAATCGCCTACAACACTTACCGAAGTGGCATTAGGCGCCCAGACAGCAAAATAATATCCTTTTGTATTTAAAACATCAAGCGGATGCGAACCGAATTTTTTATATAAACTGTAATTGGTGCCATTCTGGAAATTCCGGATATCTTCTTCTTCAAATAAAGAATAATTCCAAACCAATTTGGAAGCATCCACAAAAGTTTGTTGTTCATATGGAATTTTTTTTGCCATAATGCAATTTACAATTTTCGTTTCTCCTTTGTTGATTGTTATTTATTCTTTTTATGATCTAATTAATCAGTAAACAAAGAAATAAATTGAATTTCAAATCTATCATTTTAATGTTTCAAAACATGACTTAACATTCTTTTAGCATCTGATTAATCAGATTATCGCATAAGATAGAACATATTTGTAATGTCATAATTTTAAGCAAATGACTAAATCGATTTTCTCATTATTTTTTCTTTATCTGTTTCCTCAACTAATTTTTTGTCAAACAGCATCCATTAAAGGAAAACTTACTGATTCTACCACTGCAGAAAAACCTGCGAATGCTGTCATTAGTGTGTTACGGCAACAAGATTCTACACTTGTGAAATTTTCCCGAAGCGATAAAAATGGTTCTTTCAAGATTGAAAATTTGGATTCAGGGAAATTTATAATCTTAATTACGTATCCAAAATATGGAGATTTTGTAGATCTGATCGAACTGAAACCTCAACAGGATATTGACATGAAAACTGTCTATCTTACCGGCAAAGCGAAGCTGCTACAAGAGATTGTGATTAAGCAGGCTGCGATGAGAATTAAAGGTGATACCACAGAATATAATGCAGACAGTTATCAGGTGAAACCCAATGCCAGCGTAGAGGATCTGCTGAAACAATTACCCGGAATACAAGTTGATAAAAATGGAAAGATCACTGCCCAGGGTCAGCAAATTCAAAAAGTACTTGTGGATGGAGACGAATTTTTTAGTGATGATCCCACAGTTGCAACCAGGAATTTACGAGCGGATGCAGTTTCAAAAGTTCAGGTATTTGATAAGAAAAGTGACCAGGCAGAATTCACAGGAATCGATGACGGGCAAACAAAAAAGACATTAAATATAAAATTGAAAGACAACGCAAAGCATGGATATTTTGGAAAACTATCCGTAGGTGCGCTCGATAAATATTATAACACCCAGGCGTTGATTAATGCATTTAAACAAAACAGAAAAATAGCTGCATTCCTGATCGGAAGCACTACCACAAATACTGGTTTGAATTGGCAGGAGTCACAAAATTATGGTTTCCAAAATAATAATATGGAGTTGATGGAAGGAGGTGGAATCATGTTCACGACGAACTCATCAGATGATATGGGAACTCAAAACTATTACGGCGAGGGGCTTCCTCAAAGCATCAAAGGCGGTTTGCATTTTTCTAATAAATGGAATAATGATAAATATAACGCTGGCGGCGATTATATTTTCAATAAACTGAATGTTCACAGTGCAGGAAACACGTACACTCAAAATATTCTGGCTGATTCTGTTTACTACAACCGCGAATCTGCAGATAGCCACTCTGATAAATACCGTCATACACTTTCGGGTACAGCCGACCTGCAATTAGATTCTTCTTCTTCGGTTAAAATATCCGCAAATGGTTACACCGGGACAGCTACTGATGCAAGTGGTTTTCAATCGCAGGCGCTGAGCGAGGAAAACAAACTGGTGAATAGCAGTAGCAGAACGACTTCCAGTAACGGAGAGAACTCGGCACTTAACGTAAACGCATTATGGAGAAAGAAATTCAAAAAGAAAGGAAGGACATTATCCATCAATTTTGAGAACAGATTCAATGCATCAAATAGTAATGGATTTTTAGAAAATCTTTCCGATTTCTATGACGAAAATGGCTTTGTTTTGAAAAAGGATTCTACCGACCAGCACAAGATAAACGATAATGTTTCCAATGTTGCCGGCATCAGAGGAACTTACACAGAGCCTTTATCGAAGAAATCATTTATAGAATTTAATTATTCTTTTTATAAGAATGCCAGCACCCAAAAAAAGGCAAGTTATAATAAAGACCAGAGTGGAAAGTATGCTAACCTTGTTGACACCCTCAGCAACGATTACAAATATATTTATAATACGCACAGCGGTGGAATCAATTATCGGTATAATGATAAAAAATATAATTTTTCTTTTGGTGGAAACGTTGCTAACACTGCATTTCAGCAAACCGATTTGGTAAAAGATACCACAAGGAATTACAATTATTACAACATCGCACCACGCGCAAATTTCACTTATAAATTTAATCCTTACAGTTCTTTCAGATTCAATTATGATGGTAACACTCAACAACCGACGATAGACCAATTACAACCATTAAAAAATAATCTTGATCCGTTGAATATTATTATTGGAAACCCTTCCTTGAAACAGGAATTTAGGAATAGCATGAACATCAGCTATAATAATTACAAGGTTTTATCAGAACGCTATATTTATCTAGGCACCTATTTTGTTTTTACAAACAATGATATCAGCAGCGCATACACGGTTGATGCATTTGGGAAAAGGACGACTCAATATATAAATGTGAATGGAAATTATTCGGCCCAGGTTTATTTCAATTATGGATTTAAGATACCCAAAACAAAATTGAATGTGTACATGTACCCGAATGCGAACTTATCCCATAATACCAATTTTGTGAATGGCGAGAAAAATCTGACAAAAAGTTTTCGAATCTCCTCCAATGTTGGATTGCGTTATTATAAAGAGGAAAAATATAATTTTGATGTTTCGTTTAGTCCTTCTTATTCCAAGTCAAATTCCAGTATAAGTATGGTCGCAAGTACAAATTACTGGACGTACGATTATTCGTTTAACGGAAGTATATTTCCCGTAAAAAAATTAGAAATTGGTTCCGATATAAATTTCAATTTCAGACAAAAATTAAATCAGTTTGATAAAAACAATGACGTCATTGTATGGAATGCTTTCATTGAAAAAAAGTTTCTGAAAAAAGATGCACTTACTTTAAGGGCAAGTATCAATGACATCTTGAATCAAAATAAAGGCTATGACCGCAACATACAGCCCAATGCAATTGTTGAGAGACATTATCTCACTTTTCAACGCTATGGCTTAATTACAATTACATGGAATTTTAATAACAAAGGGGGCGCAGGCGAACCTAAATCTATGTTCTAAAAAAATAAAAGATGAAAATAATTTCAATCATTATCAGTTTGTTTTGTTTTCAGAATTCATTTGGACAAACAGCTTTCATCACAAAAGGGAAAATCGAATTCGAACGCCGGACTAACATGTGGGCAGAAATGAAAGGCAGCTTTGCAGAACAAATGAAGAAAGTAATTCCACAATATCAATCCACGTATTTTAATTATGAATTCGATCACAATAAATCAATCTATCAACCAGGTCGTGAATCTGATACAAAAGGAACTTCTTTTTTTGGTTCTCCAGCGACAGATAATGAAGTTTACAGCGATTATACAAATGGGCAGACTATTGCACATAAAAATGTTTTTGAGAAATCGTTTCTGATTGAGGATAGTCTGAGAAATGCTTCCTGGAAGATTACAAACGACTTCAGAGAAATTGCAGGATTCAATTGCAGAAGGGCTACTACCATTATCATGGATTCCGTTTTCGTAGTTGCGTTTTATACCGATGAGATAATAATTCCCGGTGGCCCGGAAAGCTTCAACGGGTTGCCAGGCATGATTTTAGGACTCGTAATCAACCGGCTTCATACAACATGGTATGCAACTAAAATAGAAATAAATACGGTAAATGATAAAAACATTGTGCCTCCTGCCAAAGGTAAAAAAGCGACGAATAATGAAATTATGGAAACTTTAAAAAAATCGTTGTCGGATTGGGGAGAATATGCTAACAGGAATATTTGGGCGATTATGATTTAATATAAATCACAGCAACGAATGTGGAAATGGTCAGAATTTAAATGGGTTTACTTTACATTTTTATGAACTCCAGGCAATCATTCAATAAGATATTCTTCTGCAATTGTTACATTATTTTGTTATCAATTGTATCGGAACAATCCCCGCCGTTTTTTCATCTTTATCAACCACAATAAAATTCATGATTCCTCCTACTGCCATACAAATTCCGCCGATTACCAAGGCATAAATAGCCTGCTCATGAAATATATCTTTGATTACGAAACCCATCACGAAAGAAGCAATCAGTTGTGGAATTACAATAAAAAAATTAAAAACACCCATATAAAATCCCATCCTGGCCGGAGGCAAAGCACCGGCAAGAATTGCATAAGGCATTGTCAAAGTTGACGCCCACGCAATACCAATGGCAATCATCGGCACCAGAAGAATTTGTGGCGATTTGATGTAGATCATCGATACCAAGCCAATTCCTCCAATGGCCAAACAAATCATGTGCGTATATTTTCTTCCAATTTTTTTCGCTAAAAGAGGGAGAAGAAATGCAGCTATCGCTGAGACGCCGCTATAAATTGTAAACATCACTCCAACCCAATCGCCTGCATCCTGGTAAGCTTTGGTGTGCGCATCTATTGTACCATAAGCATTCTGTGCAATAGCAGGCGTTGAATAAAGCCACATACAATAAAACCCAACCCAGGTGAAAAATTGTACCACCGCAAGTTGTGCCATTGTCTTCGGCATGGAAAAAATTCCTTTTGTAATTTCTTTTATTGCGATCACAATCCCCTTAGATTCAGCTTTTTCCTGTTTCCACTCTTCCATGTTTTCAGGAGGAAGTTCGTCAGAGGTAATTACTGTCCACAAAACTGAAAGAAAGAAAACCACTGCTCCGATATAAAAAGAATATTTTACAGAATCGCCAATTTGACCGTCAGGTGCGGTGTTGCTGATGTTGAAAATATTGGTAAAAATATATGGAAGCAAAGAAGCAATTACAGCACCTAATCCAATGAAGAAAGTTTGGGTAGCAAACCCGGTCGTTCTTTGTGGGGAAGTCAATTTATCACCAACAAAAGCCCTGAAGGGTTCCATTGAAATATTGATAGAAGCATCTAAAACCCACAACAGGACCGCCGCCATCCAAAGCATGGTAGATTGCGGCATTAAGAAAAGCGCGATGGATGCAAGTACGGCACCAATAAAAAAGAAAGGCCTTCTTCTCCCCCACCTGCGATGCCATGTCCGGTCACTCATATAACCAATGATGGGCTGCACAAGCAGGCCCGTCAATGGTGCGGCAATCCAAAGAAAACCGATTTTATCAATATCCGCTCCAAGGGTTTGGAAGATGCGGGAAACATTGGCGTTTTGCAACGCAAAGCCAAACTGAATTCCGAAAAAACCGAAACTCATGTTTAAAATTTGCCTGAACGAAAGACGATGCTTTGGAACAGGGTGAGTTGATATCATGGCAATCGTTTAGTAATGAAATTGGTACAGAAATGATGCTTTTAAAATACAGTATTCACTTTCAATAACTTTTCATAAAACATTATAAAGAATGGATCAAACAACAGTAAACCAAGAAATAATTACTATTTATATTCTGGTTAGTTCAATTGAAATTCAATCCATAAATGCAATACTCATTCTATAAAAAAGCTCCTTCCAGCGCCACTATATCTATTCAATTACGAATCCATCCTGCAGGACTGCACCTTTTTTAACCACCACTATTCCGTCTTTCACCGTGTACAGATCATGGTCGCAGTTTTGTAAATGGGCGCCACCATTGATTCGTACATTATTTCCGATTCGTACATTTTTGTCAATGATCGCATTATTCAGATAACAATTATCCCCAATTCCTAATTTTGGAACTCCATGTTCTTCTGTATAATTCATTTCTTCAATAGTCTCGTAATAATCGCTTCCCATGACATAACATCTGAAAATTTTGGTCCCATATCCAATTCTTGTGCGGATTCCGATGACACAATTTTCAATCCGTTCTCCATGAATAATACAACCATCACCAGCGATTGTGTTTAATAAAAAGCTACCACTGATCTTTGCCGGCGGCAACATTCTCGGGCGTGTATAAACTCTTTGCTCATTATGAAAAAGATTGAAAGGTGGCAGTTCCTTGGTGAGTGCCAGGTTTGCTTCGAAGAAGGAAGAAATATTTCCGATATCTGTCCAGTAACCACCATATTGATAACTGAAAACCTGATGATCTTTTATTGCAAAAGGAATAATTTCTTTTCCAAAATCTTTGGAATCTTTTCGCTGATTATCTAAAAGGTCTGCAAGAACTTCTTTTTTGAATAGATAGATTCCCATAGAAGCAAGATAGTTTTTTCCAACAGCCTTCATGTCTTCTTTCGTATCACTTACCCAATCCGGCAAAATATCCAATCCGGGTTTTTCTATAAACGATTTGATCCTGTTGTCTTCATCCGATTTCAGAATTCCAAATTCTGTTGCTTCTTTCTCAGTAACCGGAATCGTTGCTATGGTAATATCTGCGCCATCTTTGTCGTGAGTCCGAAACATATTTCCGAAGTCCATCTGATATAGTTGGTCGCCCGATAAAATGAGAACATGATCATATTCAAGACTCGTAAGATAACGTAATGATTGCCGGACTGCATCCGCAGTGCCCTGAAACCATTCAGAGCTTTCAGGAGTTTGTTCAGCCGCAAGAATATCTACAAACCCGCTGCTGAAGTTACTAAACTGATAGGTGTTTTTTATGTGCTTATTAAGAGAAGCAGAGTTGTATTGAGTGAGGACAAATATTCTGTTGATGTTTGAATTAATACAATTCGAAATCGGAATATCTACCAAACGATATTTTCCTGCAATTGGCACAGCAGGCTTGCTTCTATGACGGGTTAACGGATATAGCCTGGAGCCCGCGCCACCACCGAGTATCACGGCAATTACTGATTTACTGATCCACATATTTGTTTGCATTTTATTTTATTTTTATAATGGAAGCATGTGTTTGTATTTTAAACCTCATATCTTAAAGCCAAATAATTTTATAAAAAATTTCTACAAAAAATATCAGTAAACAAAGAAATTCGCCGCATTCTTATTCCATACTTCTCCTGGTTCAATCTCTTTCTTTATGCCCGATATAAATTAATATATATTTCCGCACTTTTTTCCCAACTATGGTCAATCAACATAATTTGTTCAATTATTTTATTCATTTTTTCTTTGTTTTCATACAATTCAACCGCACGGTACACTGAAGTACAAATATCACCAACTGAAGCTGTATTAAAACAAACACCAAAACCACCTGGTTCACCAAAATCTTTTACAGTATCCTGCAATCCGCCGGTTCTTCTCACGATTGGAATGGTTCCATATCGCAGCGAATACATTTGATTCAATCCACAGGGCTCAACCCTGCTTGGCATCAATAAAAAATCTGCGCCGGCATACATTTGATGACTCAATTTTTCATTATATCCAATCAGCGTATTATAATATCCGAACAAATGAACCTGTAAATTACTTAATTGAAATTCAACCGTAGGATCACCGCTTCCCAAAACCAAAAAATTCATTTTCCCTTCCATGTAATAGATTGAATCCCCGATAACCCGTGGCAAAAGATCGGCTGCTTTTTCATCAACAAGTCTGCCGATAAAAACGATCAAAGGCTTCGTTATATCCAGATTGAAACGGTCGCATAAAAACTTTTTATTGGCCCGCTTTTGTTCAGAAAAATTTTTGATACTATATTTTTCTTCCAAAAAATTATCCGTTTCAGGATTCCATACCTCCGTGTCAATTCCATTCAGGATCCCGAAACATTTTCCACGTTCATATTCAAACAAATTTTCCAGCCCGTTCGCCTGGTGGCTTAGTTCTTCCAAATATCCCGGGCTTACTGTGTTCACTTTTGAAGCACACCTGATACCAGACGCTAAAAAATTAATAGTATGATTCCATTCGAGCATACCCGACTTCCATCTATCCCAATCAGGAATATAATTTGATTTGCTCCAATCCATCCAACCCTGGTACTGCGCATTATGGATCGTAAGAATTGTTTTTATAGAAGATAAATTTTTGTAAGCAAAACAATGCTGCATCATAAATGGAATGAGCGCCGCATGATGATCATGTACGTGTACAATATCCGGATGATGATGCCATTGATTCATCCAATCTACAACAGCGATTTGAAAAGCCATGAAGCGTTCTATGTCATCCTTATATCCATAAACCTTTTCACGATCGAGCAATCCATTTATATCGACAAGATAAAGATCAAATCCAAGAATATTTGTAGACTCTCTTATGATTGTATATTCAAACCAATAATTGGCCATTCCGAAAGCGCCTTTATGTACCACCTCAAATTGATTTTTATATAAAAATGCAGTTCGGTACATTGGCATAACTACCTTAGCAATGTGTCCCAGTTTATTTTGATATTTTGGTAATGCACCGACTACATCTCCCAGCCCGCCTGCCTTTGCCACCGGATAACATTCAGCACTTACATGAATTATTTCCATACTTATTAATTAGCGTTTCAAATTAAGCATCATTTTTCTTATTAAAAAATTAATAATAAAAAACTAAATCTTCAAAATATTCTATTATTTTTATCTTTAATTTATCCCCTTAAACTGAAATTTCAATGGCTACCCCTTCAATGAATTTTTCAAAACCTAAACCAACTATTGGTAAATTACAACCTACCAATTACGGTGCGTTAAGCACATTAGTTGTAGTGTTTTTCTTTTGGGGATTTATCGCTGCGGGCAATAGTGTTTTTATACCTTTTTGTAAACATTATTTTAACCTGGACCAATTTCAAAGCCAGCTAATTGACTTCGCTTATTATCTTGCTTATTACATCGGAGCGCTTGCGCTTTTTGCCTACGGATCTTTTGGAGGAAAAGACCTGGTTGCAAAATGGGGTTATAAAAAAAGCATTGTTTACGGATTATTATTTTCAGCGATTGGTGCTGTCGCCATGATCATCGCAGTAAATGCAAATACATTTGTCGGAATGTTAGTTGGTTTGTTCATTGTAGCACTTGGGTTCTCATTGCAACAAACTGCTGCGCAGCCTTTCGCCATTGTTCTTGGAGATCCGTCTACCGGAAACAGTCGCGTGAATCTTGGAGGTGGTGTAAATTCTTTTGGAACGATGATTGGTCCTTTGGTTGTAGCATTCGCTTTGTTTGGAACAACCGCCGCAATTACTGACCAACAAATTGCAGGATTAAGTCTCAGTAAAGTAATTCTTTTATATAGTGGCGTAGGTATACTTTTCATTGCTGCGGCTGCATTATTTCATTTTTCAAAGAAGGTACCGCACGGTATTTCATCAGAAAAAACAGAAAAAGCGAACAAGGCTTTATATTCTTTATTGATCATGACCGGTCTTCTCATCATTATGTTTGTCCCGGTTTTTAATAGTTATAAAGTAGACCTCACCAATGCATCTGATGCTGAAAGAATTTCAATGGAAACTTACCGGGTTAAATGGTTGTTTGGTGCGCTGGCAGTGGTTGTGTTGAGTCTGCTAATTTCAAATTTAAGTGCGAAAAAGAATCCTGAAGGCTGGGGCGCCATGAAATATCCGCAATTGGTTTTGGGAATGCTGGCGCTCTTTCTTTATGTTGGAACAGAAGTTACAATCGTAAGTAATCTCAGTGATCTTTTGAGCAAACCCGAATTTGGTAGCATCCCATCTTCTCAGGCTGCACTTTATATTTCCATGTATTGGGGAAGTTTAATGATTGGCCGATGGGTAGGTTCAATTTCCGCATTTGAATTTAAACCTTCAACAAAAAAATTACTCACTTTTATTGTACCGTTGGTTGCTTTCATAATTGTGATTGCAGTGAATTCACTTTCACAATATGACGTAAGAGTTTTGTATTATTATATTATCTGCGTTCTGATCCAGATCGGTGCCTTTTATGTAAGTAAAGACAAACCTGCGCGCATGCTTTTAATATTTGGTTTATTGGGTGTAGCAGCCATGGCTATTGGTTTGGCAACAACAGGAACAGTTGCGATATATGCATTTATCAGTGGAGGATTATTTTGTTCTATTATGTGGCCGGCAATCTTTACCTTATCAATTGCCGGTTTGGGAAAATATACCACACAAGGCTCTGCTTTCTTAATTATGATGATTTTGGGTGGCGGAGTTATTCCTCCGATACAAGGTAAATTAGCAGATTTTTTGGAATCAAGAAGTACCGTCGCGGGTTCCGGAATTCACGAATCTTATTGGATTCCACTTCTTTGTTACGTGTATATTACTTTCTTTGCTTTTTTTGTAAAAGGGGTTTTGAAAAGACAAGGCATCGATTATGAAAATGAAATTGAAGATGAAGATATTCCGACAGCACCAGAAGGAGCTTTTGACAAAACTCCGGAATAAAATAGCACTCGAATAAAAATTTAGGCGTGGATCAAAAAGTTTTTTGGTCAATAGTCTAATCGTTATGAGTTCAAATTATTAGATACAAAAGTAAATTCCGGTTATTTGTTCTTTTACTATAAACAAGCTGCCTCATCTTTATTAACTTAGTTATGAATTATAAACTTAAAATTTGCGGATATAAAAAAATAAGAATCGCGCTGCTATTCACCGTATTTATATTTCTTTTCATTCCAATCTTTTTGACAGCCCAAACTTCCGAAAATATACTACCCGGCTGGGCTTTTGGCGGTTTTGTACGCGCTTAAAATAATCCAATAATTTCTCCGGACAGCAGCGCTTCTTTTATTGATCCGATGAGTGATAAATCGAATTATTGGGAATCAGATCATACGTTCAATCCAGCGGCCACAATAAAAGATGGGAAAGTAATTGTCCTTTATAGGGCTGAGGATAATTCCGGAAATCAGATAGGCTTTCATACCTCAAGAATTGGATTTGCTGAAAGTACCGATGGACTGAAATTCAAAAGGAAAGCCACACCGGTTTTGTTTCCGGATAATGATTCTCAAAAGGAATTTGAATGGCCTGGCGGTTGCGAAGATCCTCGTGTAGCCGTCACAGAAAATGGAATGTATGTTCTTTTTTACACACAATGGAATCGAAAGATTCCACGGCTGGGCGTTGCTACGTCAAAAGATTTGAGCACCTGGAAAAAGCATGGACCAATTTTCGAAAAAGCATTCCATGGAAGGTTTTTCAATATGGCCACTAAATCGGCTTCCATTTTAACTAAGATGTCTGGCGATAAACAGATAATCGCAAAAATCAACGGAAAATATTGGTTGTATTGGGGCGAACATCACGTGTATGCGGCCACTTCGACCAACCTAACTGACTGGCAACCTGTATTAGATAATAATGGAAATTTGAAAGAATTAATTTCTCCCCGGAAAGGTTATTTTGACAGCGACCTAACGGAATGTGGACCGCCTGCACTGATTACGAAACATGGTATTTTACTACTCTACAACGGCAAAAATAAATCGGATGACGATGGCGATAAGCGCTACAGTCCTGATTCTTATTGTGCAGGCCAGGTTCTATTTGATTTAAAAAATCCTTCAAAACCTCTTGCCCGACTGGACGTACCATTTCTCCGGCCCATGGAGCCTTTTGAAAAAAGCGGACAATATGTAAATGGAACAGTTTTTATTGAAGGGATGGTCTACTTTCAACAAAAATGGTATTTATATTACGGCTGTGCCGATTCAAAAGTTGGGGTTGCCATTTATGACCCCACGAATCCTTCCACCGGAGACCCCATTTTTTGAAACGTAAGAATAAAGTTTTGTAACAATTTTTTTCAGATCATCTGAAAAAAAACTTACTTCTTATCGGATAAACAGTTTTATCCAACTTGAACATATCTGTCAATTTATTGTTTTGCCTCAACAGGAATTTTAGTCAGATTGACACTTAAATCATCACCCTGATAATTAAAAAATGCAGAAATTGTATCGCCGGCAAGCTTCCCCTGTACATGAATCGTTTCTCCATTGAAAGTTATGTCATAAGAAATACTGTCGCCCATAATCTTTCCGTTCATGATATCAGAAGATGATCCATCATAGTGAATGGACTTCCCGGTAAGTGAATCACCTACAGCAATAAAGTTATCTGTAATTTGATACTGATCCATAACTTTTCCCGTCCACTGCCCGGTGAATTTATTTTGCGCATAAACAAATGATCCTGAAATAATGAGAAACAGAATTGAAAATAGAATTTTCTTTTTCATATTTATTTATTTTAAAATTAAGATTGAAGGTTGAAGTAAAAAGGGTTTTGAAATATAAAGAAAATGTATTTTTTTGGAATAAGATAATTTTTTATTGTGTGAAGTTGAAACACAGTTAACCAGTCGCAAAAAAGTAATAGTTTGGTTCTCAATGATTGGGAAACCTGAAACATGATTTTGTTTCTGGGGCTATCAATTTTGATTTAGTTACAAAATAAATCTGCTTCAAAATAATGTAGCATAACAAACCATCACCGAAGTCTATAAAAAAATCCTATTAATAAAAGTGAAGGAAAGAAAGAGACCAATAGCTTTATAAATAATACAAACTGGAATTACTGCAATTTGTCGATTTACTAAAAGAGTTTTTTCTTAAAAGTAAAATTTAAAAACTTCCGTAACATTCCTCCCCGATAAATAAATTCCCTGTTCGGACAAAATTTTGCTGCCTTCGTCCTTTAGAAAGACTGAAAAATTTTATTTTATCTACGTTTACCAAACAAATCTGATCCTGTTAAATCTCCCGCTTCTTAACCAAAAGAATTTATCATCTATTCGTTATTCGGATTCTTGATTTGTAACAATGCACTTTATATGATCACGATTTTTTTCTGACGATAATTTTTAAAAAAAATGGAATGAAAATAACAAACAAAACTTTGATCTCATTTTTAGCAATAGGAATAATGGCCAGTTTTTCCTGCAATAGCAATACTTCAAAAAAAGAGGAATCATCTACTGTAACAGCGGATACAACTGCCACAACAACATCAAAATCAGCTTCGGAATTTAAACCATTCAATGTAGCCCTATTGACAAATACAGTTAAAGACTATGCTAAAATGCGGACTGTTTTTGATGCCGATTCTAACAACCGCAAAGCCAATGGCATGGAAACAATAGTGGTTGGCAGGGAAATAGATAAACCCAACAATATATTGATAGGGTTTGCAATTTCCGATGTACAAAAGACTAAAGGCTTTTTTAAAAGCCCAAAGTTGAAAGAAGCCATGCAGAAAGCCGGGGTGATTTCAAAATCTGATGTTTTGTTTTTAGACGTGATACGGTTTAATAAAGATTCAAAAGAAAAGCAGTGGGTAGATGTAACACATAAAGTAAAAGATTTTGATGCCTGGTTAAAAGTGTTTGATGCAGAAGGTTCGGCAAAAAGAGCCAGTGATGGTTTGGTGGATGTGGTATTGGCCCGTGGAGTTGACGACTCTAATTTGGTGCATCTTGTTTTTGACATTACGGATATGGCCAAAGCAAAAGCCTCTATGATCTCGGCAGAAAAGAAAAAGCTGATGATGAGTGCAGGTGTGCAGGGAACACCCAAAATTGAATTTTATAAAGAAGCGGAATAAGGGAAGTTTAATATCCGGTTTGTCGCCTGCCTCGTCAGTTCGGTGTCCTCTTGAAGCGGAAATCAACCGTATTAAATGATTCGTGAAGACACGAACCACGGCAATAAATAAAAGTGAAGTCCAGCCATCACTCTAAAAAACGGGCTTGTTCCGCACAGGCATTTTTTTCGGGGGCGTTCCCGAAAAGATAGAAGAGTAGGAAATTAAAAATCGAAAAAAATGACAAAATATTTAATCAAAGCGTCTTACACTGCTGAAGGCGTGAAAGGGCTACTTGTATCAGGTGGCACAAGCAGAAAACGAGCCATTGAAAAAATGGTAAAAGACCTGGGCGGCAAAATGGAAGTCTTTTATTATTCATTTGGCGATCACGATGTGTATACAATTTGTGCATTGCCAGATTCAGCAACAGCAGCCGCTATTGCTCTAACTATAAATTCTTCGGGGCTGGTGTCTATTTCAACTACGGTTTTGGTGGATTCTGAAGAAATCGATAAAGCAAAAGACATTTCTGTTAATTATCGTACTCCGGGAAAATAAAAGTGAAGTACAGCCATATTAAGCAAGAAAAAATTTAAAACACAAAATTATGCCAACAATCGTAGCTCGTCACAAAGTAGGTGACTTTAAAACATGGCTCAAAGGCCACCAGGACAGAGTAGATATTTTTGCTCCTGCAATTTCAAGCTTTAAAACTTTTCAGGATACTGATGATCCAAATTCAATTGTTTTAGTTATCGAAGTAACCGATTTGGAAAAATACAAAGCCATTTTGCAAGACCCTGGTAACGCTAAGTTTAAAGATAAGCATACTGTAATTGATCCGATTCTTGTAGCAATGCCGGTAGAAATTTAAAGTATTTATTAGAAACCCCCTGCGTTAATCTTGTTCAGTCATCAACAATAGTTTATCTGTGGCGTCTGATAGTCGGCACAGGTATTCCAAGTTTTTGTCTCTACGTTATGGATCTTCTATTGGTGATAATTCAAACAATTGCATTTGGATTATTGAATAGGTAAAGTGAAAATGCTTACCCAGTGGATATGGGTTTTTTGATTCTTTTTTTACTTCTATTCTATATTTTAAAGTATTTGTTTAGATGGGGATGGAATCCGGCCAGATAACCCCTGATGATGTATCATTTCGGATGTCAAACTTGAAAATTTTTGTATATGCATACATGCGATATTCAAGAATTACATGGACTCAAAATTTTATCAAATCGTATAAATTTTTATTAACCAAAAAAAGCAAAAACATGAAAAAATTATTTTTCGCATTCATTATTACAATTATGGTAGTCGGTTGCAACCAGGCCGCAAAACAAGAAAGCACGGCCCCTGGAAATAGCGATGAAATGAAAGCATTGTATGAAGCTAACCTGGCTGCGTGTAAATCCCAGATATCCGCTTTCGAAAAGGAAGACCTGAACGCCTGGACGGCAGAACTTGCCGATAATGCTGTCTGGAAATCACCAGCATTTGGTGACACCGTCACTTCGAAAGCACATTGGGTAGAATCCATCAAATCCCTCTTCAACAACTTTAGCAACCTTCATCTAACAAATGCACAATTTTTATCCGGTGTAGATACGGTTTCGAATCATCCCGATGGAAGCGTGCGATACTATGGCATTTGGAATGGCACGTCTACAACCGGCAAACAATTAAGTGTAAAGTTTTATGGTACCTACGATTTTAATAGCGACCATAAGATTACATCGGGCAATGAATTTTATGATGTGGGAGGAATGATGAATTCGCTAAAACCTTAATTGCAAATCAGCTTACTGGTTAAAAGAAAGTGAAGTCCAGCCATCACTATAAAAAACGGGCTTGTTCCGCACAGGTATTTCCTGCGGAGGCGTAACCGAAAAGCCTAACGAGTAGGAAATAAAAATGAAAAAAAATGAAGAAAATTCTTATTACAGCAGCCCTGTTCCTTTTTGGAATAACTGCTTTTTGTCAACAGGAAGAAAATGGCACTATCTACATCAAGCATCCATATATTGATGTGGTGAATAATGCAAGCAAAGCTTACGAATCACAGGATTGGGCTTCCATTAAAGGAATGTATTCCGATACTGCCAAATGGTGGGTATCCGGAATGGAAAATTTTATTCCGATAGCCGATGCCATGAATGCCTGGAAGAGTGATTTCGAGAATTTCGATGACGTCAAACAAGTTCAGTTTGGGTATCCGGATTATCTGCATTACAAAAAGAATGACACCAAAGTTGTACAATCATGGTGGACATGGATGGGCAAATCAAAAAAAACCGGAGAAGTCATCAAAGTACCAATGGTGATGTTTGACGACTTTAATGCGGATGGGAAAATAATAAGAGAATACATCTTTGGTGATTTTTCAAAAGTAAGTCCAAAGGAGATGTAAATAATCGTATTTCAGGGTTGGCAACTACGAAAAGTTGACGACCCTTGATTACAAAATCAAAAACTACAAAAT
>JBDTKF010000014.1:0-25669 GCA_039935455.1 Ginsengibacter sp.
AATAAATTTATCACCATATTTCATGATGCCGGCTTCAATCATTTCACGCATCAGATCGTTTCCTTCACGGGTTCTCTCTCCTACTCCAGCAAATACAGACAAACCACTATAAGCCTTCGCAATGTTATTAATCAATTCCTGAATCAAAACCGTCTTGCCCACACCGGCACCTCCAAACAAACCAATTTTTCCCCCTTTTGCATAAGGCTCAATAAGATCAATCACTTTGATACCGGTAAATAAAATTTCAGTAGCTGTACTCAGATTTTCAAACAAGGGTGGCTCATTATGAATCGGGCGACCATTTTTTTTGCTTACCGGTGGCAAACCATCGATAGCATCCCCGGTTACATTAAACAAACGACCGTTAATATCTTCGCCGGTTGGCATCAGGATGGGCGATCCGGTATCAACCACATCCATACCGCGTTTCAGCCCTTCAGTTCCATCCATTGCAATACAACGAACACTGTCTTCACCCAAATGTTGCTGAACTTCCAAAACAAGTTTCGCGCCGTTATCTCTCGTAAGTTCCAATGCATGAAAGATTTCAGGCAGTTTGTTTTCATCTGCAAAATGCACGTCAACAACGGCTCCAATGATTTGTTTTATTTTTCCGGTATTTGCCATAAATTTTTATTGAAAGTCCTTATTTTAATTTGGCGGCAAAGGTAAGATGAACGGATTAAAAAGACAAGTGTCTTTATTGATTACTTCTATCTTTATGAAAGAATTTTTTGTGACCAAAATAGAAATCTTTGGTTTTTGTTGGTTTACTGTAAGATGAATGTTCAAGCCATCTCATCCCAACAAATATCCTTTGATGTTTGACCAGAAATCATTCCTCTGTATTATCTCATCAATCACTTTTGCAGCTCTGATGTTTTCCTATTTATTAATTCCGTTTTTTTGGGCCCATATTTTTCCTCCTTTAAAATATCTACCGATAACCGGTAATTTTTGAAACTCTCTCCATTCTACGCGCAACAAAAACCAGATATAGAAAAATAAAAGAAACGTAGCCGAAGCAAAATTGCTGACCGGACTTATAAAGAAATGCGTAAAGGCTCTATGAATCAAAAAGAGGAGCACAACAATGATAATATAAGCACTCAGTTTCTTCCAGGCGTACGGGATTTTATAATCTTTTTGTCCCCATACGAACGATAAAACCATCATACTGAAATAACATAAAAAAGTAGCCCATGCACAGGCCATATAACCAAAGTAGGGAATAAAAATAAAATTAACCACCAGAGTAAGCAAAGCGCCAATAAGCGTGATGTAAGCTCCTGCAAGAGTTTTGTTCGTCAACTTATACCAAATGGATAAATTATAATAAATGCCGAGAAACATATTTGCTAAAAGCAAGATAGGAACAACTTTCAGCCCTGTCCAATAAATTTTTAATTTATCCGGATCCGTACTTAAAAAATATTTCCAGATATCAATATATAAGGACACCACAAGAAACATAACCGTGATCGTAATGACAAAAAATTTCATCACTCTTGCATAAATTTTCTGAGGATTCTGACCCTCTGCCTGCTTGAAAAAAAAGGGTTCCGCGCCCATCCGAAATGCTTGTACAAATAAAGTAATCAGGATTGATAATTTATAACACGCTGAATAAATGGCTACCTGGTCTTTTGCAGCCGCAATATTATCCACCGGAGCCAGCCATGACAACATAATCCGGTCAAATGTCTCATTGATCATCCCACCAAATCCAGCAATGATCAATGGTAAAGAATATACCATCATTGCGATCCAGACTTTCCGGTTAAATTTAAATCTAAAGGAAAGGAATTCTTTATGCAACAACAATAACGCAAAAAAAGATGCAACCAAATTGGCAAAAATGATATAACCAACTCCATAACCAGGGTCATAAAATGCGGCAATAAAACCATTTTGATTTTCTTTTGCGATTCGCGGACAAACGGATAACAAAAAATAGGTAATCGCTATTTGTAAAATTATAGTAGCAATTCTTATCAATGCATATTTCCGGGGCCGTTGGTCTAATCGCAATTTGGCAAAAGGCAGCGTAGCTAAAGTATCTAAAGCAATTATGAGCGCCGAAAAAGTAATAAATTCAGGATGGTTATCCAATCGCAATAAATGCGCAATGGATGATCTCATGATAATCAAAAGAATTGTCAGGAAAACAGTACTACATAAAATCGAAATGATAGCGGTATTATAGATATCTTTTTTATATTCTTCTTTTGTAGCAAAACGGAAGTAAGCAGTTTCAATTCCGTAAGTAAAAATCACATTCAAAAATGGAATTGCCGCATACATCAAACTCATGTCGCCATAACCGGAAATTGATAATTTCAGCGTGAAATAAGGCGTTAGTAAGTAAAATAAAAAACGGGCAACAATGGAGCTAACTCCATACCACATTGTTTGTCCGGCTAATTTCTTGATGCTGCTCAAAGAATATTGTGTTTAAAAAGATCAAATTTATAAAAGGTAAAATAGAAATCTATTTAATTTATCGGTTTACTATCCGCCTCTTTTTCTATTCCAAAAAATCGGTAATTTTTTTTCTACCTGTTTTAATGAGTCCTTTTTCTTTTTTTACTTTTATTCTTTTAGCTTTTGATGCTTTGGTAGGCCGGGTTGGTTTGCGTTTTTTTCTTTTAATCAAAGCATTGGTAAGCAGTAAATGAAGTTTTACGATCACATCCTCTTTGTTACCTAATTGGGTTCTTTCATTCTGGCTTTTTACAAATAAGAAACCATCTTTGGTAATTTTGTTCGACAGTTTTTCCAGGATAAGTTCTTTTTGATAATCAGTCAATATTTCTGAAGAACTGACATGAAAATAACCTTCGACCATCGTCTCCACTTTGTTCACGTTCTGACCACCTTTGCCCCCACTTCGTGCAGTCTTAAATTTGATTTCTTTCAAAACATTTATCATCGGATAAAAATACGAATTACGACATAAACCCTTGTACCAAACATTCGTTCCAATAAATTCGTATTTTGTACCGGTAATTTTTATTTAAAATAAAAAAGATACATTTTTGCATATAATCATTTCTAAATGAAGTTAAAAGAAATCTATTCATCGCTGAACCATAGAAAACAGAACGGTAAAAAATCGTTTGCCGTTTTAATTGATCCCGATAAAGTGAATGATGAAAAAATGGAAAAGCTGGTTCACCTGGCTGTGAATGCAAAAGTGGATTATTTTTTAGTGGGTGGTAGTCTCGTAATTTCAAATTATTTGGACGAATGCGTTCAGTTTATCAAACGCAAATGTTCGATCCCCGTTATACTTTTTCCCGGTAGTTCCACACAGGTTTCAAAATATGCGGACGCGCTTCTTTATCTATCATTGATCAGTGGAAGAAATCCTGAATTATTAATAGGTCAGCATGTAGTGAGCGCACCAGCCATAAAAAAAAGTGGCCTTGAAATAATGAGTACCGGATATATGGTAATTGATGGAGGTGCGCCTACCACAGTCTCCTACATTTCTAATGCGTCTCCTTTACCTGCAGATAAAAATGAAATTGCCATGTGTACGGCAATGGCAGGTGAAATGCTGGGCATGAAATTAATTTATATGGATGCAGGAAGCGGTGCCAAAATGCCTATTACTGAAAGTATGATCGAACTGGTTGCCAATGCGATAGAGGTTCCATTAATCATAGGCGGTGGAATATCAGATCCCGAAAAAGCATACCTAAACTGCAAAGCCGGGGCAGATATCATTGTAGTGGGAAATGCAATTGAAAAAGATGAATCACTCATCATGGAAATGTCTTCCGCCGTACATTCTGTTCCGGTAAAGGTTAATTAATTCGTTAATTCTACTTACGTCAAAGGCGATAAAGTATGAATAAAAAGACCCACATCATTCCAGCTTCTCCACTCTCGTTGGAGTATCTTTTCCACTAATAATAGTTTTACTACTTATGGCAATAGCTTTAATAATTTCTGCCATATTATTCATATCCAGTGTGGAGATTTCATCACTTTGTTGATGATAATTGGGTTCGTTATCCATTTTAGAAGTGCTGATGGTGTGAGCAGGAACACCAAGTGCAGCAAGGGTTGCATTATCTGAACGATAAAATAAATTTTGTTGTGGATAAGGGTCGGGCTCGAAATGAAAGTTACTTCCTTCTAAATTTGATTGTAATATTTTACCAAAATCTGATTTTTCATAACCGGTAATGTATGCACTGTTGTTGCCCCATTTACTATCAGTGCCAATCATTTCAATGTTGAACATTGCCGCTACTTTTTCAGGATTAATTTGTTTGGAAAAATATTGCGAACCAAAGCCGCCAATTTCTTCAGCGGTAAATGTTACGAATATTAAGGTGCGCTCATTATTATTTAATTTACTGAAATATTTCGCCAACATAATTACTGCTGTAGATCCCGCAGCATCATCGTTGGCACCATTGTAAATAGAATCGCCTTTTGCATCTGGCTTACCGATTCCAAGATGATCGTAATGTGCCGAAAAAACTACGTATTCATCTTTCTTACTTTTTCCAGGCAACACCCCAACTACATTTGCCAGCGATGCAGAGGTAATTTTATTTTTTATTTCAAAATCATAAGTTGAAGGATTTTCATTTGTAAGAACAAAAACCACCGGCGCCTTTGTTTCGAAGCTTGGACGATTGAAACTTTTTAACTGTTTGAAATTTTTTGCGTGTGTATTGTTCACCAACACCAAATATTTTTTATCATCTTTCAATAAGCCAAACGCCTCTCTAAAAAAGTTGCCCATGCTGTCAATCACAATCTTTGTATAACCAGAATTTTCATCAAATTTCAATTCCGTATTTGTGGTGACGGCAATGATATTACCGGGATCTAAAGAATGTCCGTTCATATTTCCTGATGCTGAAATAAGGTTTGCTTTCAACATCGAAAACGGCTGCTGGTAACCTGACAATCCATCAAAATATTTTAATTCTGATTTTTCAAATTCACCGGCAATAAAATGAGCAGCGCTATCAATAGAAGGAGTAAATGTTTTCCGGCCCTGCATTTTATCGGAGGCAAGAACTGTTTCTATCCGCTCAACTTCTTTTGCATTAATGATGTTACCAATATTCTGAGCAGTAGATAAAAGCCCTGTAAAACACGCGATCAGTAGAGTTGTTAATGCCTTCATTTATTTTAATTCGTTTAAATAGTAAGTAATCACAAAACATTATTAATTTTTTTCCAGTTTGAAATCCTGATTGGAAAAAGGTGGTATATCGGGAATCTTTATCACATTGAATCCATGATTGGTTGCCTTGTGGCAATCGTTGCAGGTAGCCGTCAATAATGTAAAACCACTGCTAAATTTATTTTCGTTTTTTTCTTTAATAGCAGTAGATAAACGATCCATTGCAGGTACAATCATTTCGATAGATTTTATTTCCGGCCGGTCGGCACAATATTTAGGAATATCATCTAATGCTTCCTGAATTTCTCCAACTTCAAAATTGGCTAATTCCCAATTTTCATTTTTTCCGGCAAACCATAATTTCGCATGATGCACCTGCATTTGGGACATGAATTCACCAAGTCCCGGTTTATAAGAATTGCTTATTTCGGATTGCAAGCTGTCTATCTTTTTTTGCAAAGCCAGGTTATTGGATGTGGATTGATTGCAGGAAAAAAACCCAAAAGCAATCACATAAAAAATGCTATTTTTCATTTGAAGAAATTTAAAGCGTATGTTCATCCTCCGGTATTTCAAATATTTTTTAAGAAAACTTTCTAATCCGGGCATCTATTTCTAGGTTAACAGCTAAGTCTTCAAAATAGAATTAAAATCTTAATTATTTGTCTGTTTACTATCGAAACACTACTGGAATTTACAAGCTCATCATCTCTTTAAACTTCACGGCCTGCCTGCGGCTTACTTCAATCTTTTCTCCGCCAATTAAATCCAGTAAGAGTCCACCGTTAAAGTAAGTTTCAATCTTTTCAATCATCCGGAGGTTAATAATATGCTTCCTGTTGGCTCTGAAAAAAACTTTTTCATCCAATCTTTCTTCTAATGCATTCAGCGATTTCAAAATGAGCGGTTTATTGTTACCAAAGAAAACCTTTGCATAGTTTCCAACACTTTCGAAAAGACGCACTTCAGAAAGTTTCACAAACCAACACCGTTCTCCATCTTTTACGAAAACCTGGTCATGTTCACCAAGCATTCCGCGATTATTATATGTAAGTAAATCTTCTTCATCTTTCTGTTTTACCTTCAAAATTGCGTCCGCAAGGCGTCTGGGTTCTACGGGTTTCATCAGATAATCCAAGGCATTTACTTCAAAAGCTTTGAGGGCATATTCATCGTAAGCAGTCACAAAAATTACATGGGGCGTTTTTTCCAGTTCGGTCAGCAAATCAAATCCTGATTTTCCAGGCATCTGGATATCTAAAAAAATCAGATCAGGATTTAAAGTTTCAATTTTTTCAACTGCTTCATTTGCATTGGCTGCTTCACCGATAATTTCCACATCGGGAAATTCCTGTAATAATCTCTTAAGTTCGCTCCTGGCAAGGCGTTCATCATCGATGAGAATAACTTTTAGCATAATTCTAAAAAATTAAAAAATTAATAATCAACAGGCATCACAATTTTTGATTGAACTTTGGTTCCTTCAATTTCCTCTACCTGAAAATACGCATTCCCATTGCACAAAAATTTTAATCTGTCCCTGGTACTTTTAAACCCGAAACCCTCATTGTTTTTCTGATCAAGGCTTCCGGTATTTTGAACGATCAATTCGAAATTTTTATTAGTAAACCGCGCTATAATTTTGACAGTCCCGCCATTTATTCTTTTACTGATCCCATGTTTGATCGCATTTTCAACCAGCGTTTGCAACATCATTGGCGGCACTGGCTGTTCCAAAGTATCTTCATCAATTTCCATTTGCACTTTCAATCTTTCTTCAAAACGCATCTGCTCCAAGGCAAGATAATCTTCTACAATATCCAGCTCTTTATGTAAAGGGACCGTCTCCAATTTTTCAACCTGCAGGCTACTTCTCAAAATATTAGAAAGCTCTGTGATGGCGGTTCTGGCTCGTTTAGGATTTTCCTCTACCAAAGCACGAATACTGTTCAGTGAATTAAAAATAAAATGCGGATTGATATGAGATTTTATAGTCTTTAATTCCAGATCTTTCACCGCTTTTTCTAGATTCAATCTATCCAGTTCATCTTTTCGGTTCCTTTCTAAATAATGCCAGATCATATAAAGTAACAACCACAGCGCAATCAAAATAAAAGTGAAAATAATGTCCCACCAAAAACGTCCTTTATGTTGTTCTTCATATTTCCAGACGCCACCATTATCTCTATACCATCCCGTATTTTTCTTTATAATTTGTGCGGAAGCATAATTTGCTGAATCTTTCGGATTATTTTCCTGCGCCAAGTAATAATTCGTTCCTGTGAGTCCCAATTCTTTTTCCTTGGAAACTGCCTCTTTCAACTCCCGCTTTTTTTCGTACTGAATTAATGAATTTCCGGTAATAAGAGCAGTCGATTTAGCACCATAATAAGCAAGCAATCCCGTCACCAGCACACTTCCTATAAACAAAGCGATCACTTTACGAGTAGTAAATTTGATCCAGCCGGTATTTTTTATGAAGTATCTCAAAAAATGCGTAGCCGTGATGTACCAGAAAAGCTGGATAATCAGAATACTAAGAAAAATTCTTTTTCTTTCTGCAGATTTCCAATACATATCCTGGAGAAAGAAATAATAGAAGGAAAGATTGAGCAATGTCCAACCACCCCAGCCTAAAATTTGACAAATCCAGTATCGTATGTTTTTTTTATACATCATTCAAATTTAATTACCAAAAACAGCATTGCTACCAATGGATTGATTAATGGTGAAAAGCATTGTTTGAAAGGCACACAGCCGTTATTAAAAGCAGTTTAAACATTTTTAATTTTAAAAACTTTAGTTTTACAAGGTAGAAAAAAATCTGAATGCAAAACCAAAATCTGAATAAAGAAAAAGAAACTTTATCTCCTGCTGATAAAGAGTTTGAAAATCACATCCGGCCAGCTATTATTGAAGAATTCAGTGGCCAGACACAGATTATTGAGAATTTGCGAATCTTCATAAAAGCGGCTAAGCAGCGGGAAGAAGCGCTGGACCATATTTTATTTCATGGCCCTCCGGGTCTTGGAAAAACCACCCTGAGCCGTATTGTAGCAAACGAATTGGGTGTACACATCAAAGAAACCAGCGGCCCCGTGATAGAAAAACCAGGTGATCTTGCAGGTTTGCTCACGAACCTCGAACCAAACGATGTTTTATTCATCGATGAAATTCATCGATTAAGTAATGTGGTTGAAGAATATTTATATGCAGCGATGGAAGATTATCGGATCGATATTATGATAGACACCGGCCCAAACGCACGAAGTGTACAAATTAATTTGAATCCATTTACATTGATTGGCGCAACAACCAGAAGTGGGCTCCTCACTGCCCCGTTACTCTCGCGGTTTGGGATTAAATCACGATTGGAATATTATGATACTGCTACTTTGCAAAAAATAATACTACGTTCCTGCTCCATCCTCAATACAAAAATCACTTCTGATGCTGCAACCGAAATAGCTGGAAGAAGCCGCGGAACGCCAAGAATTGCGAACGGTTTACTGAGAAGAGTCCGTGATTTTGCACAGGTTCTTTCCAACGGAGTGATCGATTTGAAAATTACCCAACATGCTCTCAAAGCATTGAATGTAGATCAATATGGCTTGGATGAAATGGACAACAGAATTCTGAGTACGATCATCGAAAAATTCAAAGGCGGTCCTGTTGGAATTACAACGATCGCAACTGCGGTTGGTGAAGAACCGGGAACACTAGAAGAAGTATATGAACCATTTCTGATCCAGGAAGGTTTTATCATGCGCACTTCGCGGGGTAGAGAGGTTACAGAAAAAGCTTATAAACATTTGGGCAAAATTCCCCTAATGAAAAGCAAAGGGCCGGATTTATTCTCCTAATATTTTTCGAAAATTTGTTAAAGATCTGTATGAGTTAACCGATGCTTCTCGTCCTGATAAACGAAAATTACCGGGAGGTTAAATCGCAGCAATTTTTTATCTTCGTTGTATGTCAGCTTATAAAGAGTTTCTATTAAAAAAATACCAAGACGAATATAAAAATCTAAACGAAAAGCAGCGACAGGCGGTTGATACAATCGAAGGTCCTGTGATGGTAATTGCGGGGCCGGGAACAGGGAAAACACAAATTCTGGCTGCACGGATTGGAAAAATCTTATTGGAAACTGATACGCATCCGCAAAATATTTTATGCCTTACTTATACCGATGCAGGTGCAATCGCTATGCGAAAAAGATTGTTACAATTTATCGGCCCGGATTCTTATAAAGTAAACATCTACACCTTCCACGGATTTTGTAATGAAGTAATTCAGCAGAATCTATCGTTGTTTGAAAAATCTGCTCTGGATCCCGTTTCCGACCTGGAAAGAATACAGCTTTTTAAAACACTCATTGACAATTTACCAAAAAACAATCCATTAAAAAGATATCGGGGAGATGTGTATTATGAAGTAAAAAATCTGCAGCATTTATTCTCTTCAATGAAAAGGGAAGGTTGGGCAAAAGAATATGTTGATCAATGTATTGATGAATATCTTGAAAGAATAAAAGTAGATGAAAGCTTTACATACAAAAGAGGGTCTATAAAAACAGGCGTAAAAGTGGGTGACTACAAATCGGATTATTACGCCGAAGTAGACCGGATGGGAAAACTGCGAGCTGCTGTAAATGAGTTCGACAATTTTCAGCAATTGATGAAGCAGCGCAGCTTATATGATTTTGATGATATGATCAATTGGGTGATCACAGCTTTCAAAGAAAATAAAAACCTGCTGGCCGGTTACCAGGAAAAATTTCAATACATACTTGTTGATGAATATCAGGATACCAGTGGTACACAAAATGAAATTGTAAAATTACTAATCAGTTTTTGGGATGAGCCAAATGTTTTTGTTGTAGGGGATGATGATCAAAGCATCTTCCGTTTTCAGGGTGCAAATGTTGAAAACATGGAAAATTTTGCGAACAGTTATGAAAATCTTTTGAAAATTGTTTTATGCAACAATTATCGTTCAACTAAACCAATTCTGGATGTTTCCAAATCATTGATTGATAAAAACCAGGAACGGCTTATCCACAAATTTTCAGGTCTGAGTAAGGATTTGATTTGCTCGAAGGAGGAGCTAAAGAAGTTTATAAAACTTCCTTCCATCGTCGAATACAATACCATCAAGGATGAAATGGCTGACATCACCAACAAAGTCAAAACACTTATTGAGCAAGGCATAGAGCCGGGGAAGATTGCAATCATTTATAAAGAAAATAGTTATGGCGATCAGTTGATGAAATATTTTAGGATAAAAAATATCCCGGTCTATTCTAAAAAAAATCTGAATATTCTGGATGACCCTTTTGCAAATAAAATTATTCAGATCCTGAAATATCTGGCCGCTGAGCATGATATACCTTTTGGCGGTGATGAGATTCTTTTCGAAATAATGCATTTTGATTTTTATAAAATACCTCCGATAGAAGTTGCCAAATTAACGGTTGAGGTGAATAACAAAAATTACAGCGTTCACAAAACTTCACTCAGAAAATTATTGTACGACAAATCCAATGCTGCATTGCGAGATCTTTTTGACACAGGTATGCTTGCTTCTTTAAAAGACTTCAGTAAAATGATCGAACAGTTAATTGCGGATGTTTCCAATGTTACACTGCAACATCTGTTTGAAAAAATTATTTCTAACGCCGGTGTCCTTTCCTACATAATGAAGAGTGAAGAGAAAATATCATTGCTTCAGATTCTCACTGCATTTTTCGATTTTATAAAAGAAGAAACCGCAAGGAATCCTTCTCTGAGACTTGAAGAATTTATTGACATTCTTGATTTGATGAATAAAGAAAAAATTCCTTTGCCGCTAATGCAGTTTTCCGGCAATAGTGCCGGCGTAAACCTGCTAACTGCTCATGGTTCCAAAGGACTGGAATTTGAATATGTTTTCATTACCGGAATGAATGCTCATCTGTGGGAAAAGAAAAAAAAACATAGTAACGGGTACACTTTTCCCGACACGCTGTTTTCATCTCTTCCATCCGGAAACAAAGATGAGGAACTACGCCGGCTTTTTTATGTAGCACTTACGAGGGCCGAAAAAGATCTCAACATTTCCCTGATAAAAATAAAATCTGACGGAAAAGATGCGGAGCATTCTATGTTCATCGAGGAACTTATCGAAGCCAATAATTTAGAAATCAATCCCGTTATTTTATCGCAAGAAGAATTAATGGATTTTGAAGTTTTGAATTTTATTCCACAAGCACCGGAAATAGAAAAAAACGAATCCGATTTTATCAATCCACTTCTTGAGAAGTTTGTAATGAATGTTACTTCTTTAAATAATTATCTCGATTGCCCGCTTGGATTTTATTATAAAAACCTCCTGAAAATTCCTTCTGGAAAGTCGGAAACATTGGAGTTTGGAAGTGCCGTGCATTTTGCTTTGCAGAAGATCTTTGAAGAAATGCAAAAAAATGAAGCGCAGAAATTTCCTTCAAAAGAAAAAATGTTTGGTTATTTTGATTGGTATATGAAAAGGCATCGGGAAAATTTCACCCAACAAGCTTTCGACAGAAGAATGGAACAAGGTGAAATTGTTTTGGGAGATTACTATGATTATTACATCAACGATTTCATCAAAATCGTAGCCGTAGAACGGAATATCAAAAATGTAGTAAACGGAATTCCGATCAAAGGGAAAATTGATAAGATGGAATTTAACGGGAAACAAGTGAATGTAGTTGATTATAAAACCGGCGATGTAAATAGTAAATATTCAAAGAAAAAATTGTTACCTCCAAACGATGAAAACCAACATGGTGGTGACTATTGGAGACAAGCTGTCTTCTATAAAATTCTGATCGATAATATGGATGGTAAAGATTGGAAAGTAGTTAGCACCGAATTTGATTTTGTTGAGCCTGACAAAGTGAAAGGATTTCAGAAAAGAAAAATATTTATCGAACCTGCTGATATAATTACAGTAAAACAACAAATAACTGAAGTTTGGAACCGCATTCAGGCACGTGATTTTTATACGGGCTGTGGAAAAGAGGATTGTACCTGGTGCAATTTTGTAAAAGAAAATAAATTGACCATCGCCCTGCACGATATTATCGAAGAAGAACAAGAGATTTAAATTTTATTTAGGATGAAGAAAGACCAAGATCCATGCAAAGAAATTATGTTTGCTTTTCTAAGATGAAAATTTATCATTCCATTATTGTTTTGTTAGCAGTTGGGTTGTGTTATCTGATTTCCATAACAGGGAGCGGATGCGCGCAAATCGGAATGCCGACCGGAGGTGTGAAAGATTCATTTCCGCCCATCTTATTAAATTCAACTCCACCGAATAAAACGACAGGTTTTACCGGAAATAAAATCACGTTTACTTTTGATGAATACGTTCACTTGCAGGATTTACAAAAATATCTGTTGGTGGCCCCGGAGCCAAAAATTATTCCAAATATTACCTCAAAATTGAAGACGGTAAGTATAAAAATCCGCGACACTTTACAGCCAAACACTACCTATAGTTTTCAATTCGGTGATGCATTGCAGGATATTAATGAGAACAATCCGATCCATAATTTTACTTATGTTTTTTCTACAGGACCTTACATTGATTCGATGAATTTCAGCGGTAATGTTGTGCTCGCCGAAACAGGAAAAGTGGACAGCACAATGTTGGTTTTTTTATATAAGAATTTAGATGACTCCGCTGTTTACAAACAAAAACCCAGGTATGTAACCCGTTTAGATTCTGCGGGGAAATTTCAATTCAGATATCTTGCTGAAGGTGCATATCATTTGTTTGCTTTGAAAGATGAAAGTGGCCAGAAAATGTATAACAATCCCTCACAGCTTTTTGCGTTCTCAGATAGTGTTATTCACATTTCTGAACAGGTATCACCTGTGGAAATATTTGCGTATGTAGAAGAAAAAAATTCAAAGCCTGTCTCAAATTTACCGGCAGCAAGTAAAGGTGTTCCAGACAAAATCTTAAAATTCACTACTTCACTTTCAAACAATATCCTGGATTTGTTGACGCCGCTAACCATCAGTTTTGCCGTTCCTTTAAAGACTTTCGATGCTACCAAAATAAGTCTAACTGACACCTTATTCAATCCGGTAACCACAGCGGTAATATCGATTGACACTACTTTCAAACATATCAAGGTCAAAAACAATTGGGTAGAAGACACGAAATATAAACTGGTAATTGATAAAGATTTTGCCCTCGACACCCTCGGGGTTGAATTGAAGAAGTCAGATACGATTAGTTTCAAAACAAAAACGGAAAAAGAATATGGAAGCCTGAAATTGAACTTTCGGAATTTCCAAAAAGTAGCCCATCCGGTTTTACAATTTGTAAAGAATGATGAGGTAGTAGATTCATTCAAAATCACCTCACCCACATTTACAGTGAAATTATTTAATCCGGGCGAATATGAATTGAGGATTTTGGATGATAAAAATAATAATGGCAAATGGGATCCGGGGAATTACCACCTGAAAAAACAACCCGAAAAAGTAATGGCCATTCCCAAAAAGATCAGTATCAGACCAGATTGGGATAATGAAGCGGATGTGCAGTTATGAGTTTGAACAATTATTAAAAATCCACTTATTTGTTCTTTTACTGATAAAAAATATAAAAAAAACTATCAAAATCCAGTTTATAGGCCTGAGCGTGATTTCCTGAAAACTGGCTCTTAAATTACTAATTTTGCTTCATGATTTTTTCCTCTTCTCTTTTAGAAAACGCGGTAAACGAATTTGCAAAGCTACCGGGCATTGGCAAAAAAACTGCCCTGCGATTGGTGCTTCATTTATTGAAAAAAGAAAAATCAGATGTAAAAATTTTCAGTGAGGTTGTCTCAAAAATGCGTGAAGAGATTCATTTCTGTTTGCGTTGTCATAATATCGCAGACAAAGAACTTTGCAACCTTTGTACAGACCGGAGTCGGAGACAGGAACTTATTTGCGTGGTAGAAACCATCCGCGATGTAATTGCCATAGAAAGTACACAACAATATAATGGGCTCTATCATGTTCTGGGTGGCATTATTTCTCCACTGGATGGAATAGGTCCGGATCAATTGGAGATAGAGTCTTTAATAAATAGAGTAAACGAAGAAAAAACAGCAGAATTGATTTTCGCTTTAAGCCCCAATATCCAGGGAGATACAACGATTTATTACATCAGCAAGAAATTAAAAAATGTGCAGGTAAAGATTACCACAATAGCACGTGGTATCGCTTTTGGTGGAGAGCTGGAATACGCCGACGAAATGACATTAGCAAGAAGTATTTCAAACAGGATGCCTGTTGAAAATTACGTTGGTAATAATAAATGGTAAAAATAAAGGTAGTTTTGTATCCCGTAATAATGATTGAAAGCATAATTAATTACCTTGCAACTCCACGTAAACTGAAATAATTTGAGCAATACGCAATTAGAAAGTAAACCTATAATTGGATTTTCGTGCGGCGATATTAACGGCATCGGACCTGAACTAATCATTAAATCTCTCTCAGACAGCCGGATGCTTGATTTCTTTGTGCCGGTTATTTTTGCAAATAACAAAGTCATCAATTTTTACAGAAAAAATCTTCCTGAAATCAACTTTAATTTCAGTAGCATCAAAGATTTTAGAAAAATAAATCCCAAACAAGTCAATATTTATAATTGTTGGGAAGAGGAGATCGTAATCACTCCCGGAGAATTGAACGATACGGGTGGGAAGTACGCTATAATAAGCCTGAAAGCCGCAACGCAAGCGCTGAAAGATGGGGAAATAAATGCAATTGTTACTCTTCCTATACATAAAAAGAATGTTCACAGCAGCGAATTCCCATATACAGGACATACTCCATTTTTCAAGGATTTCTTTGAACAAAAAGATGTGGTCATGTTGCTTGCTGCCGGTGATTTCAGAGTCGGGCTGGTAACAGAACACGTTGCCGTAAAAGATATAGCCACTCACATCACCAAAGAAAATATCCTAAGCAAAATCAATATTTTACATGCCTCACTAAAACGGGATTTTAATATAGACAAGCCAAAAATTGCTGTGCTTGCATTAAATCCGCATGCGGGGGATGAAGGCTTGATCGGATCAGAAGAAATCGAAATTATCAGACCTGCAATCGTTGAGGCAAAGCATCACAATATGATAGTGATGGGCCCTTACAGCGCTGATGCTTTCTTCGCCAGGGGCTATCAAAGCCGCTTTGATGCAGTATTAGCTATGTATCACGATCAGGGATTAATTCCTTTGAAATCGCTGGCTTTTGGCGAAGGAATTAATTATACGGCCGGATTACCTATCGTGCGCACGAGTCCTGATCACGGAACTGCGTTCGACATTGCGGGGAAAAACAAGGCCGACCCGGGATCTTTTACCGCTGCAATATTTGGGGCTTTAGACATTTTAAAAAACCAGTATTTTTATGACGATAACCGGAAGAATCCACTGAAAAGAATGAGTGACAAAGTGGTTTCCGGAAGTCCAGATGAATAGAAACAACAATTCAAACGATAAAATAATTCTGATTATTCAGCGTTATTTATTTATAGTTTCTGATATTTAATAGTATAAAACAATACATTTGTAGAACTTTATATCTCTTTAATTTCTCTTGCATGGACAATATCTTCATAAGTAGTGGTTTAGCTTTCTTGATTACTTTTTTTGCTATTCCCGTTATTATTGAAGTAGCAAAGGACAAAAAATTGTTTGATGAACCAGGCGAAAGGAAGATACATAAAGGAGTTATCCCTACATTAGGTGGCCTTGGCATTTTTGGAGGACTAATTATTGCCACTCTTATTGGCGTTCCTCCATCTGCGGCTACAGTCCTTCAATATTTTACGGCCGCAATCATGATCATCTTCTTTATGGGAATGAAAGATGATGTTCTGATTTTAACAGCTACAAAAAAATTCGTCGGCCAATTGGTGGCCGCAGGTATTGTTATCAAATTCGGTGGAATTCAAATTACCGATATGTATGGCATCATGGGCATACATGCGCTTGCACCTACTGTCAGTTTCTTACTTACTTTATTTACAATCGTTGTGATCACCAATTCTTTCAATCTCATTGATGGTGTTGATGGACTTGCAGGGAGTCTCGGACTACTTACTTCTCTTGTTTTTGGAATCTATTTTTATTTTTCCGGTGAAGCTTTATATGCAATCTTAGCCCTGTCGCTGGCAGGAAGCCTGGCGGCCTTTTTGATTTATAATTTTTACCCCGCGAAAATATTTATGGGAGATACCGGATCCTTACTAATCGGATTAATTAATTCCATCCTGGTCATCAAATTTATAACCGTTGCTTCTAATCCTGCTGCACCTGTTCCTTTAGAATCAGCGCCTGCTCTGGGTTTTGCAATTCTGATAGTACCTCTCTTTGATACACTCCGCGTGGTAACCCATCGGATAATCAATCGACGTTCGCCCTTTTGTCCGGATAGAAATCATATCCATCATTTCTTATTAGAGCTTGGCTTGAGTCATAAAATGATAGCACTTTCCTGCGTCGTTACAAATATTTTGTTTATTGCATTGGCTTATTCTTTGCGTTTCGCAGGTGCTTCAATCGTTATGCTGGTTATAGGTTCCGCAGCCCTTCTTATCGTGGGAATTATCTATTATCAGAAGCCACAAAAGAAGCTAATGGTTACAAAGGGTCAGCTTCATGAAGAAGCTATTATTAAAACTCATAAGATAATAACCCTTTCAGAAGAAACAGTCGGACAGAACTAATCACTCTCCATTTTATTTTTTGTCACCTCATTTTCTTAAATTTGTGCACTTTTAAATTGTCGTACGGAGCAATAAGCATTTTTAAAAATTAAGAAAATGACAGAACAGATAACGGAAATAATTGATGCAGCCTCGGTTTCAATGGACAAAGCCATGGAGCATTTTGAAGGGGAAATTTTGAAAATAAGGGCAGGTAAAGCAAATCCTACCATGTTAGATGGAATAACTGTTGATTATTATGGAAACCCTACACCGATCGGTCAGGTGGGTAATATCAATGCAATGGATGCAAGAACCCTTACAATTCAGCCTTGGGAAAAGAACATGCTGCAACCAATTGAAAGAGCGATTATTGCAGCCAACATTGGTATTAATCCTCAAAATGATGGAAATATCATTCGTTTATTTTTACCTCCGTTAACTGAAGAAAGAAGAAGAGAACTGGTTAAAAAAAGCAACGGCGAAGGCGAACAGGCAAAAATTGCAGTTAGAAATATCCGCAGAGATTCAATCGAACAAATTAAAAAAGCTCAAAAAGACGGCCTTAGTGAAGATATCGCAAAAGATGCAGAGGCAGCAATGCAGCACGCTACCGACGATTATATCTTGTTAATTGAAAAATATCTCGCTGCAAAAGAAAAAGAAATTATGTCGGTTTAAATTTCATTTAAATGTTAAATGAACAATTACTATTATTAATAACCGCCCCGGTTTACCTCATTGTAATTGGACTTGAAATCATACTAAGCAACCTCCATTTAAAGAAATACTATACATTAAAAGATACATTAATGAACCTGTATCTGTGTATCTTGAATGGCGGAATAGATCTCTTATTCCGCGCGGTCTATATTGTAATATTAGCAGCTTTTTACCAGTTCCATTTGATCAGTTTTTCATTTAATCCAGTACTATATTGGTTACTGCTTTTTATCTTTGAAGATTTTGCTTTCTATTTTGAACACCGTGTTGATCATTTCTGTCGGATATTTTGGGCCGTTCATGTGACCCACCATTCTTCTGAAGAATTCAACCTGACCACAGGATTTCGATCATCTGTACTACAACCACTTTATCGGTTCGTCTATTTTATTCCGTTGGTTTTGATCGGATTCAAACCTCTGGATATTATTTTCATGTATTCCCTTACACAGATTTATGGAATATTGGTACATACCCGCTCAATTGACAAAATGCCGGATTGGTTCGAAGCGGTTTTCGTAAGCCCCGCGCATCACAGAGTACATCATGCAAGCAACATTCGATACCTGGACAGAAACATGGGAATGGTGCTTATTATTTGGGATAAATTATTTGGGACCTTCCAGGAAGAGTTAAAAACCGATCCGGTGAAATACGGATTAACCAGGCAACCAGATCATCCGTATCATCTTACTCAAATAATTTTTCATGAGTGGCAAAATATTGCCAGTGATTTGCATAAAAATATCTCACTTTCTTTGAAGCTAAAATATTTATTTATGCCGCCCGGATGGAGTCATGATGGGAGCACAAAAACAGCAAAACAATTAAGAAAAGAATTATTTCAATCAGAAAGAAAACATCCTGAAACCACCGGTTTCCAACGCATGGAAAAGAGTAGATTTTTTTGATATATTTTTTTAAGCTAAATTACATTTCAACATATTTTTTTACCTTTTAAAATCAATAGATATGAGTTTCATTAAAGACTTCAAAGCTTTTGCGATGAAAGGCAACGTCATCGATCTGGCTGTGGCTGTGATTATTGGAGCCGCATTTACTGCTATTGTCTCTTCATTGGTGACTGATATTATCACTCCTTTAATACTCACGCCGGTTCTGGAAAAATTCGGTTTGAAAGATATCGCAGAGCTGAAATGGGGAGCTGTGACTTACGGAAAATTTTTAGCTGCTGTAATTAATTTTATGATCATTGCACTCGTTATATTTATGATGATCAGAACAATTGCCAGGCTTCAAAAGAAAAACGAGACCGTACCTGCAGGGCCTTCTTCTACAGATTTGTTATTAACAGAAATCAGAGATGAACTCAGAAAAAGGTAAACTTTTATTCCATAAATTTGTAATCCCGGCGATTTTTCACCGGGATTTTTTTACCTTGATACGAACAAAAACAGGATTCTTGTAAAAGTTTATTTGTATGAATACAGAAATCTATCAGATAAAATTACCACAGTTTGAGGGACCATTTGATCTGCTTTTATTTTTTATCGAACGTGATGAACTTGATATTTACAATATTCCGATCACTAAGATCACCAACGATTTTCTTGACTACATACATACAAGTGAATCCTTGAATATCGAACTAAGCAGTGAATTCATTCTATTCATTAGTACTTTGATGCGCATCAAATCTAAAATGCTGATTCCCCGAAAAGAATTAGATCCGCATGGAAATGAAATTGATCCTCGCCAGGAACTGATCGATAAAATTCTTGAATACAAAAGGTTTAAAGAAGCCTCTCAAAAAATGAGTGAAATGGAAGCGCTGCGGATGCTGATGGTGAGGCGTGGAAATATTCAGGAAGAGCTGTCTCTTATCGGTGAAGAAGCGGGGCAGGGAACAGAAATTCAGACAGTCACTTTATTCAAATTGATGAAAGCTTTTGAAAAAGTTGCCCAACGGTTATTGGATAAAAAAAGCCATCCGGTTCATACAGTCATCAGTTATAATTATACGATGGAGGAAACGCGCAAATACATGTTGGACCTGGTAAAAAAAGATCGCTCCCTTTCATTTGAAAAAATCTTCGATGTTTGTGATGATCGTATTCATGCAATCTTTCTCTTTCTAAATATCCTTGAACTCGTTCAGTTGAATTATATGAAAATAATTAGCGGAAACGGAACCAACAATTTTATAATTGAATATGTTACAGAGCCGGATGAAAATATTTCGGAAAAGATTAACCACATAAATCCGAATGAGAACTAGCAGCCATTGCCTTATTTCTTTCCCAAATGAATAGCAACCAAAATAGAAAAACTGGTTATTTATTGGTTTACTGTATTTATTAAAAATTTCGATACCAACTCATCACACACAAATCTTTAAACGCCAACTTTTTCTTCCTGATTTTTCGACATCAAATCTGATTCTTTCAGAGAATCCTGCTCGCATATTTTCCGCTCTTCTTTTCGCAAAGAACTATCCAGAATAAAAGTTCCAAATGGAAGCAGAGAAGCCAAAAAAGCAATAACTGTTTTTTTGAAGTTCCATCCCAAGCTTATTTTAGCGCTGATTAATGCAAGAATATAAAGCATAAATAGTAAGCCATGAACCCAGCCAGTGTACCACATTACAACCAGGTTTCCTGCATAATATTTCAAAGGCATTGCAATAAATAACAACACAATAAATGAAATTCCTTCAGAAATTCCAGCCATTCTCAATCTTCCTATTGTTGTATTCGAAAACATCATGGTCAGTTCTTAAAATTTTTAAAGTAAAGCAACACAGTCGGCCTTTGATGCGAATATAAGTCCGCGGTTCGTAAAATAAAAATGAACTTCCCGGTTGAATCTTCCGGCTTGAAATAATTTATAAAAAGATGTTTCAGATGGGACAAGATGAAGCAGGTCTTATCGTCATCTTGTAATCAAATATTTTCAATTTTATTTTCTTGAAGAGAAAGTGCTCAAATCGTTTCATAGATTCTTGTAACAAAAATTCATTTACTTCGCATAAAATTATGACATGGGTGTTTATAATTTTGTATAAAATATGAAAAACTATCTACAACGTGCTTCAGAGATTAATGAAAGAATAAACATACTTTCAACTTACAGCGATAATACAAAAAGTATCACAAGAATATTTGGAACAAAAGCATTCGTTGAATGCAGTGATAAAATTGCTTCATGGATGCGTGATGCGGGCCTCGAAACGTCCATCGACAATATGGGAAACGTTCGGGGAAAATGGTGTAGCAAAAATCCGGACGCTAAAATTTTAGTAATCGGATCACATTTTGACACGGTATTGAATGCCGGAAAATTCGAAGGAACCCTGGGAATTTTGGCAGGCCTTGATATTGTTGAGCATATTATTTCTCAAAATATTACGCTCCCTTTTCATTTAGAATTAATTGCTTTCAGCGGAGATGCAGGTATCCGTTTCAATTATTCATTTTTAGGAAGTGAAGTCGTAACCGGCATATTTCATGATAGATTATTAGAAATCAAAGATGCAGGTGGAAACACATTATCCAAGGTTTTGCATACTCTTAATTATGATCCTTCAAAACTAAGTGAAGATGCTATTTCTCCGGAAAATTGGTTGGGATATTACGAAATGCATATCGAACAAGGAAACCTCCTAGTCGAAAATAATCTTCCGGTATGCGTGGTCAGTTCCATTTCAGGACAAAAAAGAATTGAGATAAAGTTTACCGGGAAGTCTGGTCATGCAGGAACCGTACGAATGAACTTGCGTAAAGATGCCTTGTGTGCTGCAGCAAAATTTATTTTGTTCGTTGAAAAATATGCCTCGCGTGAGAAAGGAAATTTATTGGCAACAGTTGGCAAAATAAGCATAGAACGTGCGGCCAGCAACGTTATTCCGGGTATTGTAAATTGCTCCGTAGACATCAGAAGCAATGATTCAAAAATATTGTCCGAGGCATACGAAATGATATACGCAGAATGCGAAAAAATCTGTGATAAAAGAAATATTTATTTCGAATGGAAATTAATTCAGGAAATAGCACCAGTCAATTGTAATAAAAAACTGAGAAAGATTTTAACGAATTCCATCAGTGAAAAAAATATTCAACCGATCAATCTACAAAGTGGCGCAACCCATGATGCCGCTGTTATTTCTTACATAGCTCCTGTTGCTATGCTTTTCGTAAAATGTTTCAAAACCATTGCTGAAGGATCCATAGAAACTGTGGAAATTAACGACATTGCCTCTGCATTAGAAGTTTCTGAACATTTCATTTTACAATTGGCTTCCCCAACTGAAAAAATAACCAGGAAAAAAGAGAAATAATTCCAGGAAGCAAGTTGCTCCGGTTCTCATCATAGTTTTGAATAGCCAAATGACGGGTATGAAGATATTTTCGGGGATACTTTTCTTATTTATGCCAACGCAAAATCCGGTGAAGAAATGATGGATACTCTGAAGCTAGGATTATTAAAAGATTCCGGAAGAATATTAACGGCCACATATGAAAAAATAAAATTACTCAAATCAGATTTGCAAAAAATATTTGACAAATAGTTTCTGGAGCAATTGATCATTTTGAAGAAAAAACTGTTCAAGGATTTCTGAAACTGCCGCAATATTTTTTCTTTAATAAGAGAATAAAATTTCGGATTATTTGTTTGTTTACTTCCATCAACCAGCTGGTATGTTGTTCAATTTTTAGCAATCTTCTTGTAGCTGACTGAAATACCTTTTATCAATGAAGAGCTAAAACCCTGGTGCTCCATTTCGTTCAAACCAGCAATGGTGCAACCTTTCGGCGTTGTTACTTTATCTATTTCCTGTTCAGGATGTGTTCTTTTTTGTAATAACAATTCTGCAGCTCCCTTCACAGTCTGCTCTACAATCAAATTTGCGGTTACAACATCAAAGCCGATCTCAATTCCACCCTGAATGCTGGCACGAATAAAACGCATGGCGAATGCAGTGCCACATGCACCCAATACTGTAGCGGCTTCCATTAACTTTTCATCAATGATAACCGCTTTTCCCAAAACAGAAAATATCTTTTCTACCAGGCTCACTTCTGTGCCGGTTGCATTTCTATAGCTGATACAAGTCATGCTTTGCTGGATAGAAATAGCCGTATTTGGCATTGCGCGGAATACAGGAATTTTTATTTGAATCGTTTCTTCAATATCCGTAATTAAAACTCCCGTAACAACTGAAACCAAGATGTGTTTTTCTGACAAACTTTTTTTGAAACTATTCAATACATCGCTCACCTGGTACGGCTTCACGGCCAAAATAATTAAATCACTGTGACGCACCGCCACTTCATTATCCGCAGTTATTTTTACTCCTTTTTCCTGTAGCTTTTCAAGTGTTTCAATATTTCTTTTTGTAATCGTAATTTCTGAAGGGTTGCAAAACTTACTCTTTAATAATCCCTCTGCGATCGCAGTTCCTAAATTTCCGCCACCAATGATAGCAATTTTTTTGGCCATAATTTTTTTTCTGATTTTTCAAAAACTCTTTTAATAAATTCTTACAAAGATGAATCATTGAAACGATTTTTCCATTTGATGGATTTGAATTCTCAAAAGAAAAACTTCATTTAATTAAAATTCATTCATCTTGATCATGAAAAATTATACAGCTATTAATACGTCCCTGTTTTTAAAAATAAAAATCACAATTATTTATGGGTTTACTATCGTAATTTTTCTTCTATAACCTAGAAAACGGGACAAAGTACTTGTTTGCGGTCGCCATTAAATACATTGTAATACCCTTTGTATAAAAGATTAAACTCGTCTGCACCAAAAGAATGATTAAAATTTTTCAAAGTGGAGGTAGTTACATCATAGCTGAATGTAAAACGAATATTATTAATTTGCAAACCAATTGTCGGAATCAAAGCATCTCGATAGCGATAAAAAACACCGCCAATAATTTGTTTGGAGCCATTACCAGAAAGATTATATGCGGCGTTCATTCCCAAAACAATTTCACTTGCTTTCGCCATGTTGGTATAATAAACTGCGGGATTAATAATTACATTATCACTCACTTTTAGGATAGCATTCATAAAACCAATTTGCCGCATATCAATCCTGCTCGTTTCACCATCTTCAAAGAAAGTTTCTTTCGGCCGGTTTACATGATGAATGGAATAACCGGCATTTATATAAATATCTTCTGTTGGAAAATAGGCATAATTCATTCCTACCTGCATGTCAAAATAACTTACATTATTGTTAAGCAACTGAACAGAAGTAGGTAATTTCCCATCAAAAAAGCTTCCATCAAACTGGTCAGGAAAAGTGAGCTTGCTTTGATCAATCCTTTTATTTGCCCAGCCGATGTTGAATCCGGCGGTCAACAGACTACTTAATCCAAGCATTTGGTGATAAGCAACCGATCCATAAACTTTAGTGGATGTAAGGCTACCGCTCCCCGCTACATCACGCAGTACAACTCCTCCCAATCCCAACCAACCCGTTTCTATTCTGTCCCGAAAAACCTGTGCATCTCCATAAATGCTCATGGTTTTATAAGGTACAGACATGATATTCGAGTATTGATTCCGATATGATGCTCCCAATCTGTAATCTGCATCAGGGATGAAGCCAGTATTTGCAGGATTTGTGAGCAAAGGATTATTAAAAAATTGAGAAAAATGCAAGTCCTGGCCATAAGAATACTGTACTCCAGTCAGGGGTAAAAAAAACAAAAAAAATATTTTCAGTTTTCTTAACATGCCATTATCTTAACAAAGTTATATCACCCGTTTTCGTAATCTTCCTGCCATCTGAAAAAGTCACTTTTAAAGTATAAGAATATACATCCATCGGTTGTAGTTTCCCATTATAAGTTCCATCCCAAGAACTTTTCAAATTATTGCTTTCATACACATTTTGTCCCCAGCGATTATAAATTTTCCAATCCATTTCTCTAATTCCAAACCCAATTACTCTTATTACACTATTAGTACCAAATTTTCCCGGGGTGAATGCTGAAGGAACATCCAGTAATGGCTTTATGATTGAACGAACTTCTATGCAAGTGTCGTCGCTACAACCCACGTCATTGGCCGCACTCAGACAAACATTGTACGTGCCAGTTTCTTCAAAAATATGCTTGGGATCTTTCAAAATGGAAGTATCTCCGTCACCAAAATTCCAGATATATTTTGTAGCTCCTGACGATTGGTTGACAAAGTTGGTAAAGGTATTTTCTTTTGGTTCTGCCGGATTATAGCTGAATGAAGCTGTCGGAATCGGGCTCACTGCAATTGTAAATGTCGTATCATCCTGCTTATTACATGAAGTCGAATCGAAAGCGGTCAGCTTGACTTTGAATGAACCAGTCGTCGTATATAAATGTGTAGGATTATCCTCAGTTGACGTCGAACCATCTCCAAAATCCCATAAGAAGTTGAGACCACCAAGAGAATTGTTGGCAAAAACCGCATTATAAGGAACACATCCATTCGCAGGAGTGCTAAAGATTGCTTTCACTTCCGGTGAAAGTCTGATTGTTTTAATGGTGTCTGCAGGAGAGTTGCAATAAGTAGTATCATTCAACAAAAGTGAAACTTTATATGTTCCGGGACCGGCATAAGTGTGAGTAACCGGGTTTAGATCCTGAACAACCAGTGGCGTATTATCTCCAAAATCCCAGGTAAAGATTCCAGGTTTGAAAGTTCCGCGGGTAGCCGTAGAAATATTTGTAAAATCGTATCCCAAATTAGTACAAGGCAGTAATTTTTGAGAGGTAAAATCCACAAAAGCTTTATTATCTCCCACACGAATATTCTTATAAGATGTATCTGCAATGTTGCAGGTGGCACTGTCAATTGTAACCAGCATTACCGGGTACGTTCCTGTCTTTACATAAACATGAGAAGAAAAAGGAGTAAGCGTTGTGTCGCCGGCTCCATCACCGAAATACCAATAATAAAGTTTACCTTTTTTGAGCGTATCTGAGAAGTCCACCTGCAAAGGAACACAGCCGGAAGTATCATTGGAGACTCCGTTGATGGACGTATGCAAGCCGGAGCGCACCCCAGCATAATCCATTTCTATTTT
>JBDTKF010000015.1:0-33182 GCA_039935455.1 Ginsengibacter sp.
GCAATCACTTTAGCAAAAGTTAGCGCTTGTTTTGGTTCCGTAACATGATTGACCAATCCAATACGATAAGCTTCCTGAGCCGTGAGGGAATCACCCGTGTACATCATTTCCAAAGCATGAGATATTCCAACAATTTTGGGCAAGCGATAAAGACCTCCACTTCCTGGAAAAACACCCAACTTAATTTCCGGGAGTCCTATTTTGGCATTCTCTGCTATAATACGAATATCGCAAGCGAGTGCCATTTCACAACCGCCACCAAGCGCAACTCCATCTATTGCAGCTATCACCGGTTTTGACAATTTTTCTATTTTTAAAAGCGCTTCATTTTCTTTAGCGAGTTTTTTCTCTATCACCTTATCACGTACCGCAACAAACTCATTAATATCTGCTCCGGCACAAAATGCTTTTTCTCCCGCGCCGGTAATAATTACGACGCGTACCTGGTCATCTTCTTCTATTTCAGAAAACAGGCTGATTAGACGTTGAGTCATTTCAAGCGTAAGAATATTTAGCGGGGGATTATCTAAATAAACAATGGCTAATTTATTGGCTAATTTTTCAAGCCTGATCTTTTGGCTCATCTGCTTTTCTTTCATTTGAAACAATAATACCTTTCTCAATTAATTCTTTAATTGCTACATCGCTGTATCCGTATTGCTTCAATATTTCAACTGATTGTTCACCAATAGCTGGCTGATGCAATCTTTGTTTGATTGCTTTCCCATTGTAGTGAACAGGATGATTCATCAACTTAACTTCACCTGCATCAGGATGATTGAATGTGGAAATCATTTCATTCCATTTCACCTGCGGATCATCTACAACGGCTTTATAATCATTCACAGGTGCATACCAAACATCATTTTTCGCAAAAAACTGTTCCCATTCTTTCGTTGTCCGAGTTTTCATAATGTCACTGAAAATCTGATCAATTTCATCTCTTTTACCCATCTGATCTTTTGAAGTATAATGCGATAAAGCTTCGGATTGTAAAATATCTGCCAACTTTTCAACCGGTGTATTGGATACGGTCAAATACCCGTCTTCAGTTTTATAAACACCATAAGGTGCCTGGTGAAAACGACTTGCAAGACCGGTGTCACTTCTATCCCATATTTCACCTTTATTTAAATAATAAGCCATTGACTCCATTTGTAAATCCAATGCCGAATTCAACAGACTACTTTCTACTTTACATCCTTCACCGGTTCTCTCACGATTAAATAAGGCAGAGACGACACCAAAAGCAGCAAGAACCGCAGCATGTTGATCAACAACTGCCGTCCCAACAGGAGTTGGAGGATCATGTTTCCGGCCTGTAAGTGACATGAGCCCACTTAAGGATTGAAGTAATAAATCCTGGCCGGGTTTTTTGGAATATGGGCCATCGGAGCCATATCCTGAACAGGAACAATAAATAAGCTTTGGATTGATTTCCTTTAATTTTTCATATCCTAATCCCAAACGCTTCATTGCATCCGGACGATAATTTTCAACGACTACATCAGTCTCTTTGACGATTTTATAAATAAGTTCTTTCCCTTCTTCAGAATGTAAATCAACCGCCAGACTTTTCTGATTTCGGTTAGCTAACAGAAAAAACACACTTACTCCGTTTTTGTAAGTATCCATTCCGGACCAATATCTTTCGTAAGCTCCTTTTGTCCGTTCCACTTTGATTACATCTGCGCCAAGGTCCGCTAACATCTGTACCGCTGAAGGTCCCTGGAGAAAATGAGTGAAACTCAATACCTTAACACCTTTTAACATCATTATTAATTTCTTTATTTTAGCAGAAGTTGTCTTGTAATTGATACAAATGTACTGAAGATGGAAGAACGCCTGAATTCAAAGTCAGCATTTCTCTATAACCCCATGCAGAAAGAAGTGATATTTTTTTCAATCAGTTTTACTTCTATCGCCGCGTTTTTTATGTAGTTTTATTTTTTCCCAATTTCAAAATATGTATACAACAGAAGAGATAAAAAATTTACAAGAAGAAACTGAACGGATTCTGAAAAACAATGGCAATGCAGATGAGTTGAGGAAGGTTTTACGATTCCATGAATATCGTTATTACGTTTTGAATAACTCTTTGATATCTGACCAGGATTATGATCAGATTTATAAAAAATTAGAAAAACTGGAAAAAGAAAATCCCGGAATTATTACCCCCGACTCGCCAACACAAAGAGTAGGAAGCAGTCTGAATGATGATTTCATAACTGTTCCACATCTGGTATCCATGTTGAGTTTGGAAAATAGTTACAATTCAGCCGATTTGATTGCGTGGAATAACCGGTTAAAAACATTGACTGATCATCAGAAAATAACTTTTAGTGCAGAGCCAAAATATGATGGTGCAAGTATTTCATTAATTTATGAAAATGACTTTTTGATTCGTGGCGCTACACGTGGTGACGGTTCCGCAGGAGACGATATCACCACAAATATCAGGCAAATCGGCTCTATCCCTCTGTCTGCTAAATTCTCTAATTACGGAATCAAAAAAATAGAAATCAGAGGCGAAATTTTATTAAATAAAAATAATTTTAAAAAATATAATGACGCGCTGGCTGAAGAAGGATTATCGCCATTAGCCAATCCCAGAAACGCAGCAGCCGGTTCATTAAGAATGAAAGATCCTGCAGCGGTAAGAAAGCGGAAACTGGAGGCGATCCTATATCATGTTAGTTTTATAGAACTGAATCAAAAGGGATATGAAAAATATACTGAGTTATTAAACACCCATTCCGGAATTCTGCAGATGCTTTCTGAATGCGGATTTCGAACACCTATCGACACAGAAAGAATTTTTAAAGATATCGAGGAGGTCGTAAATTTTTGCCTGGAATTTGAAAATAAAAGAGACCTCCTTCCTTACGAAATAGATGGTATTGTCGTAAAAGTTAATGAAATAGAAATTCAGCAACAGGTAGGAAACACAACACACCATCCACGATGGGCGATGGCCTATAAGTTTAAAGCGCGACAGTCAACCTCCAAATTAGAAAACGTTTGGTTTTCTGTTGGACGTACAGGCGCAATAACGCCCGTGGCGCAAATTACTCCGGTACCAATCGGTGGTGTAACAGTAAGTAACGTTTCACTTTTTAACGAAGGAATTATTGAAGAAAAGGATTTGCGTATAGGCGACACCGTTATAGTAGAAAGAGCCGGTGATGTCATTCCATATATCGTTAAGCCTTTAACGGAATTAAGAACAGGAGATGAAAAAGCAATTATATTTCCAACGCATTGCCCGGTGTGCGACGACCCCCTGGTGAAGCCGGAAGAAGAAGCAGTATGGCGTTGCGTAAATATCAATTGTGAAGCGCAGGTAGTAGAACGTATTATGCATTTCGTTAGTAAAGACGCTATGGATATTAAAACCTTTGGTGCAGCGAATGTGAAAAGATTTTATGACACTAAAATCATTCATGATATTCCATCGCTGTATGCTATCGATTACAATCAGATTACCAACCTGGAAGGATTCAAAAAAAAATCAATTGATAATTTAAAATCAGCAATCGAGCATTCCAAAAAACAAAATCTGAACAGATTGATTTACGGCCTGGGGATAAGGTATGTAGGTGAAACCACCGCAAAAACTTTATCAAAAAGTGTGGACACAATTTTCGATCTAAAACATTTCACGGTTGAAGACTTGCAGCAATTAAAAGATATTGGGACAAAAGTAGCAGAAAGTGTTTTTGATTTTTTTCACAACGCAGATAATGTCAAAATGCTTGAAGATCTGGCAGATAAAGGGATAAATATTCTGGGAGATAAAAGAGAACCTGCCTCGGGGAAATTAACCGGACTCACTTTTTTATTTACAGGAACGTTACCAACTCTAAAAAGAAGTGCTGCAGAAAAGCTTGCTGAAGATAACGGTGGAAGGCTATTGTCATCAGTAAGTGCTCATCTGAATTATCTGGTAGCCGGAGAATCTGCCGGAAGTAAATTAGAAAAAGCACAGAAAATAAAATCGATAAAAATAATTGATGAATCAGATTTTTTGAATCTCATCCAAAGTTAGTTCTGTAACTTCATCAGCAAAATTGAAACCATGATTAAAAAAATTAGCGGTGAAATTTGGAAGCCGCTGAAATTTAAAGGGTGGCAAACTTTACAGACCAAATATGCTCTATCTTCTTCGGGGCGGGCAGCAAGTTATAAAAAAAACATCCTGGAAGATGGAAAACTATTGGAAGGCTCGCTCACATCAGGTTACAGGACTTTGAATCTTCATGTAAATGGATATAATGGCACTATTTATTTTCATCGTGAGATCGCCAAAATGTTCCATAAAAAAACTTCTTCAAAACAGAAATATGTAATCCATCTTGATCATAATAAAACGGATAATCATGTAAAAAATTTAGAATGGGCTACACAAAAAGAAGCCATAGAACATCAGCAAAAAAATCCACAAAAAGCGGCTTATAAAAAAACTCAAAAGTTGAAAACAAAAGGAATGAAACTGAATATTTCACAGGTAAAAGCGATCAAAACTATTATTGCTAATCCACGAAGAAGACTTACGCATCAGCAAATTGCAGATAAATATAACATTAGTCCGATGACGATTTACAGAATAAAGCGTGGCGAAAACTGGGGAAGGATTTAATCAAGAGTTCGCTACGAATGCATAAAAAATAAATAAAATTTTCAAGTTTTGATTTCTTCACAAACACTCACTTTTCTCAAAAAATTAAAAAATAATAACAATAAAATTTGGTTCGATGAAAATCGCGAAAAATATATTGCTGTAAAAAATGATTTTGAAATATTTATTAGTGAGCTATTACAAAAGATGATCCTGTTTGATTCCGATTTAAAAGACCTTTCAGCAAAAGATTGCATTTTCAGGATTAACCGTGACATTCGTTTTTCAAAAGATAAAACTCCTTACAAAATCAATCGTAGTGCATCTTTCAACAAAGGAGGTAAAAAATCGATTCATGCAGGTTATTATTTTCATCTACAACCGGAAGGGAATAGTTTCGTCGGCGGCGGCCTCTGGATGCCGCAACCTGAAGAGTTGAAAAAGCTTCGACAGGAAATTGATTATTGCTTTCCGGAATTCAAAAATATCATCGAGGCGCCAGCCTTTGTAAAGCATTACCGGAAACTAGAAGAAGATGAGATGCGGATGTTGGTAAACGTTCCAAAAGGGTATGATAAAGAAAATCCAGCCGCTTTGTTTTTAAGAATGAAAAGTTTTGTAGCTACAAAAAGTATTACCGATACTGAGGTACTTTCTTCAAGCTTGATCAAAGAAGTTGTACTGGCATTCAAAGCATTAATGCCACTGGTAAAATTCATCAACCGAGCCTTCGAATAATTTTATCGGACAGTAAAAAAACAAATAATGCGAATTCCTATTTCTCTTTTCTTACCGTTCATTCCAATAAAAATATTTCTCGTTTCGCGATCAACTTAATCACTCTTTTGACATCATTTTATCATTGTATTCTTTCGAATCTCCTTTTGGAATCGATAAGGAAATCCAGTCGTTGTTCAATTGCATTTTTCCCAAATAAACGATCTGTCCAACATGATAAGAATAATGAGCAAGTTGCCTGTTGATCGCATCTACAACACTCAAAGGCTCTTTTCGGATATAAATTATTTTATCAAGATCTTCTTTTGATATTGTTTCAAGAACATTAAAAAGGCATTCCCATCCTGCATCCCATTTCAGAATTAATTCTTCTTTCGTTTTGATAACTTTTTCAAATTCGGCATCGCGGTCACGCCATTCTTTTTCACCATCCTCTGTTAAAAAATTAGTCCATCGTGAAAGCATATTTCCATACAGGTGTTGTACGATGATCGCAATACTATTGCTTTGATCATTATATTGCCAGAACAAATTTTCTTCAGATAATTGTTCCATCGTTTTATCGCCAAGCGATTTATATTGGTTGAAGCGCTTCTTAATACTTTCCAAATATTCTAAGGCCATAAAAGAAAATTTATTGGTTTGAAATTGTTCGAAAAAGTAACAGCAAATTTAATGCTGAATCGGGTTCGGAACTAAAAATCTTCGATTAAACGACCGTATTGCGTCTTTGAAATTTGATTATTAATCCTTCTTAATTTCAGAGTTTTCACCTGCTGCAATTGGTTCAACAGGGATGATGGTTTCAATGGTAGCTAAAACCGTAACTCCGCCTTTCACCTGTTGATTCAATTTTACATTCAACTCAGTTCCGACTGGAAGAAGAACATCTACACGGCTGCCAAATTTGATAAATCCCATTTCATTCCCTTGTGATACCAACTGACCAACTTTTAGATAATTCACAATTCGTTTTGCAAGTGCACCGGCAATTTGTTTTACTAAAATTTCTGACGTGCCGCTTTTGATAACCACAGAATGCCGTTCATTTAATGTCGAAGACTTAGGACTCCATGCCACCAGGTATTTTCCTTTATGATATTGACTGTATTTTACTTCGCCTGACATTGGAATCCGGTTGATGTGAACATTTGATGGACTCATAAAAATAGAAACCTGAAGTCGTTTATCTTTAAAATATTCGGTATCAGTCATCTCTTCTATCACCACTACTTTCCCATCCGCAGGGCATATGACCCGATCATGAGCCACCGTAAAATTTCTCTTTGGAGAACGAAAAAATGAAACAATAAATAAAAGCATGATCAATGAAACGCTAAATACTACCCACGATAACAAAGGCATCGTGGCGCTAAAGAAAAAAAAGAAGATTATATTAATGGCTCCAAAAATCAAAGCGCAAAATGCAATGGTTCTGTAACCCTCTTTGTGAATATTCATCGGCGATATTTAATTACAAATATAAAAATTGACAGTGAGTTACCATCTTTTTCTTTACTTCACAAACAAAAAATAATATACAAACACAACAGGTATAGCCACGAGCATTGAATCAAAACGGTCTAAAAAACCGCCGTGACCAGGCATCAGTGCTCCGCTGTCTTTCACATTCGCCATTCGTTTAAATTTGCTTTCCAAAAGATCACCCAGCGTCCCGAAAATGGCACAAAGCAAACTGATGAAAATCCAATCAACGACTGAATAATATTTCGTAAGATAACCGGCGATAGAGATTACCATCACGCAAAGAATGATTCCGCCAATAGTTCCTTCCAGGGTTTTTTTTGGTGAGATTGCTGACAACTGGGTTTTGCCAATAAGCGAACCAACAACATAAGCCATCGTATCATTTATCCAAATCGAAAAAATAATTCCACAGGGAATCACTTTCAAAAAATTATCATCGGAATCATTGGTGTTTAGTGTTCTGATAAGAATCATTAAAACAACCGGAAGAGTGATATAGAACAAACCCAGCACGCTTTTCAACTTATAACTGTGGGGATTAATTTTCTTCAAAAGTTTTATAAATTCATACCAACAGCCAAAATGAACGATCACAAATAAAATTATGAAGCTCCATAGATTCCACAACACACCAATGAGCATTGCAAGAGCAAAAATGATTGCCGTAACTGTGCGCGTTTTAAAAGTTTTGGTGTCAAGAGCCATTCGTAAAATTTAAGAATTCCTGGTTATCCAGTCATGAAAATCGTTCGGATCTTCTTTTGGCATTACATATTTTTTTTGCTGTTCCAACGTAATTTTTTTGAAATAAACAAAGGCATATACGATAAAAGCAAGTGCAATGATTCCTGCCCACAACGGAAAGTTATCTTCAATATCTTTCATCGGTTTCTTTCCTTCCATTGTTGCAATATAAAGTGCCGTTACCTGCAATCCATTATATAGAAAATGGATCAGGATCGGTAGCCACAAATTGTGGCTATAATAAAATACCAGGCCAAGAATTACACCCAAAGCAAGGCGTACAAAAAAGCCATAGTATGAAATGTGGACAGCACTAAAAAGAATAGCTGTCAGAAGGATAGCAATCCATGGACCTTTGAACCATCGCGTCAGAATATTCTGAATACCACCCCGAAAACAAACTTCTTCAAAAACGGCTGGTAATAAACCAATAATGACCATCGAAAGTATATAGCGCGAAAAACTGTTAATATTAATAAGTACCGCTTCCTGCAGGCTTCGCTCCGCTTCTTTTTCTTTGAAATAAATTTCCCAGTTTTTAGGAATCGGAATTATTTTATTCAATTCTGCCAAAGCACCTGAAAGCGGAAAAGTAAACATTAAAATTACCAAAACAACCAGAACCTGCCTGAGCGTGATATTTGTATTGAATCCCATAAATTTTGATGGACTGCGATAGCAAATCATTGCAAAGAAATATACCGGCAAAAAGAATATACAGAAAGTTGAAACCGCCTGCATCCACATGATGGCATTGTAATATTTTGGATTTAACAAATCTCTTTCCATTGATAAAAGAGGCCTTCCAGTCATACCAACCCAAAGTCCCGCAGAAATAATCGCTCCCACAACAAGCCCCACTCCAAAAAGACCTACTAACATTCCCAGTTGGCTGGTGAAGCTAAAATTTTTCGAATTTCTATCAATCATCATTTTATTTCCAATTTTTTAGGTCGTAAATTTACAGCCAAAAATAAGTCCACATTAAACAATTAACCATTTAAATACCTTGATTACAATAGGCAAAATACAACTTCCTGAATTTCCTTTATTACTTGCACCAATGGAAGATGTCAGTGACCCACCTTTTCGGGCGGTTTGCAAAGATAACGGCGCACATTTGATGTACACAGAATTTATAAGCAGTGAAGGGCTAATCAGAGATGCGATTAAAAGCAAAAAAAAGTTAGATATTTTCGATTATGAAAAGCCCGTCGGCATTCAAATTTTTGGAGGAGATGAGGAGAGTTTATCGCTTGCCGCTAAAATTGTAGATGCTACTAATCCGGATCTGTTAGACATCAATTTCGGTTGTCCCGTAAAAAAAGTAGCCTGTCGCGGCGCCGGAGCAGGCGTTTTGAAAGATGTTCCTTTGATGATCCGATTAACGGATGCTGTTGTGAAAAGTACTTCGTTACCGGTTACCGTAAAAACAAGATTGGGCTGGGATGAAGACACAAAAAATATTGAAGAAGTTGCAGAACGTTTGCAGGATGTGGGAATTCAGGCATTGTCGATACACGGCAGGACACGGGTACAAATGTATAAAGGCAGTGCTGCGTGGGAATTGATTGCCAAAGTCAAAGAAAACCCAAGGATAACCATTCCTATTTTTGGGAATGGCGACATCAACTCTCCTCAAAAAGCATTGGAATATAAGAATAAATATGGTGTGGATGGAATCATGATTGGAAGAGCTGCAATAGGCTATCCGTGGATCTTTAACGAGATTTCACATTATGTAAAAACCGGCGAAATTCTTCCTCCTCCTACAATTGAAGAAAGAGTATCGGTTTGTAAAAAACATTTGATCAAATCTCTTGAATGGAAAGGACCAATCGTGGGGATCTTTGAAATGCGAAGGCACTATACCAATTATTTGAAAGGAATGCCTAACATAAAAGATTACCGCGGGAAATTAGTTACATCAAAGGAACCGGATGAAATCATAGAAGTGCTGGATGATATTGTGCTTCATTATTCAGGATATGAATTCGAAAAAACGCCCATCGAATTAATAAATTATCATGAAAAATGTGCTGTATAGGCCTGAAACAAGAAAATGATGAGTTGCTTCTCACCACGGCCATCATCTTATTCGGAGATTTCAGAGTTATATTTTAATCCAGAATTTTAAAAATTCATTATAATCGGTATGAACCACTTCATATTCAGGAGGTATTTCACTTCCGAAACTATGATAAGTAACCAACCTGGTTCCAGCAGATTTTTTATCGAGTTGTTTGAATAAATAACGGTTGTAATAATCGTATAACTGCTCAGAATATTTTACATTAAAATCGATCTTTTGGGTCCCGATAATATTCTCATAGAAAGAATTATAGAAATAAAAATTATCATAATTCTCAATATCGATGTTGGTGATATTATCGCAGATAAAAAAAACATTCTTCAATTGAAGTTCAATGGCTAACTCGTTAGAAAGGCTAACCAGATCAGATCTTTGCTCGACTCCATAAAACGATGTAAGCGGGTGTTTATGTGCAGCAACTAAACAAAATTTTCCCGACCCGCTGCCAATATCCAGAACTTTAACATTGGGCGATGCCGCTAAAAATGCGGCTGCTTTTTCTACTACCGGAATTGGCGTCCAGTGTTTTTCAGCCACTTCCTTAATGTGTTCCGGGAAAAGCGAATTAAAAACAAGATCGGATGCAAACCAATTCTTCATGTAAGAGCTATTATTTTTGTTTTAGAGCGTAATCAAAAAATAAAACACAATGAACAAACAAATCATGAAGATTTTCATTTTGATCAATCTTTATTCGTCATTTTTTTTTCAACATTTATTTTGCTAGTTTTCACCCCTTAATAGAAAGAAGTTCTTTGTCACTCAGTTCCAGCCAGCGCATCTCTTTTTTGTCAAGAAGAACTATAATATCAGAAATTCTTTCTGAAGCTTCCTGAAGTTTTTCAAATTGCATGGAACCATTATTCAGTTTCACTGCTAACAATTTTTTTTCTTTTTCCAAATCGTCAATCTCTTTTCCCAGTTTTTCTAATTCAGTTTTTTCCTTGAAAGAAAGCTTTTGCTTTTCGTGGTGGTGTTCACCATGATGTTTTCCGCCAACCGGAGCCTGCAAATTGTCATCTTCTTTTTGCCTGGTGTCCTGTTTTTGTGGTTTATTTTCTTCCAGTTGTTTCTTCATTCTATATTGAGAAAAATTTCCTGGAAAATCATTTATATATCCATCTCCTTCAAAAGCAAAAAGATGATCTACCAAACGATCCATGAAATATCGGTCGTGGCTTACAATCAAAATACAGCCAGGAAAATCCTGCAAAAATTCTTCCAACGTCCTTAGAGTTTGGAGATCCAAATCGTTTGTTGGTTCATCAAGAACCAGGAAATTTGGATTTCTAAAAAGAATGCTCAGTAAATGCAACCTTCTTTTTTCTCCTCCACTTAATTTACTTAAAGGCGTAAACTGCTGATGTGCTGTAAACCCGAATTTCTCCATAAACTGTGACGCACTAATTTTGCTTCCATCTGCCAGTGGAAAAAACTCTGCAAAATCTTTTACATATTCTATCGCTCTTTTATCCTCTTTATATTGTAAACCCTCCTGGGCAAAATTTCCAAATACGATTGTATCGCCATGATTTATTTTACCACTATCCGGTGCTACGATCCGAAGTGCAACTTTCAAAAATGTGGATTTACCCGTTCCGTTTTTCCCCACAATGCCAATTCTTTCTCCTCTCTTAAAAGTATAATCAAAACCTTTTAAAATCACTTTATCATCATAAGATTTATATACTTTTTTCATTTCCAAAACCTTTCCGCCCATTCTGGTCATCTTCACCTGCAATGATATTTCAGTTACTTCTTTTTTAAGACTCACTCTTTCCTCAACTTCTGCAAAGGCGTCCTGGCGGCTTTTTGATTTGGTAGTACGCGCCCTCGGTTGCTTTCGCATCCACTCTAATTCTTTTCTGAAAATATTTTTATCTTTTAATAATTCACTTTGTTGTGCCTCCTGCCGCAAAGACTTTTGTTCTAAAAAGTAATCGTAGTCACCTTTATAAACGTATAATTTTTCATCATCCAATTCTACGATCTCATTGCAAACAGCATCCAGAAAATACCGGTCGTGAGTTACTAATAATAAAGTGCTTTTGTTGCTGGCCAAAAAATTTTCAAGCCATTCGATCATTTCAACATCGAGGTGGTTTGTAGGTTCATCAAGTATCAATAAACATTTTCCCTCATGAAGTTGTGATTCAACCAAAGCCTGCGCCAGTGCAACACGCTTGCGTTGTCCACCGCTCAGATTCTTTACCGGCTCATTCAAATGCTGAAGGTTCAGTTTGCCCAGAATTTGTTTCAGATCGCTCTCCAGGCTCCATGCATTTGCTTCCGTTAATTCAGTAATAAGTTGGCTAATCCGGTTTTCATTTTGAGAATCTTCTTCCATCAACATCTCATATTCTTTTACCAGGCGAACGACCGGATTATCCAGATTTAAAATATTGTCCCAAATCGTTTTTTCATTTTCAAAAGCAGTATCCTGTTGCAGCATAATTACCTTCACATCCTTGTTGACCCAAACAGATCCTGAGTCGGCCGTTTCGGATCCGGCGATGATTTTTAGAAGCGTAGATTTTCCACTTCCATTCCTTGCTACAAAGGCGATCTTATCGCCTTCTTCGACATAAAAACTGATATTTTCAAAAAGAATCCTTATCCCAAAAGACTTACTTAAATTTTCTATTGAAGCATAATGCATAGCCTGCAAAGTTAAATCGTTAATCAGTCAATTCATTATTAAACAAACAGGTTTAGGAATTCAACAACTTTTAAAAAGCTATTGAACCTTCAGAAAATCACCTCATAACCGCTTAGAATAATAAAATAAAAATCATGGTTATTTGTTCGGTTACTATGACCAATCTTTTATTATCTTCATCATATCTAATTGAAATTTCATGTTCATCAAATTTCTGAAATCTACGTGTGTGGCATTAGCAATCCTTGTTTCAGGCTGTTCCCATACAGAAAAAAAATATGACAAGCCGACCATAAATATCAAAACATACTATGGTGATATTATTGTTGAACTGTATCCAGATAAAGCACCTAAAACTGTGGCGGCTTTTCTTTCATATATCGACTCCGGATATTATAAAAACACTTCTTTTTATAGGGTTTTGAAAAAAGAAGACCAGGCAATGAATGTGTCGAAAACGCAATTGATTCAGGGCGGACTATGGCAATCAAAATTCAAACAACAACAAACCATTCCGGGAATTCCTTTAGAAACGACGAAAGAAACCGGAATCCTTCATGAAGAAGGCGTTATTTCTCTGGCAAGAAGCGAAGCAGAAAACAGCGGCAATACAGAATTCTTTATTTGTATGGACAAGGAACCTGATTACGATTATGGAGGAGATGCAAGTCCGGATAAAAAGGGATATGTCACCTTTGGTAGAGTTATCAAGGGCATGAAGTTCGTTGAGCAAATACACCAACAACCGGATTATGAAACCAATTTTAGACCGCCGATAAAAATTCTTAATATTATCAGGCTATAATTTGATTAAATTTTGTCGAAATCTGAATCGTTCATTTATAAAGAATTAATGGCTGAGAATTTCTTTCATTTTACATTTGCAGCTTATTCAAAAGTGACTTATTGCCAAATCAATATGCCCAGGGCCAAAAATTATTAATGAATTAGTGTGAAGAAAAATTTCAATAAAGCCACTCCCGTTGGTTTAATTATTGCCTTAGGGATCGTTTATGGCGACCTTGGTACTTCCCCGCTTTATGTATTTAATGCCATTATCCGGGACAAAGTGATTACGCCTGAACTAATACTGGGCGGGCTCTCCTGCATAATCTGGACACTTACTTTACAAACGACGATAAAATATATCACCCTCACATTGAAAGCAGACAACAATGGTGAAGGCGGAATATTTTCTTTATATGCGCTCATTCGCCGCCAGAAGAAATGGCTTGTTTTTCCGGCCATGATTGGTGGCGCTTCCATTATGGCCGATGGTATGATTACACCGCCGATTACTGTCACATCTGCGATCGAAGGATTGAAACAAATTCCTTTTTTTAGCGACATCAGCGGAACGACAATCATTTATATCGTGATTGCCATTTTGATTGCTTTATTTTTTTCCCAGCAATTCGGCACGGCTAAAATTGGAAAATTCTTCGGCCCGGTCATGTTTTTTTGGTTCCTGATGTTACTGGTTCTGGGATCCATGCATTTGTTTGATAATCTAAATATTCTCAAAGCAATCAACCCTTATTATGCCATCGAACTCTTAACGCTTTATCCAAACGGATTTTTTATTTTAGGTGCAGTTTTTCTTTGCACTACTGGCGCAGAGGCGCTTTACAGCGATTTGGGACATTGCGGAAAAGGGAACATTCGCGTTTCGTGGATCTATGTAAAGATTTCACTGATTATCAATTATCTGGGACAAGGCGCGTGGTTATTGGCAAACTACAACGGCCGCACTTTTACCAAAGAAATTATCGATAATGGTTTCAATCCATTTTATGGGATTATGCCTGACGCCTTCAAGATCATCGGAATTGCGATCGCAACCATCGCGGCCATTATCGCCAGCCAGGCTTTGATCAGCGGCTCATTTACATTAATTAGTGAAAGTATCCGATTGAATCTTTGGCCAAAAATGAAAATTAATTTTCCCACAGAGGAACGCGGTCAATTATATATTCCGGGTATCAATACGCTTTTGTTAGTTGGCTGCCTGGGTGTTGTAATTTATTTCCAAACGTCTTCGAACATGGAAGCCGCTTACGGTCTTGCCATCACTTTATGCATGCTGGCAACTTCCATTCTGTTTACTAATTTTTTAATCTCAAGACGCACCCCAAAATTTTTCGTATACCTCTATCTCGCCGTTTATCTTACAATCGAAATGAGTTTCCTGATTGCCAATCTGGAAAAATTTCCTCATGGAGGATTTGTGACACTAATCATCGGAGGAGGATTATTTACCGTTATGTACGTTTGGTTCCGGGCACGAAAAATTAAGAACCGATATGTTGAATTTGTCCGCCTTGATCAATATTTACCTACAATCCAGGAATTAAGTAATGATATGAGCATTCCAAAATATGCGACACATCTCGTGTATTTAACGAGTGCAAATAATCCCAAAGAAATTGAACATAAAATTGTCTATTCCATACTAAACAGAAAACCAAAACGAGCCGATATTTATTGGTTCGTCCATGTAGATATCCAGGATGATCCTTACACAGCTGATTACACGGTTGAAGCAATCGTTCCAAACGAAGTGATAAGAATCGAGCTGCGACTGGGTTTCAGGATGGAACAACGAATAAATCTGATGTTCAGAAAAGTGGTGCAGGATATGGTTGCGGAGAAAGAAGTGAATATTACCAGCAGATATGAAAGTCTTCAGAAAAATAATGTGGTTGGCGATTTCCAGTTTATTGTTATGGAAAAATTCCTCTCACAGGATAATGAATTGCCCATTTTTGAAAGACTCGTTATGCGGTTATATTTTTGGATAAAAAAAATAAGCCTAAGCGAAGAAAGAGGTTTCGGTCTTGAACAAAGCAATGTCACAGTCGAAAAATTTCCTCTGATCGTAGCTCCCGTACGGAAATTAAAATTAAAGCGGGTTTTTCTGGATAAAGAAGAAAGGGAATAAAGCGTAAATCTGCACTGAGCAAAACGCGCGAACTAAAATTTAATGATGGATCCAAAACCGAAAGTTTCTACAGCAAGAAAAATTTACAGAATTTCGATTGTCGTTACTTTAATTTACAGTTTAACCGGAATCGCCTTATATCATCTTCAGGAAAATATTTTGTTCCATCCCCAATCCCTGCAGAAAGATTTTCAATTCAGATTTACTACTCCATTTAAAGAAGTAAATATTCCGATGAGTAAATCTGATACCGTTAATCTGGTGCAGTTTCTCTCTAAAGATTCTATACCGAAAGGTGTCGTAATTTATTTTCATGGCAACACTGGTAATGTGATGCACTATGCAAATCATGTTACCGATTTTACCAAAAATGGTTTCGAAGTTTGGATGCCTGATTATCCCTCATTTGGAAAAACAACCGGCAAATTAACAGAGGAAAATATATATTATCAGGCAAAAGAAGTTTATAAATTAGCGCATTCAAAATTTGCGACCGATCGGATTATACTATACGGTAAATCGTTAGGTTCCGGCGTCGCTGCCTATATTGCTGCAAAAGAAGATTGTGCCGATCTGATATTAGAAACACCTTATTACAGTATTCCGGATTTATTCAGTTACTATGCACCGGTTTATCCAACAAAAAGAATGTCACATTTCAAATTTCCTGTTGATGAATATCTAAAAGATATAAAAGAACCCATCTTTATTTTTCATGGGACTTCAGATCAAACAATTCCTTATCGGGAAGCAGTTAAACTAAAAGAAAATCTAAAACCCGGAGATGAATTTATTACGATCGAAAATGGGAAACATAACAATCTAACCAGCTTTTCTTTGTACCGTAAAAAATTAGATTCAATTCTAAAACGGTGAAAATTGAACACGAAACAGAATGATGCGTTTCAAAATTCTTTCAACTCAACAATTTTTTCTTCAACATTCAATTTATATTTTACTCCAATCTTCAAAGCATAGTTTTCCTTTTCATGACTTACCGGAAATTGAAAACAAACCGGATAGTGATAGTCTTTTACTAAATCTTTTACGACTTCTTCCACACTTTGTCCATAAGGGATTGTGGTATCTTTCATATCAGAAAACCTGCCGATAATCAAGCCATTCAATTTATCCAAACTGCCTGCCCGTTTCAATTGATACATCATGCGATCGACATTATAAATATATTCGCCCACTTCCTCGATAAACAAAATTTTATTTTTTGTATTGATTTCGGAAGCTGTCCCGATCGCGTTAACCAGGAGAGATAAATTTCCACCCACCAAAATTCCTTTAGCTTTCCCTTTCTGATTGAAATTATTTCCTTCAGTTTTATAATTCGCTTTTTTCCCAAGCAAAGCATCATGAAGGCTTTGTATGTATTCGTTTTTAAATTCCCCATCATTAAAAGCTGCGGCCATGGGCGCATGCAAAGAAGCTATCTTGTAATTGGAAAATAAATGAGCATGAAGAATGGTAATATCACTAAAACCAACAATCCATTTTGGATGTTTTATAAATTTTGAAAAGTCGAGCAAATCAATAATTCTTCCTGTTCCATATCCTCCTCTTCCACACAAAATTGCATCAATATTTTTATCATCGATCATCTGCTGCAAGTCGGATAATCGCTCTTCATCAGTTCCTGAAAAATAGTTGAACTGGTGACCTAATGTTTTTCCCAATATTACTTTAAACCCCCATTCTGTAAGGGTTTTGATACATGTCTGTGCTTTTTCAAAAGGCATATACCCTGCAGGGCAAACAATTCCTATTGTGTCCCCCGGTTTCAAATATCGTGGTTTGATAATCATGTAATCAAAATTAACAGTAAAGCAATAATTAATGAAGATTTTAAATCTGCTGTAAAATAGTTTTGTCCGGATCGACTATCAATTCGTGTTTCACACCACATTTCAAAGCGTAGTTTTCTTTCACATGCCCAACCGGAAAATCAAAACAAACCGGGTAATGATATTTAGCTACTTTTTCCATCACCATCTCATAAATAGTTTTCCCAAATTCTTCTCCGGGGTCATCAGGTTTCATTTCGAACGCTCCGATGATCAACCCATTCAAACGGTCGAGTTTTTTGCTGCGTTTCAAATTCCAGAGCATCGCATCAATCTTATAAGGATATTCACCCACATCTTCGATGAATAAAATTTTATTTTCAGTCTGAAGATTGGAAATGCTTCCGGTTAGTTGTTCAATGATTGACAAATTTCCACCTACCAAGTAGCCAATCCCCACACCACAACGATTTTCAGCCACCGGCATCCTTTGATATTTCATTCTTTCTCCGGCAAGGCATCGTCTTATAGAATCTATAGAATCAATTTGTGTCTGTGTGGCTTTAGAAAAATCCTCGGGGAAACTATTACACATTTTTGAATGAAGTGTAGCAATCCCATAATTGTGATTGACGTGGCAATGGAAAACAGTTGCGTCGCTAAAACCAATGATCCATTTGGGCGTTTTTTCAAAATACGTGAAATCGATTTTATCAATTATTCTCAGCGCTCCATATCCACCGCGACCCAGCATGATGGCTTTTATTTCGACATCATTCAACATTTTTTGAAAGCCCGCAGCTCTTTCTTCATCTGTTCCGGCAAACGTGAAGTCTCGCGCACCAATGGTCTGATCTGTACAAACTCTAAAACCCCATTCATTCATTTTGTCGATCGCCGGCATACATTCTTCCATGCTGATGTATCCGGAAGGGCAAGTGATTCCAATCAAATCCCCTTTTTGCAAATAGGGTGGAATTTTTTTTGAAAGATTATCTTCCCCCGGAAAAATGTTTTTTGGAAAAGAGGTCGTAACCGTTGCCAAAGGAATCACCGCAGATAGGAAATCTTTTCTGTTCATAGAAAATTAGTTCTTTTACAAATGAAAGCCACAGCTGACTTTGGCATTCCTTATAAATACGAAAAGTTTGCAGTCACGGCATCTTCAAATTTAAGGTAATAATCAATATTCAATTTTCGGATTCACCAATTCAACTTTTGGCATTCCCGCAATTGAGTTAATTTTGTGGTTTCTATTTTCAATAATTAATTCTGAAATTCTTAATGACTTCTCCTTCAAGATACCTTTTAACGGCGGCTTTGCCTTATGCAAACGGTCCGGTACATATTGGCCACCTAGCTGGCTGTTATTTGCCTGCTGATATTTACGCCAGGTTTTTAAGAGCAAAAAAAGCAGACGTAAAATTTGTTTGTGGCACTGATGAACATGGCGTCCCCATTACGATCCGGGCGATGAAAGAAAATGTTTCGCCACAGCAGATTGTCGATCACTTCCATGAAATTATCAAAGATAGTTTTGAACAGATGGGCATTTCTTTCGATATTTTTTCACGGACTTCCAATGAAATCCACCATAAAACCGCGCAGGATTTTTTTCTGAATTTGCACGAAAAAGGCTTATTTGAAGAAAGAGAATCAGAACAATTTTTTGATGAAGAAAAACAAATGTTTCTGGCCGACAGATATATTGTTGGTACCTGTCCAATTTGCGGAAATACAAATGCCTATGGCGATCAATGTGAAAAATGTGGTTCTTCTTTGAGCCCTGAGCAATTGATCAATCCGCGAAGTGTTTTAAGCGATGCAATTCCGGTAAAAAAGAAAACAAAACATTGGTATTTCCCATTACAGGATTATGAAGAATTTTTGAGGCAATGGATTTTGGAAGAGCACAAAGACTGGAAACATAATGTTTATGGCCAGTGCAAAAGTTGGCTGGACAACGGTTTGCAGCCAAGAGCAATGACCCGCGACAGCAATTGGGGTGTAAAGGTTCCCTTGCCTGATGCAGATGGAAAAGTATTGTACGTTTGGTTTGATGCACCCATCGGATATATTTCTGCAACCAAAGAATTAACCAATTTATGGAGCGACTACTGGTGTAAAAAGGATACTAAACTGGTGCATTTTATCGGGAAAGATAATATTGTATTTCATTGTATTATTTTTCCAGCCATGTTGAAAGCGCACGGTGGCTTCGTATTGCCAGAAAATGTTCCCGCCAATGAATTCTTAAACATTGAAGGACAGAAAGTTTCCACCAGCCGCAATTGGGCTGTTTGGATTGATGAATATCTAAAAGATTTTCCTCAACAACAGGATGTTCTTCGTTACGTGCTTTGCGCCAACGCACCAGAAACCAAGGACAATGATTTTACCTGGAAAGATTTCCAGGACAGGAACAACAGCGAACTCGTTGCAATCTTTGGGAATTTTGTAAACCGTACTTTTGTGTTAATGCATAAATTATGCAAGGGAAAAGTGCCGCCACCTCACAACTCCATACTGGATGATGCGGATCGGAAAATGATTGAAGAATTCAAAATCACAAAAACAAAAATCGAAGATTTATTAGAACATTATAAATTCCGGGATGCACTATATGAAGTAATTGATCTTGCAAGGAAAGGAAATAAATACATGCAGGATAAACAGCCGTGGATCGTTGCCCGGCAGATAACAGAAGACGGAAAACTAACTGCTGATGCACAAAACCAGATTGATAATTGCCTGCATATTTGTTTACAATTGTGTGCCAATCTCGCAATATTTATCAACCCGTTTTTACCCTTCACTGCTAAGAAAATGATTTATATGATGAAAGTGGTCGAAAAAATGTTGGATTGGGAGAATGCAGGAAAGTCAAAGCTCTTGAGCGTCGGTTACAGTTTGAGAGAGCCTGAATTATTGTTCAGAAAAATTGATGATGCAGAAGTGAAGACACAGGTAGAAAAACTAAATAAGGGTCTGGCACACAGTGCGGAGCAATCAGCAGCAGGCAATCAGCAAAAAGTAAATGATCAAAAACAGAAAGAAAAAGTTATTGATCAGTCATCAAAGAAGAAAGACGAAAATACTGGTGAAATTTCAGTTATAAAATCCGAAATCGCTATTGATGATTTCGCAAAAATCGACCTTAAAGTCGGAACCATTCTTTCGGCTGAAAAAGTAGAAAAAGCCGATAAATTATTAAAGCTTCAGATCGACCTCGGCTTCGAAAAAAGAATTATTTTATCAGGCATTGCCCAACATTTTTCTCCTGAAGATATTATCGGAAAACAAGTAGTAGTTGTAGCCAATCTTGCGCCCAGAAAAATGCGGGGAATAGAAAGCAATGGCATGATCTTAATGGCAGAGGATAAAGAAGGCAAATTATATTTTGTAAAGCCAGAAAATGCCATCGGGAATGGGAGTGAAGTTCGTTAATCAGAAATTTTATTTGTTTTCGAATACTTTCCACTACTCAAAAAAATGAATCGTTCCTCATTGATGAGAATTTCAAAACAGAGATTATTTATTGATTTACTATCTAAAATTGTAAAAGGGATTACAAAATCCTCCGGGAATCTCCTTTCCCTTTCATAGATAAAGCGGAATGGTTGAACGATTAAGAATTAATAAAATTGTTCTGGGAAATTTTTTATCTAATATATATTAAGATAAAAAAATCACTTATTTCTTAGTTTACTGTAATCCAATCCCATTTCATTTTTCAGTGAGGTTAGGGAAAATACTTTAATTTCGGTTTAGGGAATAGTTGTTTAACTAACTATATTTTTATGTTGTACAAAAGAAATATACATAACGTAGCGATTCTGGGGAGCGGCGTAATGGGCAGCAGAATTGCTTGTTTGTTTGCGGGTATTGGCGTAAAAGTTTTATTGCTTGATATTCCAGCAACAAATTACAAAGATGCAAAAAGTAAAAATAAAATTGTAAATGATGCACTTTCCACCGCTATAAAATCTTCTCCATCGCCACTTTATTCCAAAGAAGATTTGAAGCATATTATCACCGGAAACTTTGAAGATAATATGAAAGATATTCATTCTTGTGATTGGATAATTGAGGTAGTGATTGAAAAACTGGATATTAAAAAACAGATTTTTGAACAGGTTGAAAAATTTCGCAAGGCAGGATCACTCGTTACTTCCAACACTTCAGGAATACCAATTTATTTGCTGGCAGATGGAAGAAGTGATGATTTCAAAAAGAATTTTTGTGGAGCTCATTTTTTTAATCCTCCTCGCTACTTGAAATTACTTGAGATTATTCCTTCCGGATTTACGGATGAAAAGGTTATTGATTTCTTAATGCATTACGGCGATTTATTTTTAGGAAAAACAACAGTTTTGTGCAAAGACACGCCCGCGTTTATCGCCAATAGGGTCGGCGTTTTCAGCATCATGTCTGTGTTTCATATCATGGACAAACTTGACTTGAATATTGACCAGATAGATGCGTTAACCGGGCCAATCATTGGTCATCCCAAATCAGCAACTTTTCGTACAGCAGATGTGGTCGGAATAGATACACTGGTAAAGGTAGCGGCCGGAGTAAGGGACAATTGTCCGGAGGATGAAGCAAAAGATATTTTTCTAATTCCGGCATGGTTGCAAAAAATGGTGGACAATAAATGGCTTGGGTCAAAAACCGGTCAGGGATTTTTTAAGAAAATGCCATCTACCCCTGCGGGTGAGAAACAAATTTTTACGCTGGATCTTAAAACGTTTGAATATGCTCCCAGAAAAAAGTCAAAATTCAATACGATCGAAATCGCTAAACCAATCGATGATCTCAAAGAAAGAATAAAAGTATTATTAGCTGGGAAAGACAAAGCAGGTGACTTTTACAGGCATTTTCATTACAGTCTTTTCTCTTATATTTCGCACCGTATTCCGGAAATAAGCGACGAAATTTATCGCATTGATGATGCCATGAAAGCCGGTTTTGGTTGGGAGATTGGCGCTTTTGAAGTTTGGGATGTTTTGGGTGTGAAAGAAACATGGGAAGCAATGAAAAATGCTGGTTACAAACCGGCTGATTGGGTGAATATTTTTATCAACGAAGGAAATTCTTCTTTCTATAAAATTGAAAACGGAAAGCGTTTATGCTACGACGTTAGTACAAAGAATTATATTCCACTTCCAGGCGAGGATTCATTGATTATTTTGAGTGATTTAAAAGAAAAAACGATTTGGAAAAACAGTGCCTGCAAATTATATGACCTGGGCGATGACGTTGCCGGTTTAACGTGGAATACAAAAATGGGGAGTATCGGCAGTGAAGTTTTGGAGGCCATAAATAAATCAATTGCCATTGCTGAAGAAAAATATAAAGGGCTTGTAATTGCGAATCAAGCACCACAGTTCAGTGCCGGGGCAAATGTTGCCATGCTTTTTATGCTCGCTGCAGAACAGGAATACGAAGAGCTGAATATGGCAATTCGCCTGTTTCAAAACACGACAATGAGAATAAGATACTCATCTATTCCGGTTGTGGTAGCGCCTCATGGACTGACATTAGGCGGTGGCTGTGAAATTTGTCTGCATGCAGATAAAGTGCATGCTGCGGCAGAAACGTATATCGGTTTGGTGGAAGTCGGTGTAGGATTAATTCCCGGGGGAGGCGGCACTAAAGAATTTACGCTGCGTGCTTCAGACGCTATTCAACATAACGAACCTGAAACCATTCCACTACAAAACAGATTCATCACTATTGGAACAGCCAAAGTATCAACTTCAGGTTTTGAAGCGTTCGATCTGGGAATTTTAAAGAGCGGCACAGACGAAATTTCTATCAACCAATCACGAAGAATTGGGGAAGCAAAAGGAAGTGTAATTGATCTTTTCGACCGTGGATATACAACCCCGGTTCAGAGAACAGATATAAAAGTATTGGGACGTTCCGGACTAGGTATGTTATATGCCGGAATCAATGGAATGTATCGTGCAAATTTTATTACAGAGTACGACGTCTTCATTGCAAAAAAGCTTGCTTACGTAATGTGTGGAGGTGATCTGAGCCAGGCTACAATAGTAAACGAACAATACCTTCTGGATCTTGAGCGCGAAGCCTTTCTAAGTCTTTGTGGTGAAAAGAAAACCCTGGAAAGACTACAAAGCGTATTAACATCCGGAAAGCCGGTAAGAAATTAAAAAATAATTTTCCTTTTTATCATAACTGCCAGGCTTTCGCCTGGTTTTTTTAAACTTTTTGTCAAATTTTACCTTGATAAAAATTTCTTAAACATTTGTTTAATTTTAAACGACTGTTTAACTTTGCATTCTCAAATTAAAAATGACCAAGAGGGAAACAATAATAAAATCAGCCATCAAATTATTGAGTAATAAAGGCTTTGAAGGCACATCCGTCAGGGAAATAGCTGCGGACGCCGGTGTGAATGTGGCCATGATAAATTATTATTTTGGTTCCAAAGAAAAACTATTTGAGAGTTTGGTTGAGTACAAGGCGTCATTTTTGAGAGGTGTTTTTTCAGATTTGGTTCATAATAAAAAGCTAAGCTCAATTGAGAAAATAGATTTTATGATAGATCAACTAATTGAAAGAAAATTTTCGGATGCGAAATTCTCACACCTGTTGCACAGGGAATTGTCGCTGGAACTGCGTCCTCAATTGAGAAACTCAATCAGTGAGATTCTTTTAAAAAATATAGACCTGGTGAAAACTATTATTAAGGAGGGCATAAAGTCTGGCGCTTTTCGTCCCGTGGATATTGAATTAACCCTTACTACCATGGTGGGAACGATACATTATCTGCTTACATCCGACACTATTTGTCAAAAGATCCTAGGCAAAAAAGAAGGGTTCAGTCCTTTTCAAAATAAAAAATTAAAAAAAAGATTGAGTGAGCACACGAAACTATTGATGCGTTCCCATTTACTAAAAAATAAAAATTGATTAAAGGGATGAGTAGAAGTTTGCATATAATGATCCGCAAAACAGTTTCATATTTACCTGCAGCATTTATTTTTTTTGGTATCAATGTCATTGCCTTACCAGGAGAATCGCAGGATGTAAGATCGCTTACCCTGCAGGAAACAATTAATCTAAGTTTAGAAAATAGTCATATTCTGAAAGCTTCTTCAGCCAGGATTGAAGAGGCCGCCGCGCTGGTAAAGCAGGCTGAATATAACCAACTTCCAAATGCCAGTATATCAGGATCATATTTGCAACTGTTGAATCCAACGCTAAACCTCAAAACAAATGCAAATAGTAGAGGAGCATCTGATACTGCTACTAAGAAAGGAAATGTTCCTCATGTAAACCAGGCTATGTATGGGATATTTGATATTTCATTCCCCATTTTTTCTGGTGGTAAAATCCGATATGGAATTGAATCTGCTAAATATCTTCAACAAGCCACTTTGCTTGATGCTGATAATGATAAAGAAGGGGTAATACTCAATACCATCAGCGCTTACATCAATTTATACAAAGCATCTGTAACAGTAAATGTGGTAAGGGAGAATCTGCTTCAATCAGCACATCGTGATTCGGTTTTTACAAGGCTGGAACAAAATGGTTTATTGGCAAGGAATGATCTGCTGAAAGCGGAATTACAAACTTCCAATATTTCATTATCTCTTATGGATGCCGAAAGCAATCTGAGAATAGCCAATGTAAATATGGACCTGATGATAGGGTATCCGGAAACCACTATTTTAAAAACAGATTCTACAGGATTTGATAAAATTATTACTGTTAAAACGATTGATGATTATGAACAACTTGCATTACAAAACAGAAAGGATATCAAAGCATTTTCTTTCAGGAGACAAGCTGCTGCTAAAGGAATATCACTCGCTAAAGCGGAGCAATATCCTACCGTAGCCATCACCGGAGGATATATCGCTGCAGATATACCTCATGTTCTTTCTATTCCCAACGCCATAAACATTGGGCTGGGCTTGAAATACAATCTTGCTTCTCTCTGGAAAACTAAGGCGAAAATACAACAGGCCGAATCTCATGTAAAAGAGGTAATTGAAAACGAAGCTCAATTAAGCGATGCAGTAAGACTACAGGTAAACCTTGATTTTGAAAACTTGTTATTAAGCCAAAGGAAAGTAAGTGTTTTTGTAAATGCAATAGCTCAGTCTGAAGAAAATTACAGGATCACTGAAAACAAATATCACAATGCATTGTTGAGTACAACAGATCTTCTGGATGCCAATGTATCATTATTACAGTCAAAAATAAATCTGGCTGTTGCTAAAGCAGATGTGCTGTTGGCTTATAGCAAACTTTTGGAAACGACAGGCACTTTATCAAAAAATCAATAAAAATCAGAAAGCGGTAATACTTTTTTTATGGAATCAGAACAAGATAAAACTCCTACCAACCCGGATATAAAAGATAAAAGAGAAACGGCTCCGCAAAAGAGACGGAGTAAAGTGTTTTTCATCATTTTAATTCTGATGATACTTATTGGCGGAGGGTTTGGCTTATCAAAATATACACACGCCACGCACCACGAGGAAACAGACGACGCACAGATCGATGCAGACATCATTCCGGTGATACCCCGCGTTTCCGGATACGTTAAAGAAGTTAGGGTAACCGATAATCAAATGGTTCACAAAAATGACACCTTAATCGTCATTGATGACCGGGATTATCAAATCGTATTAGAACAGGCTGAAGCTGCCTTAGTAACGGCAATAAGTAATGTGCACGCCAGCCGCGCCAATGCAGCAGTAGCACGTTCCGGCATTGCAACTTCAAGAGTAGGAGTTGCGACAATTGATGCCCAAATTGAAGCAGCGAATGTGAATATTAAAAGAGCTACCCAGGATTTTGATCGCTATCAGAATCTTATCCGTGATCATTCAATTACCCAACAGGAATTTGAAAAAGCACAAGCCTCAAAAGAACTGGCAGAAAAACAATTGGGAATTTTACAGCAACAAAAAAAACAGGCAAGCTCTCAGACCGGCGTAGTTTCTTCTCAATCAAATGCCACTGCACAAACAATCGAAGTTGCAGAATCAATTGTAAAACAAAGGGAGGTAGAAGTAACAGATGCGAAGCTGAAACTTTCTTATACAATAATCAAGGCTCCTGAAGCCGGAAAGGTTTCAAGAGTAAATGTCCAGGAAGGACAACTGTTACAAATTGGTCAATCTACTTTCAATATTGTTCATGGAAAAAATATTTGGGTAGTAGCCAACTTTAAGGAAACTCAATTGAGCAAAATGTTAGTTGGTCAAAAGGTAATTATCCATGCCGATGCATTTCCCAAACATGATTTCATGGCAATACTTTCTTCATTTTCTCCGGCCACAGGTGCAAAGTTTTCTTTATTACCTCCCGACAACGCAAGTGGAAATTTTGTAAAAGTAGTGCAGCGAATTCCAGTAAAGATTGAATTCATTGATCAATCGGATTCATTATTAAAGCGGTTGAGGCCAGGAATGAATGTGGATGTAGACGTGAATCTTAATTAATCCATTCACTTTTTTGAAAAGATTACAGCCTGAAAAAACAAATGTTACAACAAGATTCTTTAGTTGAGTATGGCGCCCGGCGTGTGATTGTTACAATTACCGCCATCTTATGCGCACTCCTTGAAATAGTTGATACTACGATTGTCAATGTTGCTTTAACTGATATGAAAGGCAACCTCGGTGCAACACTTACTGAGATAGGTTGGGTTGTTACGGCTTACGCTGTTGGGAATGTGATCATCGTTCCGATGACCAGTTGGCTTTCTCAACAATTCGGACGGCGAAATTATTTTGCTGCGTCCATCATGATTTTCACCATATTTTCTTTTTTGTGTGGCAATGCAACCGGGATCTGGGAATTAGTGGCCTTTCGCTTCTGCCAGGGCTTGGGCGGAGGAGCTTTACTGGTAACCTCACAAACAATTATAACAGAAAGCTACCCGATCGAAAAAAGAGGAATGTCTCAGGCAATTTATGGGCTGGGAGTAATTATTGGACCTACGCTGGGACCGCCATTGGGCGGATATATTGTAGACCATTTTACATGGCCCTATATTTTTTTTATCAACATTCCCATTGGAATTGTAGGCACTTTACTAACATTACAATTTATTAAAAGCCCTAAATTTTCCGAAAAGATTTCAAGAAAAAATGTTGATTTTTTAGGAATCTTTTTATTGGCCATTGCGGTTGGTTCTCTGCAATATGTTTTGGAAAAAGGTCATGACGACGATTGGTTCAACAGTAACACAATTGTCATGCTTTCAGTAATCGCAGTATTTGGAACATTCTTTTTTATCTGGCGCGAGCTGACATATAAAAATCCGATCGTGGAACTGAGGGTTTTACGAAATGGAAATCTGCGGGTAGGAACAATCTTGTCTTTCATTTTGGGCTTCGGATTATATGGTTCGACATTCATCATTCCTTTATATACCCAATCAACATTGGGTTGGACGGCCGAAGATGCAGGACTTCTATTTATTCCATCCGGAATCGCAACTGCTTTTATGATGCCTTTGATTGGAAAACTTTTACAACGGGGCGTCAAACAACAATATCTGGTCGCCGGAGGCCTGATCATATTTTTTCTATACAGTTTATGGGGATATAAAATCCTGACCCCTGATACGCCTTCTGAATCATTTTGGTGGCTTTTGATGTTTAGAGGTTTCGGTCTGAGCATGTTATTTATCCCAATCACAACGCTGGCACTATCTACATTACACGGTCAGCAGATCGGCCAGGGAGCTGCTTTTACAGGAATGATGCGGCAGCTCGGCGGCTCCTTTGGTATAGCAGCTATCACTACCTACATCTCTCAAAAAAATATGGTTCACCGGGTTGACCTGATCAGCAAATTAAATGTTACTGATCCTCTGGTTCAAAACAGAATATCCACCATGCAACACGGCTTCATGAGTAAAGGGATGACGCCGGATATGGCGCTGAACTCCGCCTACAAAGCACTTGATTTTTCTGTTACCAGGCAAGCAATGGTATTGTCTTATATGGATGTTTTTTTATACATTGGAATATTATTTTTAATTTGTGTCCCTTTTGTTTTACTGATTAAAGGTAATAGAGGCAAAAAAGTACAAGTCTCTACAGTCATGCATTAATTTAACCTTAACAATAATTGTTTTTTCAAACCAACTATGGAATAACTTCGTACTATTATATTTGCAATAAATGAAACAGAACATTGGCTAATACAACATCAGAAAGAAAAGCATTTTTCAGGAGGATTCGCGGAACCGAAACTGAAGGAGCTGAAATGAGTTTCGTAGATCATCTCGAGGTTTTACGATGGCATCTTTTTCGCTCAGCAATTGTGTTGATTACCGTAGCCATTTTTGTTTTTCTCTATGTGGACTGGATATTCGATCACATTGTTTTCGCTCCGGCAAAAAAAGATTTTGTAACCTATATTGGGCTTTGTAATTTAAGTCATAAGCTCCATTTGGGCGATGCGCTTTGCATGCCACCGGTGGATATCCAACTTCTGGGAACTACCGTCAGCGGCCCTTTTATGTCAGCGATCAGTATTTCCTTTATGGGAGCAATCATTATTGCTTTCCCGTATTTGATGTGGGAACTATGGCGTTTTGTGAAACCAGCTTTATCAAAAAAAGAAATTAGTTACGCAAAAGGAAGTATCGGTTGGGTATCGTTATGTTTCTTTACCGGTGCAGCTTTCGGGTATTATCTGTTAGCTCCGTTTACTTTTAATTTCCTGGCCAATTTCCAGTTGGGAAAGATGGGAGTTTATAAATATATGCCTACCCTGGATGATTATATCGATACGCTCACTTCTCTTATTCTTGGCTGTGGGCTTGCATTCGAACTGCCCGTGCTGGCTTACGTACTTTCCAAACTGGGATTGGTTACGCCGGCATTCCTGAAAAATTACCGAAAATACGCCTATGTGGTTATTTTGATTCTTGCCGCAGTTATTACTCCTTCACCCGATTGGACAAGCCAAACCATTGTGGCTATTCCATTGATTATTTTATATGAAATAAGTATTTTTATCAGTAAAAGAGTTGATAAACAAAGGGTAAAAACCGAAGCAGAATGGGATTAATTCCAGCGTCTTATTTTTCTTAAACTGCAAACAAATAAAAGTTAAATCCACTGTCGGCGAACCAAATTGTTTTGAAAGGAGCACTGTTTTTTTTAGCTTGCAGTAACCTTTTGAAATGAAAATCCGTATAACATACCTATCAATTATTTTCCTGTTTTCGGGTTTATTTCTTTCATTCATTTCCAGTAAAGAAACAAATAACCGGGATTTTGATTTCAGAACAAAGGCCGTTAAAACAAGAACAAAAGCAAATCAATATTACATCATCATTTCCAAAAAAAATTACGAATTAAGGGTATACGACGACCAAGGATGGTACGCCACTTATCCCTGTGTTTTCGGCAGCAACGATCTTCGGGATAAATTTATGGAAGGCGATAAGAGAACACCGGAAGGAAATTTTAAAGTTGTGTTGAAAAAAAATAATTCCAAATGGAAATTCGAGCTTTTATTGGATTACCCAAATCAAAATAGCTATCAAAAATTCGATGCAAGAAAAGCAAAAGGTGAAATTCCTAAAAGCGCCAACATTGGCGGTGGTATTGCCATTCACGCCACAAGGCCACAGGAGGAATGGACGGTAGATTATTATCAAAACTGGACCGATGGATGTGTTTCTTTAAAATACACAGAAGCCGCGGACTTGTATAGTTATATTCCTGTGGGCACATCGGTTACTATCGAAAAATAGAAAAAGTCTTTTTACTCTGCGTAAGAATAGGCTTACAAAACCGTTTATGTTCAAACAAAATATTATTGCTACCTGTTTACTCCTTTTTGTTGGATTTGCCCTTCAAGCGCAAACTCAATATTCTTACTATTTCGACAATGGCGTCAATTAGGTGGAAAAACCACATGCTGTTTTTGAGGGTCTTGGTCAATATGAAATTGGTTTTTTTGAATTAAAAGTATTAGATAAAATGCAATGGATTAATTGTAAGTTATCTTACAAATGGAAATAAAGGAAGTGAGGGAAATTATTTGTTAGGGAAAAAAGATGGTTTGTGTAAAAAATGGAATTTGGCTGGGCAGGTTTCAGATTCGTCTCTTCTTAAAAATGGTGAAATAATCTTTGAAAATATTTACGAAAATTATCCTGGAAGCAGTAAAAGTTGAGTTAGAACGTTCTAATGATTCTTATTTTCCATGTGCTTAGCTTTATCTACAACACCACATTTTGTACCAAATCGCTTTTCCCTGGATAATCAGTGTTGAAATGCAATCCTCTGCTTTCATGCCTGAACTGCGCGCTTTTTACAATTAAATATCCAACGGTAATCAGGTTTCTTAATTCACAAAGCTGGGGAGAAACTGAAGCAGATTTATAAAATTCTTCCGTTTCCAAATGAAGCAGGTCCAGCCTTTTCATCGCTCTCTCCAATCTGGCATTTGTTCTTACAATTCCGACATAATCTGTCATGAGTAATTGCAACTCTTTCAGGCTCTGTGTGATCAAAATCATTTCTTTTGGAGTATTTGTTCCTTTCGCATTCCAATCAGGAATGGCTTCATTAAATTCGATCGAATTAATTTGTTTAACCGAATCCAGATAGCAGCGGTGCGCAAAAACCATCGCCTCCAAAAGTGAATTACTTGCAAGCCGGTTGGCACCGTGTAATCCGGTGCTGGCGCACTCCCCGCATGCGTATAAATTTTTAATCGAGCTTCTACCCCATTCATCCGCTTTGATTCCACCGCAACTATAATGTGCTGCCGGAGCAACAGGAATATATTGTTTGGTAATATCAATCCCTATCGATTTACATTTTTCATAAATGTTGGGAAAATGATGAAGAAATTTTTCAAAATTCATTTTCGTGCAATCCAGAAAAACATGTTCCGTACCATTTATCTTCATTTCACTGTCTATCGCACGGGCTACGATATCGCGTGGAGCAAGGTCTCTTCTTTCATCATATTTTTCCATGAAAGCTTCTCCTTTTTTATTTCTCAAAATACCGCCATCACCGCGCACTGCTTCTGTAATCAAAAAAGCCTGGCCGCTTTTTCCAGCTTCATATAAAGCGGTTGGATGAAACTGAATAAATTCCATATCCTCGATTCTGCCCTTTGCCCTGTAAGCCATTGCCACTCCGTCTCCTGTGGCAATTGAAGGATTTGTCGTAGTTCGGTAAACCTGCCCGTTCCCTCCTGTTGCAAGCAACGTTATTTTCGAAATAATTTTTTCAATTTTATTATTTTGTAAATTAAGCACATACACACCAAAACATAAAATGTCAGGAGTAGACTTGGTAACCAGGTAACCAAGATGATGTTGTGTGATAATATCAACCACAAAACAATGGCTAATCAAACGAATGTTAGGCTTTTTTGAGATCTCTTCCAACAAGGTATCTTCAATTTCTTTTCCCGTTACATCCTTATGATGAAGTATTCGAAATTCACTGTGTCCGCCTTCCTTCCCCAAAGAATACTTACCTGAATTTTCTTTGTCAAAATCAGCACCCCAGTTTATAATTTCCTTAATCCTTTCAACACCTTCCTTTACTACGATTTCTACAATTTTCGGATTGCACAAACCATCGCCGGCAATTAATGTGTCGTCAATATGTTTTTCGAAACTGTCATTTTTAAAATCAGTAACGCCCGCAACACCGCCCTGGGCATACTTTGTATTGGTTTCTTCGCTTTCTGATTTAGTCAGAATCGTTATTGTTTTGTCAGGACAATCCCGCGCAACTTTAAGTGCATAAGTTAACCCCGCGATACCGCTGCCTATTACCAAGAAGTCTGTTTTCAAATTAGAGTTTTTAAAAAGGTGCAAATTACCTTGTCTTTATAAATAAGAATACAAAATCTACTAATCTTTAAGTATTCCCGGATTATAAAGACTAAATAATAGGCATTAAGCTATAAAAGAACTGGATCAATGTTCCCGATTTTCATTTTTTACTTTCCTGTTCCAAAATTATGCCGGGTCGGATTTCAAGTTCGGCTGAATAATCATGCGAGGGCATATTTGATATAAAATTATTTCCAATATACACATCGTGAATGATACCAGCAGTTGTGGTGTCTATCAGGTAAATCATTCTGCCTGCTCCATCAATCGTGTTGTTTTTGAAAGTTATATTGGAAGTTCCCCAATCATGAATACTTGTGGAAGGGTACATGGCGCCAAGTACGGATTCTCCAATATTGATGAATTTATTCCCGGATGCAGTATAATAACCTCCTGAATAGCTGTGAGTGATAGCGCCTTCACTATGACCCGTTATGGATGTTAGAATCTGATTCGTATTTTCAAAAGTATTATTTAAAATATCTGAATGAATTGTATTTTCAGGTAGAGTTTCTTTATCAGCTGAGGTGTGAAAACCACTTCCATTCAGTTTATAAAATGTGCAATTCTCTATATCAGCATTACTACCAACTATTGATTCATTAGGACTATTAATAAATTTGCATTTTTTATAGGTTGTTGTCCCTGTCGAAACTGCTACTATAGCAGCATTAAGATTCCACGTATATGTTCCCTCATTATTATCCCTGTTGCCATCAAAAATTATATCAGTAAATGAGCAAGACATGTCCGGGTATTTGTAAGGAGATATCACCCAAAAAAAATTAATATTTTTGAATAAGTCAGTACCCGCAGGAAAATAACTATCTCCTCCAAAAGTCTTCCCCAAGGGTAAGTTCAAAATAACTGTATCACCAATAATTTTAATGGCAACATTTATTGCGGTTGCTCCTTTATTGGATTTATTTAAACTGACCAGCAATCTGTCAGCCTCAATAAGTCCTTTCGTTGAGTTTAGCACCAAATATTTGGAATTTCCATCAGCGGACTCTTTTAATGTATATTCTATTTGATTCTCCCTTGTAATAGTCGTTGGTCCCAAAAAATGGATAGTTTTCTCAAGGAATGGCGTATGAGAAAATGTGTAAGTTTTGTTTGCAAATTGGACGGTGGAATTTTCAGGGAGGCTATCAAGAGCAGCTTGCACCGTTTGGTAATCATCCATATTCCCTTTCCTGAAATCTTCAATCTGGTAGCTTAAGTAACT